>MFHJ01000030.1 GCA_001778545.1 Candidatus Giovannonibacteria bacterium RIFCSPHIGHO2_02_43_16
CCCGCTTCAATTTTCGAGACATGAGGTTGGGTCTTGTCGAGTAGCTTCGCTACTTCAGCTTGATCCAAGCCTGCCTCAAGGCGGGCTTTCTTAAGTTGTTCGACCGTATATTTATGGTCTTTCGAAAAGATTGCTTTTGTCATGATGTCTATATCATAGTATTCCGTTGTGTTATATTCCAAGTTGTTATATGATACGCATATGCCGCCGGCGAAGCCGTCCAGAAAATTTTTCTGATTTAAGTGAATGTGATACTTGGCGGAGGGTGAGAGATTCGAACTCTCGAAGGGATTTACCCCTTACGCGCTTTCCAAGCGCGCGCACTAGACCGCTATGCGAACCCTCCGGAATTTACCTTTGTAAAAGATATCACAAAACCGCTCTCACCACCAAACCTATCGCGATGATGCCTAAGAAATTTAAGGAAAATGAGATAACGACGAAATATTTTGTCTTTACATGCGCGGCGCCGAGCATGACGAGTCCCAGCTCGTCCGGAAAAGGAGAGGCAATAATCAAAGCTCCGATAAACGGGAGGAGTCTTTTGTACGCACGCGAGTAAAAGAGAGCTTTAAGGTACGGATGCCCTTTTTTTATAAAATCCATCAAATTCTCCGCGAAACTATCGCGGACGAATTTAAAAATCAAAAAATCGCCCAATAGCGCGCCGATCGCTCCGAAAAACGCGACTTCCAAGATTGAGTTGAGTGTTGCAATCTCCCCGAGAACGACCATCGCCGGAGCAGTTGTAAAAATCGAGGTGAAAAATATTCCCGCGATGAAGCTCCCGATAATATGCGATTCCCAAGATCGGAGGACCTCGTGCATTATTCCCGATTCGACGATAAAAATCGCGACGAATATAGAAAGAATGACCGTTCCAACGTCCCTCCCTATCGGATTTATTTTACTCTTGGCCATGAAATTATTTTATGATCGTGCCTGAAAAATTTTTTCCGGCAAGGAGTTCATCGAAATTTTCGAGATCTGTTCCTTTTATTATTATGGAAGCCAGATTTTTTCGGTGCGCCAAGCGTGCGCCGACCGGGTCAACTGGCGTATGCGATCCCGGCTTCCATTTCGCGGGAATCAATTTCCTGTATTCTTTCCAGATTAAATTTTTAATTTCTTTGGCATTCTTATCTTTTTTCGGGTCGGCTGTATATACGTGCGGGGGACTTCCAGCGATAATCGCCTCGCCTACGCCAAAATCGACAGCCAATTGCAAAGCCACGTAATCCGTGGACCATCCGGGGCGCCAACCGGACGCAATTGTTATTTTATGCTCGAGCTTTTTTATTTTGAATCTCTCATCCAACACGACTGGGTCGGCCTCTTTATGAAAAATTGTTCTTAGGAGATGAGCGTTTAAGCGCGTCGCGTGGATGCCTATCCAATCTTTGTCTTCGTCTTCGAGGCGCAAAACTTTCGAGGACGCTTTTTGGTAGTCTCGCGCTATACTTCCTCCTCCGGCAACAATTATGAATTTTTTATTTCGCTTGAGCCATTTCAAAATAAATTTCCGAAACTTTTTTAAAAACAAAACATCAATTTCCCCCGGATGCATTATGGATCCTCCGAGCGCCACAACAATTGTTCCCCTGAATTTATATCTCATCGCCGGCTATCCATCTCGCGCAATTTTTTAATGCGGTCCTCGATCGGCGGGTGGGTCATGAAAAGCTTGGAAAACCATCCGATTGTTTTTTGCTTCCCTTGGTATGGGTCATCCAGCCAAAGGTGCGCGGTCGCGTGCGATGCCTGGCGCATTGGAGTATTATCTAGGGATAATTTTTGGAGAGCGGAAGCTAGTCCCTCGGGATATCGGGTTAAAAGGACGCCGGAAGCATCTGCCAGATATTCCCTTTTACGCGATACTGCAAGCTGTATTAAAATCGCCGCGATCGGAGCCAGAATCGCTAAAGCAATGCCGATTAAAAGAAAAATTGCTCCGGCTTGCCCGCTATCCCTATCATTGCCGCGAAATCCCCAGCGCATTGAACGCAAGAATATGTCCGAGAGAAGCTGTATTACGCCGACCAAGACTACGACAACTGTCGAGACAAGCATATCGCGGTTCCCAATATGCGACATCTCATGCGCCAAAACTCCTTCGAGTTCAGTTCGATTCATAATTTCTAAAATCCCCGAAGTAACCGCGACAACTGCGTGCTCTGGATCGCGCCCCGTGGCAAACGCGTTCGGTTGCGGGGTATCCACTATGTAAATTCTAGGTTTCGGAATCCCAGCGGTTATGGCCAGGTTTTCAATAATATTGTGCACCTCTGGCGCTGCTTCGTCTGGAAGCAGTTTCGCGCCCGTCGTCGCGATAACGATTTTATCCGAAAACCAGTAAGAAAAAACGCTCATCAAAATGCTCAAGACAAACGCGAAAAGAAAAATCGCTGGGTTTCCGTAAACCTGCGAAAAAACCCAGCCGACTGTCGTCACAAAAATCAAAAAACCCGTGATCAAAAGCCACGTCTTCCGGATATTTGAATCTCGGTGCGTCCAAATCGTCGCCATAGACAAAGCAAATTAATTCTGGGTAAAAACAGCTTTAAGTAAACGACTTTTATCTAGTTTGTCAAATAACGCAACTTTTCTTTTTTCTTCCACAAAAATTATCGCAAACTTTGAAAAGAAACCCTCTCTTCCTAAAACGCGGGGTACGGAAGGATTTAAAATAAAAACTGCTGGAATCTTTAAATTTAAACCTTCTATATCAATTGCAAGGAGATGTTTATAGCCAACTATTTCCTCGCCAGATATTCCTCTTATAATTAATTGATCTCCGGAAGAAACTTCAATACCCAAAAGCTTTGCGTCGTCTGCGGGAAGAATAGTAATGGTTGCGCCCGAATCAATCTGAAAAATAGCTCGCACCCCTTTACCCCCCCTCCCTTTTACAAGAATCTCTGCCGCAGGAAAAGTCCCAAGACGACCATCCGCCTGAAGTCTAATGGCATAGGGGATTATAAAGCGGCTCATATACGATATACGACAGTGAGTCCTTTGGGAACGCTTACCAAAAGAATGTCACGCCATGTTGCTTTCGGAAGTTTTTCTTTCGCCTTCTTAATAGCTTCGGTTGATGTGCCTCCAGAAGCAACAATTCTGCCACGAAAAATCGCAACCTGCTTTCCACCGTATTTCTTTATATCAATTATTGGCAAATTTTTCTGCATAATATATAAATGATAACAAAATCCTAATAATTTGCAAAATTCAGAGCGAGACTTTCATTCGAATCTCGGTGCGTCCAAATCGTTGCCATAGTTTTATTAGAATTTCACTTGGACGGGTTCGCGCTGGGCAGGGGTTTCGTCGAGGTCGAAGAATTCTTCTTTTTTGAATCCAAAAGTTCCCGCGATTACATTCGTCGGGAACATTTCGACTGCGTTATTTATCGCGAGGACATTCGAGTTAAAAAATCTGCGCGAGGCCTGAATTTTATTTTCCGTATCCGAAAGTTCTCTTTGCAGTTCCAAAAAATTCGTATTCGCTTTCAGGTCCGGATACGCCTCGGCAACCGCGAAAATACTCTTAAGCGCGCCGGATAGCATATTCTCTTTGGCGGCCTGTTCGTGTGGATTAGCGCTCCCTGAAATCGCGGCCGCTCTCGCTTTGGTCACATTCTCAAATGCGGCTGACTCATGCTTAGCATATCCCTTGACCGTTTCCACCAAATTCGGGATCAGATCGTAACGGCGCTTTAACTGGACTTCTATATCGGACCACGCTTCTTTAACCCTATTTCGCAGGGTAACCAGCTTATTAAACGTAAAAATAAGCCACAAAACAACAATCGCTATTAAGCCAATTATTACCAACAATGTAGTACTCATCTTTTTATTGTATCACACTAGAACCCGTCGTGCATTCCTCCTCCCGGCATCGGGCCAGGCATCGGTGGATCTTTTTTGGGAAGTTCGGCGATAGCGGCGCCCATCATCAGAAAATTCGACGCGACGGAAACCGCGTTCAATAAGGCTGATTTTGTAACCTTTAGCGGATCAATGATTCCTGCTTCCTTGAGATCCGCGATTTCTTTAGTCAAGGCATTAAACCCGAGCCAATTACTTTTTGACTTAGTTTTTTCCCGGATAAGCGTACTCATAACTTTGCTCGGTGACTCTCCGCTGTTCACAATAATCGCCTGCAGGGGAGCAGCAAGAGCTGAAGATAAAATGCGGAGTGCCGCTTGCGCTTCGGAAAATTCGTTCGGTTTTGGGCTTTCCCTTTGGAGATGGATGTTGAAAAGCGCCATGCCGCCGCCCGGAACTATTCCTTCTTCCATCGCCGCCTTGGTCGCCGCGACTGCATCGTCCACCCTTTGTTTTAATTCTTTCTGCGCCGACTCTGTTGGCGCGCCTATCTTCAAAACGGCAACGCCGCCCGAAAGCTTAGCGACCCTTTCCCGCAGTTTTTCTTTGTCATAATCGGAAGTTGATTTCTCGATTTGCGCCCGAAGCTGCTTGACCCTTTTTTCGATATCACTTTTATCTCCTGCTCCGCCGACAATGGTAGTATTATCTTTATTCGAAATTACTTTCGAAGCTTTCCCAAGAACAGATAGGTCGGTTTTATCCAATTTCAAACCAGCCTTTTCGGAAACAACTTTCCCGCCGGTTATAACGGCGATATCTTCAAGCATCTCTTCTCTCCTATCTCCGTACCCAGGAGCTTTAATCGCGAGTGCGTTGAAAGTCCCTCTGATTTTATTTACAACCAAAGTCGTAAGCGCGTCGCCGTCCACTTCTTCCGCGATTATCACCAATTCCTTCTTTCCTTTCTGCGCGATTTTTTCCAAGAGCGGCAAAATTTCCTGAATTGAAGAAATTTTCTTATCTGTAATCAATATATCCGCGTTTTCATATACTGATTCCATTTTTTCCGCGTTCGTAATCATGTACTGCGAGATGTATCCGCGATCGAAATTCATTCCTTCGACAATTTCATAAGAATTTTCGATTGTATTAGAATCATCCACGGTCACAACCCCGTCTTTCCCGATTTTATTCATTACCTCCGCGATAAGCTTTCCGAGCTGCCCATCTTTGGATGAAAGCGTCGCCACCTCCTCAACTTTTTTAGGATCATTGATTACCTCTTTCTGCGTCTCAAGCGCTTTTATTATCGCGTTGCCGGAGTTCCTGAGCTCTTCGGCAAGGTGAATCACATCCAAGCCCTGCTCTTCGACAGCCCTAATGCCTTCTTCAATCATCGCGTGCGCGAGAACGATTGAAGTGGATGTACCGTCTCCGACGAAATCATTCGTTTTCTCCGCCGCTTGTTTTATAAATTCGGCGCCTAAATTTTCATATTTATCTTCTAGTTCTATTTCCTTCGCGACCGTAACTCCGTCGAAAGTAACCTGCGGGGCGCCATAGCCTTTTTCAATAACAACTGCTCGTCCCCTTGGACCGAGCGTCATGCGTACAGCCGTCGCCAGCTTATCTATCCCCCTTTTTAGAGCGAGGCGCGCTTTATCATCAAATAGAATTTGTTTAGCCATATATCTTAAATTATTCCTCAATAATTGCGAGAATATCTTCTTCCCGCGCGATTAAATATTCTTTATCGTCTATTTTTATTTCCGTTGGGCCGTATTTCGAAAATAATACTTTCTGGCCCGCTCGTACCAAGACTGGGATCAAATTTCCCTTCTCATCCCGTTTCCCCTCGCCGACTTCCAATATAATCCCCTGCTCCGGGCGCTCCTTTTCGGCAGTATCCGGAATAACTATGCCCGATTTGGTTTTCTCCGCTTCTTTACCAAGCGGTTCTATTAAAACTCTGTCGCCTAATGGCTTCATTTTTAACATAGATTTAACTTTAGCACTCTTAACCTATAATTGCTAATTCTATTTTATTCGTATATCCTCCCATGTCAAGCCCTGTTCTTTAAGCAGTTTTCCATTGTAGTCATAATCCTTTTTTATTAAGTCCGCTTCTTCCCTAAGGCCCGCCGCCTCGAGCGAGGCGATTAACGCAAGGGTGTCTTTTGGCAAGCAATGCCCTCCGAAGCCGCGGTAACCGCCGAAATTCGGATCGAGGTGGGAATTCCCTATTCGATAATCCGCCGCCATTGCTTGGCGAATATCGGCATAATTTGCTCCGAGTTTTTCCGCGAGACTCGCGATAACATTAACTAAATTAACTTTTCTCGCGTAGTGTACATTCGAAGCGTATTTAACAAGTTCCGCCTCCGTGGCTCCGATTTCTGATTTGAAAGGGGCATCCGGGAGAAGTGAGAGTATTAGCCCAGAGACATCCTCGCTTTCGGCCGTTGATCCGATAATCTGCCGGTTGGGCTTGATAAACTGCTCCCAATTAAATTTTGCATCGAGGAATTCGGGATTGAATAATATTTTGTGCATCCGATATTTCTTTTGAAAATTTTCCGTGGTTCCGGGAGGAACTGTAGATTTGATCACTACTATTTTATTTTCCACCAATTTTTTAAATACGGATTCGAGCGCTGATAGATCCGACGATCCGTCCGAAGCCGGAGGAGTCGGCACGGATACAAAAACAATATCCGCTTGATTTATATCATCGCTAAAATTTTTTTTTGGATCCGTATCAAATAAAAAAAGACCTTCTTTGCGCTTGAGCCCCCTTATCTCCTCAAAATATCTGGCGACCGGCGCCCCCACCATCCCAATTCCAATTACTCCGATTTTTTGTTGCATAGCTTATAGATTTTATAACTTATCCAAACCACTCGCAAGTTTCAAAAAAAATCGGGTGTAGGAAGCTACACCCGATCACTATAGATCATCTATGAGAGGTTTGCCTGGAGAATAACAAACTCTAGTCCGAAAATCCAACCGCTTAAATTTGCCATAGCGTTCTTGGCTTCAAGCAGTGAAACAGGGTCGTTTTTCCTCGCATCAATAGCTTTTTGAAGCACCTGCATATTTTCCACACACTGTTTCATAACACCGGCAAACGCCTCGAGATCGGCCTGTGTCGTTAAGAAAC
>MFHJ01000031.1 GCA_001778545.1 Candidatus Giovannonibacteria bacterium RIFCSPHIGHO2_02_43_16
TGTATCAAAGCAAGTGCGAAGTCATTTCGTCCCCCGCCCGTCACTAATACCGCTTCGATGTTTGGATTCTTATTCTTTTCCTGAAAAAATCCAAATTCACGGTGATCTAAAAATATGTATTTTTCCCCCTCCGCCTCCAAAAAGAAAAAATCGTCGAGAATATCAATCTTGACGGCATATTTCATATCCTTATTTTTTGTACTCGCGTAGGAAAGTTTAATCATGCTCACTAGCGCGCTTCAAAGCTTCTTTCGCATAAAATTGCACTATCGGCAAAATATTATACTTTTGGTCATTGAGCTTTTCTGCGTCGAACCAGCGAATATCATCATGCTCGTCTTCGGCTAGCTTAAATTTGTCCGATTTTGCTCTCGCAAAATAAATTAATCCAACATGTTTATGGACTTCGTTTGGCTTATCGCCGACTTTATGGATATTTAGATAACTTGGGGTAAATAAGTGCTTATGATTCGGGTCGTTTCTATTCAGGCGGTTCGCAAGTATTTCAACTTCAAGACCACATTCTTCCTTAATCTCCCTCATTAAAGCTTCGTCCGGATCCTCGTTAAGTTCTATGTGCCCGCCAATAGGCAGCCAAATTTTCAATTTCTTGTGCAATATTAAAAGTACGCTATTGTTATGGACAATATATGCATCAACTATAAAATCAATTAAATCGTGGATGTGAGGCATATTATTTATTAAAAACTAAATATTTCCCCTCGCTGATAATCTCAATTTTATTACCGCTAATCTTAAGCGCAGATTTGTCGTCGAGTGCATAAATAGGCTGCTGGAATTCTTTGGCAATTTTTTTGAGAAACTTGCGGCGGACTTTTGTAAAATAGATTGAATCCAGGTGCGGGCGGAAGTGAAAATCAAAAAATCCGAGGCCGTCCTCCCCTCTATTGCCACGATAGTCCCTCTCTCCATAGTAAAGTCTCCTTGATTGACTTAATGCCAAGTTTTTGGTTGTAATCATGCTCCCTGCGCTAATCCCAGCATAGACGCGATTTTTTAGAAGTTTGGGTAGAATTTTCCAAAGGCCGGATTTCTTGAGCCAATAACGGAGATAGAATGTATTTCCTCCTCCGAAAAATAAAACGTCCGCCGCCTTAAGCCTTCCTTTCCAATTTTCCTTTGGCAACGCAGATATATCGACGATATCGATGCTTTTATATCCCTGCTTTAGCAAATTATATAAATCCTCAATCAGCCAGATTTTATTTCCTCCGTCATCATTTGCAATATTTGCAGCTGTTGGTATAAAGGCAATTCGGATATCCTTGGCTTTTTTCCCAACGAGCTTCAGTAATGCTTTTGCTATAGATTTATTTGTGATACCACCGGATGTAAGCAAAAATTTCATAACCATCTGCGCACTCTAGCCTTATATTTCAAAAATTCTTCGCCGAGCGTCGCCTCAAGATATTTTTCCTCGCGGAGGATGACGCCGTAATGTAAAGTATAGAATATTATCGGCAGAAAAAATACTGCCCAAAGCGCGTTAAATGCAACTGTCACTGCCAGATAAATTAGCGTAAAGCTGACGTACATCGGATTTCGCGTGAATGAGAACGGTCCCCCAGTTACAACCCCGCCTACGGGCTTAAAGCGCGGGTCAACTTTGAATCGGAGCAGTGTTTTAACCGCCCAGTACAGGAGGGCTCCGCCTGCGGCCAATAATATCACGAAAATTGAGAGCCGCCAGCGCAAATTTATGCTAAAGATTGATAATGGGTATAAAATATTGACTCCAATCCCGATTAGAAGCGGGCCGAGAAAAATGTATGGCGGCGGTAAAATTGGAATCGCTCGCTCGATATCAATATTATTTTCAATATTGGGATTTATAAATTTTTTATCAAATTGGATCTCGGAATAATTTATTCCTTTTCGGTAGCATTCAATCCCCTGTTCAACAAAGTGCACTGTTTTTTCCGGAAGATTATCCATTGGAAACCATTCTAATTTAACACATTTTTGCTGCTCCATATTTTCTATATCACCAGACCATTTTGATACTGCAAAAAAATAATCTGACCTCGGCCCAGTTTCATCATGCTTCGCGCGATACATTGTATGAACCAATTTTATATCTTTTGAATAGATACTAATCCCAATCTCCTCTTTTGTTTCGCGAATTAAAGCGCCAATCGGAAGCTCTCCTGTCTCAACATGCCCGGACGGAACCGTCCACCAACCATCGTAGTACCCAGTATTTTTTCGTAAACCCAGCAAAATTTTCCCATCCTTTCCCAAGATGAGATACGACGCTGGAACAGCTTTTTCGCGATCTGACATAAACTAAATTCTATCATTTTATAAGCTGGATTAAAACCTTCAATCTTTAACTATTTTCTATTTACGCTATAGCGTAAATACGGTATAGTTATCGATTTAAAGTATTGTTGTATTGTTTCAAACCACCCCTGTTTTAAAAAGCGCTTGGTAGTGCGCGGGGTTATTACGTTGGATATAGACAATGACCTTCCCGGCGCCGGGGGCTGAAGCGATGCCGTGCTCCTGCGCGAAAGCTATGATTTTTGCTTCGGCCGAGGTAACGTCTTTTTCATCTCGAACCATAATTTCTACTTCAAAAGTTTCAAACCCAAAATCCACCTTATCAAAGTCGAGATGGAACTCCCCACTCTGCCAACTTTCGCGGCTGGTAACGATTTTCGCAAATGGTTTTAACGAATCCCAATCCGAGCCGATTGCTTTTTTTATTTCTCCCCCATCTTCGAGTTCGTGATATTGGTCGGTTTCTTTTTTTTGAAGCGTATCACCAAATGGCATTTTCAATTCCCACCTTCCCTCCCTCTGACGCAACCAATAATCTTTGATCGTTAGTCTAAAATCTTCCGCATCGTAATAAATATCCGTGAAAGTTGTTTTGACAATCAACTTCGCGCCCTGAATTAATCTTTCTTTATCTCCAGGCTTTAAATCAAAATTTTTCTCGACTTCAATCATGAATATATTATAGATAACGCTACCGCGCCGATAATCGCGAGGGCTATGCCGACAAATTGGCGCGATTGCAACTTTTCTTTATTTATCAAAATGCCGAGAATGACCGCAAGAATTATATAGCTTTCGGAAAGCGCCAGCGCTACCGCGATAGGCAGATATAGGGTTGATATCGCGAAGGCAAACCAAGCAAGATTATCAAGTATCCCGATCCCAAGCAGGAGTTTTTTATTTTCCCAAAAATCCCTTAGCGCATATTTAAATCTGCCATTAAGCACGAGATATGCCGCGATTATTATAGCCATGATTAAACTCGCAAACCAAATGACAAAAAGAGGATTTGTCGCGCGCGAGCCGAAGCCGACCATAAAATCCGTAAAGCCGATTAATATCGATCCGAAAAAGCCGATTACTGCGCCTCTTTCCAGCCACGCTTTCTTTTTCAAGTGATGAGGCTTTAGGGCAACCAATAAAATTCCGACTACGAGAATGGTAATGAAAAACCAATGCGAATATTCAAGACTCTCCTTGAAAACGAAATAAGCGATTAAACCCGCGACCACGATTTCAACCGCTTCTATAGACTCTATTACGGCAAGCTTTCCCTGCTTTAGCGCTTCCGTGCTTAGAAGTGAACTTAGCATGAAGGCAAGCCCGACTGCGAGCAAAATCAATATTTCGCGCCCGGAAAGATTCAATATTCCTCCCAGATCCCGAAAAACGAAAGGTAGCAATACAACGAGCCCCGTAATCTCAATCGCGAAAATCGATTCCCAATCGCCGAATTTTCTGGCCGAACGCTGTATAAAAAAATCCCCGACTCCCCAGCTAACGAGCGCGATCAGCGCGAAAATAATTCCGAGATATTCCGTCATTTTATTTCTTTAAGTTTATTACATTCAAAATTTTCTTCACTTTTTCGAGCGAATCCCAATCGTGGATAGAAATTGGAATGGCATTTTTATTGAGTTTTCTTAGAATAGCGATTTTTTTCTTTACTTTTTCAATAGGAATCATGTCACTTTTTGACAAAAATAAATACTCCGGTTTTTTCATCATATCTTTGTTATATACCCTGAGTTCTTTTCTAACCGTTTTATAATCTTTCGCCGGATTTTCTGATTCCACAGAGATTAAATGAAAAAGAATTTTAGTGCGCTCGACGTGCCGCAAAAACTTTATACCTAGCCCTTTGCCCAAAGATGCTCCTTCAATAAGTCCAGGAATATCAGCAAGAATCAAATTATAATAAACTCCTAAATTTGGTTCGAGTGTTGTAAACGCGTAGTTCGCAACTTTGCTTCTTGCCTCCGTAAGTTCGTTTAACAAACTAGATTTGCCGGCGTTCGGCAAACCAATTAAACCGACATCCGCGATAAGCTTGAGTTCAAGCCGTAAAGCAAACTCCTCGCCCGGGAGCCCTTCTTGAAATCTTTTGGGCGTGGTTAATTTAGGCGAGCGAAACAAAAAATTTCCCTTTCCTCCGTGCCCGCCTTTCGCAACCTGAATTTTCTGCCCAATATTCAAGATCTCAGATTCTTCGCCGGTTTTTTTATTTTTTATAACTGTGCCAACAGGAACTTTTAAAACAAGATCTGCTCCGTCCGCGCCGTCGTTAAATTGCCCCCTCCCGTCTCCCCCATTTTCCGCCCTTATTTCCTTTTTATACCGAAATTGCCCAAGAGAACTCAAATCCGAGATTCCTTCGAAATATACGCTTCCGCCATTGCCGCCGGATCCTCCAGCTGGTCCCAAGCTCATCAGGTTTTTATTGAACGCTACGGCGCCCTTGCCTCCATCCCCAGCGCGGACTTTGATTGTTACGTCGTCTATAAGCATATAAGCCCTAATTTTATCGAAAATTTCTTAAAAAATAAAGCGGCGAAGGGGGGTAGAACCGCCTTCGCCGCTTAGTTAAAAATATATTTTCCAGTTGAGTAAAATGTCACACGCACATAAACCTGGCTTGATAATCCGCGAGATTGCACCCTGTCAGTATCTCGCCTATGTTAATATAGCGCGTAGATGTTTCTTTGATGACGCGATCCGGGATTTCAAGACTGTTCACAAAAGCGAGCTGTTCCGGATCTTCAGGGTTCTTCAGTGAACCCAGCCCCATGCCAAATGGCGTCTCGACCGTCTTCCCCCATTGGCGGAAGAATTCCTTGTCGAGAAAAATAGGATCGCCGCCGTTTTGCATAGCATTATTATAACTCTCGACGGTTGTAAACCGGGAAGAGTCTGGTGTAATCACTTCGTCCGCGATCATAGTTAGCCCCTCGAATTTAGTGTCAAGAATTAGGATCCCGCGACTCTCGGCATACGCATACGCTTTCTCGTACGCCGACCTGAACATTTGAATTGCGCGAATCCCCTGCTCGCCCATCGCATCTATATACTCGCTGACATTTTTGTTCTCGTCGTGCCCTTTTGAGGCCTTTGTCGAAGGTGTAAAGTGCGGATGTGGAAGTTTTTCCCATTTTTTATAACCCTTCTGGACAGCCAATCCTGCTACCAATCTAGTATCAAGATATTTCTTGTACACAGAACCGCCGAGGTGGTGCCGGAAAATCATTTCAAACGGCGGTATTTCTGTCTTTCTGATGACTAGACTCCGTTCGAGCGGAAGTTCCGGGAGATCTGCCTTCAGATCATGGACCGCATTAAGCCAATGATTAAGAGACGATCGCTTGAAGTGGCTAGGAAATTCACGGAGAATATCTGTCAGCCAAAAGTGCGTAAGCGCCGTTAAAACTTCTCCTTTTTGAGGCACCTTGCGCGGCATGACGAAATCAAAGGCGCTCATGCGATCAGATGTCACCATCAACAACGAATCTTCTTCCTTAGGGTGCTGATAGATTTCTCGTATCTTGCCTTGTGATAAAAGTTTAACTCTCTCGGAAAGCAAATATTCCATATCCTCAGAAGTTTCAACTGAAGCTGGTATGTGTGCCATAAAAATCCTCCTTGTTTGATTTTCAATTTCCCTCTATGTATACCATCCTCATATCCATCTCGTCAAGGCTAATTTCGGGCTTTTTGTTTTCTATAAATTTTCGTCCAAAAAGTTTTTTAGCGCGGTCAAATCTTTTTTCTTGGAATCGTAATAATAAGTTTTAATGCCGATGGATTTTGCGCTCGCGACCGCCTCCGGGCTGTGTTCGAAATATATGACATCGTTTGCGATTAATTCAAAATGCGTGAGCATTTTTTTATAATATTCCGGATCCGTTTTTTCGGGATTATGTTTCAACGTCCAAATCTCATAGGGCATTTTGTCCAAGCCCCATTCTTTAAATTGTCTATCGTCCGCTCCGGTTAAAAGTATTTTCCTATTCGGATACTTCTCAAGCAACTCGCGCATTTCTTTGAAAATGTTTCCTCGAGTATCGACAAATGTATAGACCACGTCAACTAAAATAGTTTTCTTTTTCTTTTGCGAAAACTCTATAATGCATTTCTCATAAAGTTTCTTAATCCGCGCGTATTCTTTTTCGACTCGCTCAATCTTGGCTAAAGCTTCCCCCGTGCTAGTTCCTTTCAGGGATTCTCTAACTTTTTCGCGGGCGTTTTCTTTTATTTTGCCTTCAGCCTGCCCGCGTAAATCCGTTAGTTCTTTTAATTTATTCTCCATCATCTTTTTTAAATCAAAACATTGCGACTCTTTCTTGCTATCTTTTTTATTTTGATTTTGTGTTTTTAATTTATATGCGCCGTATCCGCTTAAAGCCAAGACAGCCGCCGCAAAAACGGCTATCCCAAGAACATCCGAGTTTGAACTTGGAGCAGATTCTTTTGATGTAGGTTCGCTAGTAGCCAGAGCAGGAGCCGAAGTTGCGGCAATAGTTGGCCTCGGCGTTACGGATCCGGCTGGCGAAACGGCCCGTGTAGCACTTTCCGTTGGCACAGATATATCCTCCCGCAATCCATCTTGGGCAAAAACCGGTAGAGCAATCAATAAAAATATAAAAATAATTTTAATCATAATCTTAAAATCTTTCTTGCTGTCTCCAGCCCGCTCGCTAAAGCTCCTTCCACGGTTGAAGCTTCGCCTTCTCGGTCAAGCGCTTCGCCGACAAAGAAAATTCGATCATCTATTGGCTTTAATAGTTCCTCTTGAGCCTCCGCCGATTTGGGCGTCCAATATGAATACGCGCCTTTGGCATAAGGATCGGCGGGCCAATTGGCGACTTTGGCGTGAACTAATTCTTTTTCGACATATTCCTTCTCAACTTTGAAAATATTCGCGAGCGATCTGATTCCCGCGTCGATTATTTCCGCATCAGAGCTATCTATGAGTTTCGCCGATTTCGGACCCGCGAGCCAGCCCGTCAGCACCGGAATCAAATCCGGATACTGCGTCCACCATATGCGAATTTCTTCATTTGAAAACATGAAATCCATCTCGCCGAAATCCTTCCCGAAAGCGTTCACCCACCACCTGCTTTTAAATTTCAGGAGAATTTTAATCACGCCGCCATACCCCATTTTTCGGGCCGCCTCCAATTTTTCCGGAATCGCCGGAATAAATTTAATGTCGGCAAGCACCGGCAAAGGGACTGTAACAATAACTTTCTCTGTTTCATAATCATCGCCGTCAGCAGTATGGACATTCACCTTGCCGTTATTTATTTCAACTTCTCGGACAATTTTATTAAGCTCGATTTTTGTGCCGTTCTTCCCGCATTCCGATTCAAGAAATTTAAGCATGGCGCCGTATCCCTCTTTGATGCGATATTGCAGCCAATCCTGGCCGCCCAGCCACTCGTCCCGCAAAGAAAAAGTGCTGGCACGCGCGGGATCGGCGGCATCATATCCTTCCACAATCCCAAAAACAGAATTGCGAAGGCCGATATATTTTTCGCCCGGAAAATATTTCTCCAGAAATTCCGCAATCGGCAAATCGCTTTTAAGCTCGCCAAGTGCCTTATGCAACTCATTTTGATTTGGAACGCGCTCGCTATTGATGGTAACTTCCCCGCCGTATGAGTTCCACATATCGCCCTGCGTCTGAATTAGCGTCATATCTGCCTCGCGCGAGAGAGATTTCATGATTGGAGAATCGCCATGCACATACTCCGCTCCGGCTTGCGCGTCATAACCAAACTCATCTTTTTGCAAAGCCCAAATCCTCCCGCCAATTCGGTTACGCGCTTCCAATATAATTACTTTCTTCCTGGCTTTCCCCAATTCCCGCGCCGCCATCAATCCCGCCGCCCCTGCGCCAACAATTATAATTTCGCACTTCATTTATATCTTGCCATTCTATTTGAAATGGCTTCAAAATTCTAGAGTCCGCAAATACTCAGCTGTTGCTATCTGCTCGCTTGTGTATTTGGCGTTTATTTAATAGGATTCCAATTGAGAGAACTTTGAAAGGAAGATTATATGGATAGAAATATTTGGCTTAAGGTTGTGCCAGATCCAATCAGCGGGTTAATAGATATCCGGTCAGTCCTTCCGATCGTTGAAACGAGAGAGTTTCAGTCCTTAAGGGATAAACGCCAATTGGGAATGACTTATCTTGTTTTTCCTGCGGCAACGCACTCGCGTTTTATTCATAGCCTCGGCGCGTATAAAGCTACGAAGTCACTCGCAGATCGCTGGCGCCTTCAGGGTCTGATAAATGAAGAGGAAAGACGGGGACTTCCCATCTATGCGCTTCTGCACGACATTGGCCACGGCGCGTTTTCGCATACCACTGAAGATTTCTGCGACCTCGACAACAATCAAATGAGCTTAAAAATAGTCCGCGAAAGGTTTAAGCCGTACATAGCGGACTCCGGAGCCGATCCGATGTTGGTAGAAACCTTGGTAAGCCACGAACATCTGCTTTCCAAAGCCGTTCACGATAAAAATCTAGGCATGGAAAAGTTGGACTATCTTGAGCGCGACGGTTATTACACTCTTTCAAGTCGTCCGCCAGGCATAGAATATCTGCGCAACTACGTGTATTATGATGGCGGCGAGATTGCTATCGATGGGAAAGTGGCTGAATATGCGCTGGAAGCTCTCGACTTTTACATGAAAATGTATAAGGAAGTTTATCTGCGAAAGTCGTTGGTAATTGCGCAAAGGATGTTCCATAAAATGGTTTACCGGCTTATATTGGCCGGCGAACTATTCGCGCGCAATTTGCCGCATATGACTGATTCAGAGCTTCTCGCCCTTTTCTACGGATCGAGCGAACCGCTGGTCCAGAAGCTTTACGCCAGACTAAGAGAGCGTGGCCTTTTCAAGGAAGCCATTTCCATACGTCCGGAGGCGTTTATCGGAGAAACGAGGATTGCGTACAAATCCATCAGAGTTTTCGGCGCAACTCCCGAAGAAATGCATCACCTAATCAATTCTCCATTTCTTCAAAGAAGAAATCACGCCGAACTTGAGGAAACTGAAGCAAAAATTGCAAAAATCTCCGGAATACCCGCGGATAGCCTTCTCGTTGTCCCTGTTTTCTACCCAGAACGTTTCCGCGCAAAAGATGTCCTCATCTATGAGATGGGTAAAAAACTTTGCTCGCTTAAAGAGCGACGACCAGCACATTTTCAAAGCATGGAAGAAACAGCGCGCTCATATACGGCTTTAAGAATCTGCACGCAGGAGGAGTACAGAGAAAAGCTAAGCTCGCCCGCGGTTTCAAGTGCTGTTATTGACTTAGTTCTAACCCCAAGCGGCCTCACCAAGTGAGGCCGCTTTGCAATGGTCAAACTCAACATGGTCAACACCGAGTGTCGGACATATCATTCAAAAAGTGATGTCACCTGATTCTTCAATCCAGCTGTTTTTTCTTGTAATTCCAGCAATTTAATTGATCTATCAACATCTCTCGCGGAAGCAGTGCCATATTCTTTCTCCGCGTCTTCGAATCCC
>MFHJ01000032.1 GCA_001778545.1 Candidatus Giovannonibacteria bacterium RIFCSPHIGHO2_02_43_16
GGAAAACAATCCGCGACGGTAATCACCAAAAATATATTATTTTCCTTCGTAACCAGCCCGTCCGTTTCCGGTAAAACACCTCCGCGATTATCCGCGTGCGCCACGACAACGCGCGTGCCATGAACTACATGAGCCAATACATACGGCGCGAAAAGATAAGACTCGCGTTTGAGAGAATCGAACTTCATCGCCCCGTCAGATTTTTCCGAAACGCCGTATTCCAACTCCGGATACCCGTCAAAAATTAAAAATTTCATAAATACTGAACCTCTTCTTCGAGTCTAACGCCAAATTTCCTCGACACCCGGTCTTTCAATATTCGGGATAGTTTTCTGATATCTCGAGCTTTTCCTCCGCCCGCGTTATAAATAAGATTCCCGTGGTGCTGCGCGATGCGCACATTGCCGGAAGACATCCCTTTTGCCCCAACTTCTTCCAATAAATATCCCGCCGGCGCTTTTCCGTACATAATTTTGGAATTATCAATTTTTGACAAGAGTTTTTTCCTAACTATTGACTTCAAATCTTTTATAATAATATTCTTAAAGAAACTGCCTGGACATAATAAACCCGGCTTATACTTTTTCTCGCGCAGCTTGATAATGTCTTTTGAAATTTTCGAAAGTTCCCTAGGGTTGCCCTTTGCAAAAGAAAATTCCGCGCCGACGATTACCCAATTCTTATTTTTTTTAAAAATGCTTGACCGATATCCAAATTTGCACTTATTTTTGCTTATCCATTTGATTTTCTCGCCATCAAAAATTCTGACGCGAAATATATTATCTTTTATTTCCTGTCCGTATGCTCCGGCGTTTCCATAGATCGCTCCCGCAACTGTTCCGGGAATCCCAGCCATCTTTTCCATGCCGCGGAACCCATGCCTATTAATTTTTTTTATGAAATCTAAAAGATTGCTGCCGGCCCCGGCATAAACTGTTTTCCCTTTTACGCCAAAAGCCTTAATTCCAATCTTAATGACGAGGCCGTGGAAACCAGAGTCCGGAGCGACTATATTCGATCCAGACCCGATCACGCGCCACCTCCTTTTGTTTTCTCGAAAAAGTTTTTCCATTTCCCTCTCATTTTTTACCTCAACAAAATCGGCGGCCTTCCCTCCGATGCCAAGCGTTGTCAAGCTCTTCAAGGATTTTCCTTTCTCAAAACGCATAATAATCATTATACTAATATAATAATGGCGTTAGCACGAATTCTATTATTATCGCTAATCGGTTTTGAATCGCTCAATTTTCTTGGGGTTCTCCCATTTGCGACTTATTTTTCATGGCTTGGGCTATTGGTAACTTCTATCGGCGCTTTGGCCGTCATAGAAATAATATACTACGCATTTAAGCGCGAAGGGATAATTTTGCCGACTCTGCCATATTTGGTTAGCGGGATGTCCTTATGGCTCGACGCATTGGGCGACGTCGCAGGTTTATACGGAAAATTTTGGTGGTATGATCAAGCCGCGCATATTATCGGCGGAGCTGCAATCATGTCAGTCGCTATCGCTATGTTTTCCCAATATCGCGAGCGCCACAAGATATCGCTTACCCTAATGCTTTTTATCTCTATATCTTTTGTCGGCTTTTTCGGCAGCCTATACGAAATAGAAGAGTACCTTGAAGATCGCTACTACCACGGCGAACAAAAGCGCCTGGGCGATGGCCCGGATACAGCCGATGATCTTTTTATGAATCTCTTGGGCGGCCTCGCTGGAGGCGCGGCTTATGCTTATTTTTCGAGAAAACTTGATATAAAAACTCGCAAGCCATAAAGTCTTGCGAGTTTTCTTTTCCAGTTAAAAACGGCTTAGTGGCTTACGAAGACGCGAGTAAGCTTTGCCAACCTTTCGGTCGATTAGGTTTCGATGATTGCCTAGACCTGCCGATATGCCATCTGTGGCAGAAACTACACGAGTAGTGGTGGATTGTTCTGCCAGTTCTTACTGACGCTTCTCGAGCCGCCGCGTAAGCTCTGTCCTCCATGGTAAAAGCCGCCTTTCTTCCGCAACTCCTGCGCCGAAGCGCTCTCTTGCTTGCCAATGCGATCACCCCCTTTTTTGATGAGCTTTTTTTAAAATATAGAACATCTAGAATTCTTTTTCAAGGTCGCACGCAACTAATCTTGGAGCCACCTCCCAGATTCGAACTGGGGACCTTCGCTTTACAAAAGCGTTGCTCTACCAACTGAGCTAAGGTGGCGATAATTTTATTTTTCGTAATTTTCTTTCTTGCCGTTTTTGTTTCCGTTGAGATTTTTCCAATATTCAGACCTCTGAGAAATATCGAGATTTATCGCCTTTCCATCGATAGTATCGGCCGTATGTTTAAGTTTTGTTTCGAGCTTGGACACAGAAATTCTAGCTCGGTGTATCACATACCCTGAAGATTTCAATAAAATCGGCAAAGAATTATTTTTTATTTTAAGATAAGCGGGGTAAACGAAATTTTCCCATGCTTTATTCCTTAAAGATTGATTGGCCTTAAGCCTCAATTTAAGCTCTACTTCAGGAATTAATTTCACCTCTCGAAAGTACTCGCGAGTCAATATGAAAATACCGATCAGGGAAAGTCCAAGGATGGATAGATAAATTATCATACTCTTAGAGTTCTAATTTCTGAAACGCTGCGATTTCAATATTTTCGCCAAATTTTCCGATGGCCTCTTTGAGATATTGAGAAACACTTAGGGAGGGGTTCCTGATGTATTGTTCGTTCATAAGGCTCCGGACATCCTCAGCTTCTGAAGAAGCGATCTGCATGGCAATCTCTCGCGCCAAAGTTTGAAATTCTTCGTTTTTCGCGACAAAGTCCGTCTCGCACCTCAATTTTACCAAAACTCCTATTCTGCCAGAATGAATATAACTTTGAATTATCCCAGCTTTAGTTTCCCGGTCTGATTTCTTAGCAGCGACGATTGAAGCTTCGTCTTTTAAAAATTCAAGCGCTTTCTTCGTATCTCCGCCGGTCTTATCGAGCGCTTTCTTTATCGCCATAACCGAGACTCCAGTTTTAGCGCGAAGCTCCTGGATTAATTCTTTAGATAGGTCAGCCATTTGAATTTAAATTCGACTTTGATACCCCATCTTGGTAAGCCGCCGCCAATTTTCCCAAGAGATAATCGAGGCTGGAAGAAGCGGAATCATTTCCTGGAATTGGGTGCGCCACTTTTGACAAATCGTTGTCCGAAGATAAAATCGCGATTACTGGAATAGACATTCTCCTAGCTTCGGAAAGGGCCGTTTTTTCTTCTTTTGGATCCACGATAATCATCGCTCCAACGTCGTTTTTAAGATTTTCGATTCCGGAGAATTTTTCCTCAAGAACTTTAATCTCGCGCGCTATCTTTAATTTTTCCTTCTTGGTGTATTTTTCAAGTTCTTTTGATTCCCTCTTCTTTTTAAGATCGTCAAAATATTTAATCCTATCGCGGATTATCTTGGCGTTCGTAAGCGTTCCGCCAATCCATCTTCCAGCCACATAACTATGCGCGAGAGATTTTGCATATTTTTCGATCAAGGCTTTTGTTGAAGGTTTTGTTCCTACCCATAAAACATTTTTCCCCGCTTCACCGATTTTCCTTAGAAAGTTTTCCGCCCCTTCGAGCGCTTCCCTAGTCTTCTCCAAGTCGAAAATCTCTATGTTATTTTTGAATCCGTGTATGAAGTCAGACATGCTTGGATGCCGACGCGACCGCGAATAACCGAATTGTACTCCGGCTTGAAACATTGCCTCTAATTCACTGTCTTTATTTAAGGTATCGACTTTTTGAGCGCCATTGGTTGCTTCTGCCATATGGGAATTAGTTTAATATTAATCCTTAAAAGATGCAACGCACTCGCCTGCCTGCCTGCAGGCAGGCCTCTTTTCTTTTCAAATGGTTTTTGCTATTATAGTCCAATATGAAAGCAGAAATACACCCAAAATACTTCCCAAATGCAAAAATTAAATGTGCTTGCGGCAATGCAATTACCGTCGGATCGGCCAAAGAAAGCATGGATATTGAAGTTTGTTCGGCCTGCCATCCGTTTTTTACGGGGAAAGGCAAACTAATCGATTCTGCTGGGCGAGTTGAGCGTTTTAGAGCGCGCGCAGCGGGGAAAAAGCCTGCCAAAGGTAGCCAAGTCGCCAGTCGAAGGAAATAAACATGGGAACGATAATTCTCGAAATCCGCGCCGGCGCTGGCGGTAATGAAGCCTCCATATTCGCGCACGAGCTTTTTAGGATGTATCAGATCTACGCGTCCAAGCAAAGTTGGAACTGGAAAATTCTCGACGATATGATCGCGGAAATAAGCGGACAGAACATATGGAAAAAATTAAAGCACGAGTCAGGCGTCCATCGTATCCAGCGTGTTCCTAAAACGGAGAAATCCGGCCGTATCCATACGTCTACCGCTTCTGTCGCTATCTTGCCTGTCCCGACACAAAAAGAAATCGAGATCCGCGAGTCAGATCTGGAAGTAACATTTTCGCGCGCTGGAGGTCCTGGAGGACAAAACGTCAATAAAGTAGAGAGTGCGGTTAGAATCTTTCACAAGCCGACAGGAGTAGTCGTTTCTTCCAGAGAGGAACGTTCACAGCTAAAGAATCGCGAGCGAGCCATGGATGTGCTTAGGGCAAAGTTATTCGACGAAAAGCGCCGCAAAGAATCAGAAACTCTTTCGCGCGAGCGCAGGGATCAGATTGGAACTGGAGACCGCTCTGAAAAAATCAGGACTTACAATTTCATGCAAGATCGAATTACCGACCACCGCATAAAGAAAAGTTTTCACAATATCGAATCAATCCTTGACGGAAACATGGACGCGATCGTAAAGGCTTTTGAGAAATCTTAACCAGGATATTCGATCTCTTGATACTCCTCTCTTTGAATGCGTGTCTTTTTCAGATGCGCCAAAAGAGTGTTTAGGCCTGTGCCGTGGCCGATGAGTAAAATAGGTTCTGGCGAGTTATCTTGCGAAAGCTCATCTAAAAGGGACGAATGTCTCCTCAAAACTGCGTCGCGCGACTCGCCTCCATACTTCGTAAAATCGTAATTAAAGTATGAGCCGTGCCACAAGCCATCTGGATTCTTTTTTCCCCCTTCCAAAAAACCAAAATTGCATTCTCGAAGCCGCGCGTCATAAATTACAGGAACATTTATATATTCCTTTATCGCCGATGCCGTTTCCCGAGAACGCTTCAAATCTGAACTTACAATCTTTCTTATTTCTAACTTTTTCAGTTTCCGCGCAAGCTCGTCGGCTTGTATCCATCCGCGTTCGCTCAAATTAGTATTGGTGTGCCCTTGCAGCCGCCCCTCTCGATTCCAGTCTGTCTCGCAATGCCTGACCAAAATAAATTTCATTTTACCTCTGCGCGGTTCTTGAGATTATGTCAATTTGTTCTTGATATTTAGTCGCGAGTCCCATCACATCATCGCCGTAGAAACGATAAGCTGGATTTTTCCAATTTGATCCCGCAAGATATTTTAGGGCCGCATTATATTCCGCAGCATACGTCCGGGCACCGGCGCCGTTATCGCGCAGCAAAAGCCCCGACGCGACAAAGGCATCTTGCGGATCCCACGGATTTGGCGGATTATGCCCCGTTATTTTAGCGACCGCGCTTTCATATAAAAGCCATGTTGTCGGGATAAATTGAGCCGGGCCCATCGCGCCTCCGCAATATCCATACCAAGCTTTCTTTGAAACAGGCATGGAGTCTGGATTCAAACCAAGTCGCGAGGTTATATCCTTGAAAGCGTCCCTTTGCTTCGCGCATCTCGCATGCGCTAAGTCGATGTTCCAATTTCCCGTCCCGACATTCGCGCCCAGATTGGATTCTTCCGCGATTATCCCTAAGAGAAATGCCGGGCGGATTCCCGCTCCTTTTTCCACTTGAAGCGCGTACTCGAGAGCTTTTTCGAACGGGATAGCTTTTGAACCATTGAGCAAGAAAAGCTGGGATCTTATGGCCGCGGCGTTTTTGGCCCGTTCATCCAGCACTTTTTTGTACGCTTTCTCCTGCCCGCGCGTCAGATCCAATATTCTTTTTTTCTCTCGCTCTTTATCTTCGATGCTTTTCCTCTCCAATTCCTGAATAGTCTTCAATTGCAGTTCCTGCGCCTTTCGTTCTTCTAAATCAATCTTCTGGGCTTCCGCCTCGCTCTTGTTCGCCCTTATTTCTTGGAACGACTGCTGAAGCGATCGCTGTATCGCATCAAAAGAGTCGGCCTGAACGAAAAATTCGGATAGATTGTCATAGCCCAAAAGCATCTCAACCATCGAAGACTGGTCAATTTGGTAAAGTTCCCTCAAAAGCTCGGAAAGAGAATCTTTCTCGCGCTCTATTTTATTATCAAGGGCGGAGATAGTTTTATTTTTTTCCCCAATCGCCCCCTGCAAATTGGAAATCGCGATATTCCTCGCCCTTATCTCAAGTTGAGATTTTTTGATCTGGGCGTCGAGCAACGCTATGTCCCGTTCAAGGCTTTGCGCTTGATTCTGCTTGTCTTGGATGATATTCCTATATCCGCCTATTTCTTTCTCAATGCCAGCAAGTTCCGATTCCAATTGCGCCCTTCTATCAGTAACCGAAGAAGGGTCGATTGCCTGCGCAGAAATATAAAACACCGGAATAAGCAATAAACTTAGCCAAAAAAGACGCATATTATATATTATAGCAGACTGGGATTATTCCTTCTCCTTGCCGGAGCCTTCTTTCGCTTCTCCCTCCTCAATAAGTTTTTCCTTTTTCGTGAGAACTTCGATTGATTCAATCCCAGCCGCAGACACAGTTTCTTCAGCTTTAAGCTCCTCTTCGCTTCTTGGAGACTCAACAAGCGCCAAAACTTCCTCCAGAGCCGCGTGCGTCTTTACTCCTTTCGGCAAGCTCAAATCAGCTACAGTAAACTTATCTTCAAGATTTTTAAGCTTCGATAAATCAACTTTTATCTGGTGCGGTAAATATGCCGGCAAAGCTTCAATTTCCAATTCGTGATGAACTTTCACTAAGATTCCTCCGAGCTTAAGAGCTGGGGAATCTCCCTCAAACAAAAGCTCTACCTTCGCCTTGATAGGCTTATCCATCCTCACCTGTAAAAAATCAACATGCACCGGAACATCCTTAATCGGGTCAAAAGCGATATCGTGTATCAAAACATTTTTCCTCTCTGGGCCGATTTCGAGTTCAACAAGGCTGGATTCGCCCGCTTGCCTAAAGACTTTCTGAAAATCATGCCAAGAAATTTCAAGCAATAGCCCGCTCTCTCCGGCGCCATACACTATTGCCGGAATTTTTCCCGCCTTTCGCAAATTCTTTACCTTTTTACCGACCAAATCCCTCTTTTCGGCTTTAATAGAAGTCATGGCTATAAGTTAATCATATAATGAAGATTTAATCAATGAACAACGGTTGATAGTTTAAATTAAGCTTGATTTCACGAGTTTTGACGCTTAAGATTTTTTTGTCCCTAATCTCGACTTCCAAAAGAAGTCCTGTCATCGTCTCTTCCGAAAAATTCTGGTCAAAGACAAAATTACCTAAGCTGTATGCGATGTAGGAATCCACATATTTCTCAACTGGCTGGGTAACGTGCGGATGATGGCCAATGACTAAATCAGCGCCCGCGTCGATAGCTATTTTCGCAAGCTTAATTTGGCGTAGCGAAGGTTCTTTTTTGTATTCTTCGCCGAAATGAAAGGAGACAACAATCAAATCGGCCGCGCTCTTCGCCCATGAAACGCCCTTTTTCACAACTTCATCATCGGCACGAATGCCAAGTCCTGGAAAATCGCTAAACGCGAGTAATCCTAATTTTAACCCCTTTACTTCAAAGATCTCGGGACTCGTAGTCGCGCCTGCTGGAATTATATTCGCTTCTCTCAAAATCGAAAGCGTGTCAACAAAGGCTTCCATGCCCCAATCTCCGCTATGATTGTTGGCGACAGACATGGCGTCGAATCCGGCGAATTTCAAGCCCCCAATAACTCTTGCGTCCATTCTAAAAGAATATGCGGACCCGGCATTTTTTCCTCTCGAAGAAATCGGACCCTCAAGATTTCCGAACAAAAAATCATATTCCGAAAGTTCACTCGCGATATTTAAAAACGGAAAGCGAAAATCGCCTGCGCCCTCTTTTAGAATTTTTTTCTCAACCTCGCGATCCATCATTATATCCCCGACGAAAGCTAATTTTATAATCTCTGAATTTGCCGGAGTCGCGTGCTTTCTTTCGGAAAAATATACCTCCGGACCAAGATATATTTTTGCCCCCAAAGCAAAAACTCCCGCCAAGATCAAAATCCAAAAATAGCGCATATATTTAAGCCAGTAGATTCGGGGGTTTTTGGCCGGAGAGCGAGGCAATGATATTTTCCGCCACAAGCTCGGCCATTTTATTTCTCGTTTCCTCCGTCGCGGATGCGAGATGCGGGGTCATGATAATATTTTCAAGATTGATTAAGCCTGGCTCAATCGCGGGCTCATTCTCAAAGACATCTATCGCGGCGCCTTTTATAGTTTTACTTTTCAATGCTTCCGCGAGAGCTTTTTCATCTACGATGGGCCCGCGCGAGGTATTAATCAAATAAGCGGTTTTTTTCATGGCTTTGAAGCTCTCCGCGTTTATCAGGTGCTTTGTCGCTGGCATCAACGGAACGTGTACGGAAACGAAGTCCGCGTTTTTCAAAACCTCATCAACCGTCGGGCAAAAAACAGCACCGGATTCTTTTTCAAATTCTTCGTTGCGCTTAACGTCGTAGTATAAGACCTTCATCTCGAAGCCTTTTGCGGCATGGTGCGCCACGCGCGAACCAATTCTGCCTAGTCCGATTATTCCCAAAGTTTTTTTCGAGACATCCGTCCCCAAAAGCATCATCGGCTCCCAGCCGTGATATTTTCCGGCCCGCGCGAATCTTTCCCCTTCCGATATCCTGTGCGCTATCGCGAGCAATAAAGCGAAAGTGTGCTCCGCGACAGTATCAGTTAGAACCCCTGGGGTATTCGTAATCATTATTCCTTTTTCTTTCGCGGCAGAAACATCCACATTATCGAACCCCACGGCCATATTCGCGAAAATTTTGCACTGCGATCCGGCCGCCTCAAAAACATCTTTATCTATCTTATCAGTCAATAAACATAAAACCCCGTCATAATTCCCCTTTTTTAAAAAAGCAATTAACTCGTCTTTGGATAAAACTTTATCTTCAGGATTTACATCGATATCGTATTTCGCATCAATCAGCTTTTTTATCCCCGCTTCCGGAATCTTCCTCGTTACAAATATTTTTGGCATATTTATTTAATTAATATCATTTATTTTCCATACTGGAGAATATACTCCTGGGCTTACTTGTTGAGCAGTTCTCTCCATTATTATTCTTGCCACAATTGTTTCTCCTCTAACTTCAACTCTTCCCTCAAATTCAGTTCTGTCCGACACCTGAAAAATCAATTCTGCATTGTTATATCCATTGAGTCCGAGCTGGTCAATACCACGTTCTGTAAAATATGGCTTCAAATATACTAAACCATCGGTAGAAGTAGCAGCTGCAAATATATTTTTTACTTTAGACATTATTTCCTCCGGCTCATGATCGGTTATAGGCGGGTAAACATATACCTGCCCAGCCCCGGACATTAATCTTCCTTCTAGACTTCGAAATTTTGCAGATGCTCGGAAAATAAGATTTGTATCCTTCTTTAACGTGCAAAAGCACACTGTCTCGTATGAGTGTAGGGTCTGGAATATAAGTACCGAAAGTAAGCTTATATTGTCTACCGGCATTAATGCGAGATGTATAAACTTCTAGCTGGCCGTAATTTGGAGATTTAATAAATATCTCCGGCTCTTTCGCGACTGGCAATTTTACTATATCAGGAAAAGTTGAATCTAAAATAATTTTTTCTATCTCCGAGGGATCTATGGATGAGTAAGAAAATTCGTAAACAAGCTTATCTTTTATGAAAAAATATGTTGTGGAAGCTGAACCATTTTTACTTACCGAAGTTATTTCAATATTATTTAAATTTACTGCTCGTATTTCGGCTTTTACTTTCTCCCAATTATTTATATCATTGCAAAATAGAGCGTTTTTACCCAATGGACTTTCGCAATAAACGTGTATGCTAGTGCGCATATTTGGATTTTCGTAGGCACGTATATCAATGCTTCCCTTTTTATCTCCAGTTCTTAATAATAATTTGCTAGTAGTGGTAGATTCGATTTCAAAATAGAATGGGTATTTTATCTCAAACCCATATTTTTCGTTGCGGTATGTTTTCCACTCTTCGACTTCGCTCAGGGTGGGGTCAGTGATTCTTTCTGCATTTTTTTCTAAATCCTTGACAAAATAATTTTTATATACAAACAGGCTTCCGCCAGCAATAACGAGCGCCGCGAGCCAGATAGAAATTATTTTTGGAATAGACATGATTTTTATTTTAAAAGTTTAATAAACTCTTCGGCAGACAAATCGGCATCGCGAAGTATTTTTCTCAAGAGGCCGCGACTTATTGCCTCATAATCAGGTATAGTTATATTCTTTCGATTTTGACACGATAAACGAACATGGCTACCGCGTTGCCGGAGAATCTGATAGCCAATTTTCGAAAGCGCCCTGATTATTTCCTGTCCAGATAAAATGGGCAGCTGCGACATTGACTAGATCGTAATTGTATGCAAACTTAATTCCTTTGGATGATAAGATTCCAAAGTTTCCTTGCTCCCCTTCTCCTCCAAAACCAAACTCAAAACTTCCCTTATATTTTTAAGAGCTTCATCTAATGTCTTCCCCTGGCTATAACATCCGTCAAAAAGCGGGCATTCAACGATGTAAAAATCGTTTTCGTCTTTCTCTACAAATAGTGGTAATTGATTCTTAGGCATATTTTAATTATAACACTTCTATATCTCCAATCAACTCTACTTCTTATTATACTTTATACCCTATTCCCAGAGCCGAATAATTTTATCTTCTCCATTGTTTTTGCTCTGACAGTTTCTATAGCGGGGGCAAGAATTTTATACGGGGTCGTCTCCTCTGGATTATTCGCTAGAAAAGTGCGAAGCGCCCAGGTGTAAGCTACGCGAATCTCCGTATTTATGTGTATGTTGTTTATGCCGGCTCCAATCGCGGCTTTAATCTGGTCGTCCGGCGTTCCGGACCCGCCATGCAAAACCATCGCGACGCCCCCAATTGCCTCCCTGATCGCCGCAATTCTCGCGATGTCCAATTTCTTAACATTAGCCGCGATTCCGTGCAAGTTGCCAACGGCCGGGGCAAAACGGTCAACTCCTGTCTCGCGGACAAATCTCTCGGCTTCTTCCGGCTTGGTCAAGCTCTCTGGCGGAACTTCTATAATTTCCTTATAGACTTTCGAGGATTCCGTAACTAAATAACCAACTTCTCCCTCGACTGAAATATTTTTGTTTTTTGACTTAGCGTAAGAAACTATTTCTTTCGTTCCATTTATATTTTCTTCTAAATTACTGGCTGATAAATCTATGTGCACGGAATCGTATCCGGCATCAACTGCTTCTTGCGCCATTCCAACAGACTTATGGTGATCGGCGTTCAAAAAAATCGGCAACTTATATTCTTCGCGATACTCGCGGATCATCGCGACTGCCTGCTTCGCGCCGATAAATCTCCTCTCGCCTTCTGAAGTGCCGATCATAACCGGCGACTTTAATTCTTTCGCCGCCTCCAAAATCCCGACAAGCGTTACCGCGTCCGAAATATTAAAATGCGGCAAAGCCCATTTCCCCTCTCGCGCTTGGTTTAAAATTTCTTTAAGCGTCATATTAAATCTTTTTTGGTTTATAATCGGGCGGGGCTTTTTTTAAATATTCTTCTATTTTCGCTTGAGTCAATAGCCCCTCTCTTGCGCCGACGTATTGCACGACGGACATGGAATTTATCGGCGCCCATGACAATGCTTCGGGAACGCTCTTTCCCTGCGCGAGCGCGGCGGTAAAAGTCGAGGAGAACGCGTCGCCCGCGCCCGTTCGCTCATAGGGCGACTTCGGGTCGGGATACGGAGGCATAAACCAAGCATCACTACCATCGAGAGCATATGCTCCTTTCGGCCCGTCTGTGATCACAACTATTTTTGGTCCCAATTCCACAATCATTTGCATAAGTTTCTTCACGTCTGTTTCTTTCGTCTTCAAGATTCTCCGCGCTTCTTCGGTATTGCATATGAAAAGATCAGCTCTCTTATATAATCCAGCTAATTTTTCCTTGCCGAACTTCATCTGAAACGTCCCTGGCTGGAAAGCAAGTTTTATCTCTTGATGCGAATTTAAATATTTTTCAATCTCGCCGTGAAATTCCAAAGAATTCTCCGCCATGGAAGAAAGGTAAACCCATTTTGGCTCACCAATATCGGGCAATTTGTAACTATATTCCTCGTGCTTAATTAAAATCGTCCGGTCGTCTTCATACCATAAAACATAGTGGTAGTTTGTTTTCTGTTTATGGTGGATATTAATAAATTCCGTTCCGACTTTCTCTTTTTTTAGCGCTTGAAAGCATTCTTCGCCGAAATAATCTCCGCCCAAGTCCGTTACCAAGGCGCTCTTGAGTCCGAGTCGCGAAGCTGATACAGCCGAGTTCGCGCTGTTTCCAACCGCCGGAATCACCCAGACATCTTCATAGGGAATTTTATCCGCGAAACGCATGCAAATCTCGCAGCGCTCGCGGTTGATCGTGCAATGCACTGAAGCTTCTTTAATTCGTATAAACGCGTCGGTCACCGTATCGCCAATCGCGATGAAATCGTAGGCCATTTTACTTCGCGTATAGCTCGTTCAATTTCTTTCTCGTAATCGGGCCTGCAAGTCCGGTCTGCAAAATCCCATATTTCTTCTGAAAGTTGATAACGGCTTGTCTTGTGAGCGGTCCATAGTATCCAGTGGGACTGACATTGAGCATTTGCTGGAGAATCTTTACTTGTTCTGAACGCGTTCCGTAACTAAATGGGCCAGTTAGAATTTTCAATTTAGAATTTTCAATTTTCAATGAAGGCGTTCCTCCGCGCAATGAGGTATTTACGTTATCAATAGTCGCTTGATCGGCTCCGAATGAGCGCAGGAGATTTATGATTGCCTGAATTTGTGATTCTTTTAGGGCTGGCTTGGTGGTTGGCCCGCCTTGACTCGGCGAGGCAGGCGCAGGCGTCGGTTGAGGTGACGGATAATAATATCCTCCGCCGCCTCCGCCACCACCGGACGTTTGCGCAGGAGTTGGAGTGGGGGTAGGTGTAGGTGTTGGAGTGA
>MFHJ01000033.1:0-1168 GCA_001778545.1 Candidatus Giovannonibacteria bacterium RIFCSPHIGHO2_02_43_16
ATTTAACTTTAGCACTCTTAACCTATAATTGCTAATTCTATTTTATTCGTATATCCTCCCATGTCAAGCCCTGTTCTTTAAGAAGCTTTTCATTATAGTCGTAATCCTTCTTGATTAAATCCGCTTCTTCCTTAAGGCCGACTGCCTCTAGTGAAGCCGTTAACGCTAGAATGTCTTTTGGCAGACAGTGCCCGCCAAAGCCGCGATAACCTCCGAAATTTGGGTCCAGGTGAGAATTCCCAATGCGATGATCTGCCGCCATAGCTTGGCGAATATTATCATAATCTGCTCCGAGTTTTTCGGCGAGATTCGCGATAATATTCACAAAATTTACCTTTCTCGCGTAGTGCACATTTGAAGCGTACTTAACAAGTTCAGCTTCAGTCGCTCCAATTTCGGACTTAAATGGGGCGTCCGGAAGGAGTGAGAGAATTAGTCCGGAAACATCTTTGCTCTCGGCAGTGGATCCGATAATCTGCCGACTGGGCTTTATAAACTGCTCCCAATTAAATTTCGCGTCAAGAAATTCCGGATTGAATAATATCTTATGCGCCCAATATTTCTTCTGAAAATTTTCCGTAGTGCCGGGCGTAACCGTAGATCTAATAACCGCGATTTTATTCCCAGTTAATTTTTGGAACGCGGATTCCAGCGCGGATAGATCCGAGGAGCCATCATTAGATGGCGGAGTCGGAACGGAAACAAAAACAATATCCGCTTGATTTACATCATCATTAAAATTTTTCGCAGGATCCGTATCAAATAAAAAAAGGTTCTTCCCCCTCTTGAGTCCTTTGATCTCCTCAAAATATCGGGCAATGGGCGCCCCAACTATTCCGATTCCTATAATTCCGATTTTTTGCCGCATAGTTATAAATTTTATAACTCCTGACAATCAAGCGCAAGTTTCAAAACTATTTCCTAAGCCATTTTCCGGTTATAGAATTTTTTGATTTCGCTATATCCTCCGGGGTGCCTGTGGCAACGATATATCCGCCCTTTGCCCCGCCTTCGAGGCCGAGATCGATAATCCAATCCGCGTTTTTAAGAACGTCGATGTTATGCTCGATAACCAAAACTGTATTACCTCTTTCCACCAATGCCTGAAGCACTATCAAAAGTTTTCGGATGTCTTCGAAATGAAGCCCGGTTGTCGGTTCGTCTAGAA
>MFHJ01000033.1:1179-16933 GCA_001778545.1 Candidatus Giovannonibacteria bacterium RIFCSPHIGHO2_02_43_16
TTTCCTGTCGCTTTTTTCGCGAGCTCTGTGGCAAGCTTCACCCTCTGCGCCTCCCCTCCGGAAAGGGTCGTCGCCGATTGGCCAAGCTTCATATATCCAAGCCCGACTTGATTTAGCGTCTCTAGGCGCTGGTATATTTGAGGAATATTTTTGAAAAATTTAAGCGAGTCTTCAATGGAAAAATCGAGAACCTGAGAGATATTCAGGCCGTTGTACTGGATTGCGAGCGATTCCTTGTTGTATCTCGTCCCCTTGCATTCTTCGCATTCGATATAAATATCGGGCAAGAAATACATCTCAATTTTTTTAACTCCTTGCCCCTCGCAAACCTCGCACCGGCCGCCTTTTACGTTAAAAGAGAATCGTCCCGATTTATATCCGCGGGACCTCGCTTCTCTCGTCTTTGCAAAAATTTCCCGTATAAACGAAAAAGTTCCCGTGTACGTTGCGGGATTCGAGCGCGGAGTACGTCCGATTGGCGACTGGTCCACTACAACGACTTTATCCAAATTCTCGAGTCCCTTTATCTCGCTATATTTGCCGGGATTATCCCTGGAGCCGTAAAAATGTTTTAAAAGCGCCTTGGCCAAAATATCATTAATTAAGGTGGATTTACCTGATCCAGATACACCAGAGACGCATATTAATTTCCCAAGCGGGATTTCAACATCGATATTCTTCAAATTATGCTCCGCCGCTCCTTCAAGCTTCAGAGTTTTCTCATCCTTTTTTTCTAGACTAACTTTTTTAATCAGGAGGGATTTTTCTCCCGACAAATAATCAGCGGTTAGGGTTTTTGATTTCAGCAGTTTTTTATAATCTCCTTCGAATATTATTTTACCTCCGCTCTTGCCAGCGCCCGGGCCTAAATCCAAAATCCAATCTGATTCGCGCATCGTTTCGGCATCATGCTCAACAACCAATATTGTATTCCCATAATCGCGGAGTTTTTTCAAAGTTTCTATCAGCCGCGCGTGGTCCCGCGCGTGAAGGCCGATCGATGGCTCATCTAAAACGTAAATGACCCCTGATAGGCCTGAACCAATCTGCGTCGCCAGGCGCACCCTTTGCGCCTCGCCCCCGGCCAGGGTCGTTGAAGAACGATCGAGCGTCAGATATTCAAGCCCGACATCAATCAAAAACTGCAATCTTACTGAAACTTCTTTCAAAAGCGGGCGAGCTACTTCCGCTAAATCTTTCTTTTTCGAAAAATCAGAAAACATTTTTTTAATGAAAGCGAGCGCCGCTTCGGAATCATCCGAAGAAATTTCTGAGATGTTTTTGCCGTCGATTAAAACAGAGAGGGCTTCTGGTTTGAGGCGCTTACTTAAGCAGGCCGGGCACGGCTCAAAAGTCATGTATCTTTCAACCTCCGCGCGCGTCCATTCGGACTCGGTTTCCTTCCATCTTCTTTCTAAATTCGGGATGACCCCCTCGTAGTTGCTTCCTTGTTGTCCATAAAGTAATAGATCTATGACCTTCTTCGGCAAATTTTTAATTGGCGTTGATAGGGAAAAATTATTTTTGTCCGCCAAATCGGAAAGCATATACCAATACCACGACTGGCGCCCCACTCTATGCGAGGCGCGCGCCCAAGGAAAAATCGCCCCCTCTTCAATCGTCAAATTTTTATTTGGCAAAACAAGTTCAGGATCAACTTCAAGAGTGTGCCCAAGCCCAGTGCATCTCTCGCACGCGCCGTACGGAGAGTTGAAAGAAAAAAGGCGCGGTTCAATCGGCGGAAGAGAAATTTCACAGACTGGGCAGGCGAAATGTTCGGAAAAAGGGTGGTCTCCCTCATTCTCAACCGAAACCACCGCAATCCCTTCGCCCTTTCTCAACGCCGTTTCGAGCGAATCCACAAGGCGCGATCTCTCCGTATCTTTATCCAGTATCAACCTATCAACAACGACTTCCAAAGAATGCTTTTTTCTTGGATCAAGTTTTTCCCCAAAAGCTTCTTCCAAGCTCATAACAACTCCGTCGAGCCGGACCCGCAAAAACCCCTCCCTCGCCAAAATCTGAAGTTCTCTTTTGTGTTCCCCTTTGCGATCGCGGACGAGCGGCCCCAATATCAAAATTGGAGACCCGTCTGGGAATTGAAAAATTTTTTTAACCATCTGGTCGATGGATTGCTTTGCGACTTTTCTCCCGCATTTCGGGCAGTGCGGCTCGCCTAAGCGCGCGAATAAAATTCTAAGATAGTCATAAATTTCCGTGATCGTGCCGACGGTTGAGCGGGGGTTTTTGGAAACCGATTTCTGGTCGATCGCGATTGCCGGAGATAGTCCGGAGATTTCGTCAACATCCGGTTTCTCCGCGATTCCCAAGAATTGCCGGGCGTAAGAAGAAAGCGATTCGACGAAGCGCCTCTCCGCTTCTGCGTAGATAGTGTCGAAGGCAAGAGATGACTTTCCTGAACCGGAAAGGCCGGTTATGACAACGAGCTTATTTTTCGGAATAGAAACGTCAACATTTTTCAAATTATGCACCCGCGCTCCCTTTATTGTTATATAGTCCTTTCTTTCCTTTTCGCTCTTCATAAAGTCCTAATTATATTTCTCTTGTCAAGAAAGTGCAAGCATGCTAAGCTCCATACGAATTCAAAAAGGAGGATTTGCTCATGAAAAATAGATTTCGGAATATGCTTTTTTTGTCGGTGAGCTTTGGAGTGTTCACCCTTGTGATCACTTGCGTGGCTGTACTTGTATCTCAGGGGATCGGAATAAAGAGTGGAGAGCCTAACTATGAGCTATCAGCTTTTTTTGGCATTGTTGCATTAATCTTCGGCGCTGTGACTCTACTTACTGCTATAGATGCAGGAGAAGAGTGGAATACTGGGCATCTCGCAAGTAAGTCAAATCTCAAAGTGAACAGTATCTATGAGGTTGTGATTTCTGGCCCTATCGGCGCGCCGGACAAAGTCAAAGGTTTCCTCTATGTTCTCCGCTTGCAAGATGGGGACCTCCGCGCCTTCAACATAGATGCGGTGTTTCCGCCAATCTTCAAGGTCGTTTTGGCCAAAGATAATCCGGGGGAACATCAATACCTCGAATATCCCAGGCCGACTCCGGTCCGGGTCTAATTTTGCCTTTTCGAGATTTCAATACATAAGGCTCCTTGAATTTCAATTTCAGGCGAGCCTTTTGTTTTTTATTAATGTCATTACTTCATTTCTGCGCGATAGCGTATGATTGAGGTCGAAATATGAAACAATGCTTCTGCTATAATAATCTCATGCTAGCTCGATCTGATTTCAAAAAAGCGCCTTCAAAACCGGGGATTTATTCCTTTTTAAATAAAGCTGGGAAGATTTTATATATAGGGAAAGCGGTAAATTTGAAACTGCGGCTTTTGAGTTATGCTGACTTAAAAACTCTCGGGCCCGCAAAAGAAAAGATGGTCAAGGAATCCTCTAGAGTAAAATGGCTCGAGCTTGAATCAGAAGCAGAGGCGTTGATTGAAGAAGCAATCTCGATCAAAGCGCATAGACCGCGATACAATATAGTTTTCCGGGATGACAAGCAATATTTTTTCGTGGCGTTCACAAAAGAACGGTTCCCGAGAATCTTTCTAACGCACCAGCCGATACGCAAGGAGGCTCGGCTTCCACTTGGAAGCCGAGCCTCCAAGTCAGAGTTCGTTGGGCCGTTTACGGATGGGGGCTCCCTGAAAAGTGTTCTGGGAAGTTTAAAGCGTATTTTCCCTTATTGCACTTGTAAGGAAAAACATAAGCGTCCATGCGTGCGCTCCCAGATCGGGCGATGTCTCGAAATCTGCTGCTTGAAAAATCCTCCAGAATGGGATATCCGCGAGAAAATATACAAAAAAAATATCCGTGCGATAAAAAATGTTTTGCGGGGCAGAAAGCAGGATGTTCTAAAATCATTAGAGCGCGAAATGAATAAATTTTCGAAAAAACAAAATTTCGAAGAGGCCAAGAAAAAAAGAGACCAATTTTTCGCGCTCGAGAATGTATTTCGGCACGCGCCGATAATAAAGCGCGAACTGAATCCGGAGAGGGCAAAAGCGTTGGTTTTGGCCAAAGACCTGCTAAATCTCTCGGACTTGCCTAGAAAAATCGAAGGATATGATATCTCAAACATCCAAGGAACAAGCGCGGTTGGATCTATGGTCGTTTTCGAGTCGGGCGAGCCGAAAAAAGAAGATTATCGCCTTTTTAAAATCCGCTACAAAAAAACGCCCGACGATACGGCAATGCACCAGGAAATTTTACTGCGGAGATTAAAACACGACGAGTGGCCCCTCCCGGATTTAATTTTAATTGACGGGGGCCTGGGCCAGCTAAACGCCGCAAAAAAAGTTTTGGAATTATATAAATTAAATGTCCCGATTGTCGCGCTGGCGAAGAAAGAGGAAGAATTGTGGGTATCCTCCTCGCGCAAGTTTCCCCTCAAACAACTCTCCCCAATCTTGCTCCATCTCTTCCAGCACATCCGCAACGAATCGCACCGCTTCGCCATAAACTTCCACAGAAAAAGAAGATCAAAGACATTATTGACCCGTCAAGCTAAATAGACTATACTCAAGTCAATGTCATTTCTCGGATCAGCCATGCCCTATCTTATGATCGGGACGGCTACACTGTTAGTAATCGCGATTTTATTCCAGCAAAAGGGCTCCGGGCTTTCTTCGGCTTTCGGCGGAGAAGGAAACATTTACACGACCAAGCGCGGGCTCGAAAAAATATTATTCCGGGTCACGATAGTTCTTGGAATATTGTTTCTGGCTCTGTCCCTTTTGAATTTACTACTTCACAAATAATTTGCTTTCGCTTCATTTCAATAGAATTCGCTATATTCTGCGCAAAATGTCGGGCCGGGAACGCGTCGTTTTTTTTGCATTAATCGCGGTAGCTATAGTCTGCTTTCTAATAATTGCCTACAAGTTAAATCAAAGAATCTCAGTCCTGATTCCAGACCAAGGAGGAAGCCTACATGAGGGAGTAATAGGCCAACCTCATTTTATAAATCCAGTTCTCGCGATTGCGGATCCGGATAGAGATATGACGAGCCTTGTATACGCTGGATTAATGCGCCCGGACGGAAACGGGGGGCTTGTTCCAGAATTAGCCGAACGATATGAAATTTCCGAAGACGGCCTCTCCTATGTCTTTTATGTAAGAAAGGGCGCGGAGTTCCAAGACGGCAAGAACGTGACCGTAGATGACGTTATTTTCACTATAGAAACCGCCAAAAATCCGATTGTTAAAAGTCCTATGAGAGCCGGGTGGGAAGGAGTTGAAATTGAAAAGATTGACGATAAGACTCTGAAATTCTGGCTGAAGCGCCCTTACGCGCCGTTTTTAGAAAACACTACCATTGGGATTCTCCCAAAACATATTTGGAAAAATATACCGATAGAACAATTAAACCTTTCTGAATTAAATTTGTCGCCGGTTGGAGCCGGGCCTTATAAAATATCCAAGAGCTTCAAGAATGGATCGGGGCTTACAAGCTTAACATTAAATTCTTTTTCAAATTACGTCTTAGGCGAACCTTACATTGGCAAAATCGTGTTCAATTTTTATCCGTCCGAAGTAGAGTTGTTAAATGCCTATCAAAATGGCGACATCGATTCTATATCAGCCGTATCTCCGCAAAATCTTGCAAAAATAACCAGGCGGGATGGCGATATCAAAAGTATGAACCTGCCCCGAATATTCGGAACATTTTTCAACCAGAACGAGAAACCAATCTTCCTTGAAAAACCTGTCAGGCAAGCTTTAGAAATGTCCATAGATAAAAAACAGATTGTCCGTGATGTTCTTGGCGGATATGCCAAAGAAATATCCTCTCCGATACCAGAAGGCAGTTTCGGAGCTATAGCGCTGACGGAATCGGAATTTAATCTCGATAAAGCCAAAACGCTCCTGGAAAAAAACGGCTGGAAATTCAGTCAAGAAAAAATGATATATATGAAAGAGGAAAAAAAGCAAGCAACAAAAGAATTAAGTTTTTCTATTTCGACATCGAATGCGCCGGATCTTATCCGCACCGCAAACATTCTAAAATCGAGCTGGGAAAAATTAGGGGCTAAAGTTGATGTAAAAGTTTTTGAAATATCGGATTTGAACCAAAATGTAATCAGATCCAGAAAATACGACGCGCTTCTATTCGGCGAAGTAGTTGGACGCGATCCGGATCCATTTGCTTTTTGGCATTCCTCCCAAAGAAACGATCCAGGTTTAAACATCGCGCTATATACTTCTTCGAAAGTGGATAAGATACTTGAGGAAGCCCGTAGACTTGTATCTAGAGAAGACAGGGCAAAAAAATACGAGGACTTCCAAAAAGAAGTACAAGCTGATTCTCCAAGCATTTTTCTATATTCACCGTCTTTTATTTACATACTCCCAAAAAAAATAAAAGGAGTCGATACCGAAGATATAGTGACCCCGTCGGAGCGCTTTGCTAATATTTACAAGTGGTATATCGACACAAAATATGTCTGGAAAATCCTACACAAAAACAATTAAAGATTTAAGCCCGGTTCTTTACGAATATATCGACGAGCCAAATCGGGCTGTCTACGAAGTCCATCGCGGCAAGCTTGACCCCGAAACCAAGACTTGCTATGATGAAACGACTATATTCAACGGTCTCATGGGAGTTGAGCTCCCCAAAACCTTCGGGCATTATCACCCGAGAAACAAAGAGGGATATTTCTTTCCAGAATTATATGCGCTTTTGGAAGGGCGAGCTTGGTTTCTTCTGCAGAAACCAGAGAGATCCAATCCTAAAATTATAAAAGAGGCGCTGTTAGTGGAAGCTGTTAGGGGAGAAAAAATTGTAATGCCTCCGGAATTCGGGCACGCGAGCGCCAATCCTGAAAAAAAAGATTTAAAGCTGGGCAATTGGAAAGCCGAATTCGATAATGATTACCAGATTTACGAAATTCTTCATGGCGCCTGCTACTATTTTCTGGAATCCAAAGAAGGATCTGTTGATATCATAAAAAATTCACACTACGAAATGGTTCCGGAACTTATAAAAGTCAAGCCTAAAAAACTATCCAAAGAGCTGGAAAATTTGGAATTTTTAACTAACCCTGAAAAATATTTAAATCTTTTAACCGTAGAAAATTGCTTTGAGAAAATCTGATCCGGCCCAGGTGGCGAAACTGGTAGACCTGCCTGCCGGCAGGCAGGCGCGCTAGCTTCAGAAGCTCAAAATAAAAATGTATACGGTGTACGCAATAAATAGCTTAACAAGAAATTACATTTATGTTGGATTAACTAATAATTTGGAAAGGAGATTTAAACAGCATAATGAAAAACGCGAAAGAACAACAAGATCATATGCACCATTTGAACTTTTTTACAATAAGGAATTTCCGAATAGAATTTTAGCTCGATCACATGAAAAATATTTGAAATCAGGAGTAGGTAAAGAATTTTTAAAAAGTTTATAGTACTGCCGCGGTGGCGGAACTGGCAGACGCACTAGCTTCAGGAGCTAGCGTTCGCAAGGACATGGGAGTTCGAATCTCCCCCGCGGCACTAACAATATGGAAATTAAAGAGAAAGTAATAGTTATAACTGGTGCAAGTAAAGGGCTTGGTAAAGCCTTGGCTTTAGCATTCAGAAAGGAAGGCGCAACATTAATTCTTGCGAGCCATCTCGGCAAAGAGCTTGATACACTTGCCGAAAAATTGAGCGCATATGCTTTCGCGGCAGATGTTACTGATGAAAAACAAGTCATGCAGCTTGCTGAATTTACAGTCAAGAAATTCGGGCGGATCGACGTTTGAATTAATAACGCAGGCATACGTATTCCTCATGGGCCTATTGAAAAATTGGATAGCAAAAGAGTTCACGAGATGATGGAAGTTAATTTGTTCGGAGTAATATACGGATCAAAGGCCACACTTACTCAAATGAGAAAACAGCCTTCAGGGGTAATAATCAATATTCTCTCAACTAGTGCTTTGACTGGCCGTGCTTTCTCATCTGCCTACTGCGCAAGTAAATATGCTGTAGCCGGCTTCACTAAATCTCTTCGCCAAGAAAGCGGACCAGACATATCAGTGATAGAAATATACCCAGGAGGAATGAAAACAAATCTTTTTGATGAAGATAAGCCAGAAGATTTTGATTCGTATATGGACCCAAATTATGTAGCTGAAATAATTGTCGAAAATTTCAAAAAAGCTATACCTAAAAACGAGTTAATTATTAAAAGAAAGTAAAAAGAAAATAATATGACACCTACAAAACAACTAGAAAGAAGAACAAAATTCGGCAGGCGCGATGCCAGGCAACATATGCCCGTAGTACAACAAAGGCCGATCGCCTCGAGCGGTCTAAATCTACGGTTCGTCCCTCTTGGAGGGTGCGGCGAGGTTACGCGCTCCTGCTATGTGTACGAGTATAAAGACGATATTGTAATCGTCGATATGGGTTTGCAATTCCCGGAAGAGGATATGCCGGGGATCGATTATATAATTCCAAATGTAGATTATCTGCGGCCCAAGAAAAAAAATATACGCGGGATTATAGTAACTCACGGGCACTTGGATCACATTGGCGCGATTCCTCACCTCCTGGAGCCGCTTGGGTATCCGGTTATCTATACCATGCCGCTGACTCGCGGGATGATTTTAAAGAGGCAGGAAGATTTTAAAGGCTCCTCTCACCCCAAAATAGAACTCGTAGACGAAAATTCAAAATTGAAGTTGGGAAATTTTGATATTGAATTTTTCCACGTAAATCATAATATTCCAAATTCATTGGGAATTGTTTTAAAAAGCCCAGCGGGTATCGCGGTCCACACCGGAGACTGGAAATTTGACCATACGCCAGTAAACGAAAAACCAGCAGATATAACAAGGCTGAAAGAAATCGGATCCGAAGATGTTATGCTAATGGTTTCTGATTCAACGGGATCGCAAAAATCTGGAAGAACAATTTCCGAAGCAGAAATTCAGAGGAATCTCGAAGAAATATTTCTCAAAACAGAAGGGCGGCTTATTGCGGCGACATTTTCGTCTCTATTAACCAGAGTCCAGCAATTAATCTGGCTTTCGGAAAAATATGGAAGAAAGGTGCTGATTGAAGGGAGTTCCATGAAATCAACCGTCGCGGTAGCCCAAGAGCTTGGATACTTAAAAGTTAAAAGCGGAACAATAATCGGGAAAGAAGAGCTTTCTCATGTCGCGTCAAAAAATCTCACAATAATTTGTACCGGAGCGCAGGGCGAAGACCGGGCCGCGCTTATGCGAATCGCAAACAACGAACACAAATATCTACAGCTCGAGAAAGATGATTCAGTAATTTTCTCTTCGTCAGTTGTTCCAGGGAATGAAGCATCAGTCCAAAGATTAAAAGATATCTTATATAAAAAAGCAAAGAAAATTTATCATTCCGAGTCGATGGATATTCACGCGTCTGGGCATGCCCAGGGAGACGACCTCAAAGAAATGCTTGAGATAATCAATCCGAAATACTTTATCCCCATGCACGGAACATATTTTATGCTTAAACTTCACGCAGATATAGCAATGGAGTCGGGAATAAAAATTCCAAATATCGTAATCGCGGAAGACGGCGATATAGTCGAGATGAATAAAAACCAGATCAAGAAATTAGGACAGAGGGTCCCAGTGAATCTCGTCATGGTGGATGGGCTTGGCGTGGGAGATGTAAAAGAAGTTGTGCTCCGCGACCGGCAAATGCTCGCCGAAGACGGGATCTTTGTCATAATCGCGGTCGTTGATTCAGAGACGGGAAAGGTCAAAGGTTCGCCTGATATAATCTCCCGAGGGTTTGTTTATCTCCGCGAGTCGAGAGAGCTTCTCGCGCAAGCGCGCCATCTCATCAAAAAAGTAATCGAAGAATCTTCCGCCCAAATGCATCCAATCAACTGGACATTCTTGAGAGATGAATTACGAGAAAGTTTGGGCAAATTCTTATTCCGCAAAACCGAACGACGCCCGATGGTTTTGCCGGTTATAATTGAGGTATAACCTAAAAGCTACAATTATACATTATCTCTATTTACGCGATAGCGTGAAATAAGAAAATATAGTTAATTTAATTTAAAACTTTTGCGTAGAAAATCATCCGGGCTTATAGGAGTTTCTATATAATAAACGAGGTCGGAAATGTCGAAAAAGTTAATGATAAAATTTATTTCATCCCTACAAGCATAAGGGTAAACAAAAACGCTTTTCTGGAATTCAAGAAAGCCAATTTCTTTAAGCTTCCTGCGTAACGCGTCTCTGATTTTTTTCTTGGCTTCGGGTATATCAAACAAAACCATGCGCCATTTCCCATCCCACTTCTTCGATTGTTTGAGCTTAAGGTTTTTTAATTTATATGATAGCCACCGAGCCTTCCCCTTACTAGTAAGCAAGACTCTATTATTATCTACTTGCACGTACTTATAAATTTTGAACCTTCGAAGTAAGCTCTGTAGCTCTTTTTGATCGATCGTATGCCAGATATAATCAGCTTCTTTAAGAAGTTCCAGACGCTGCTGTTTACCCCTTGTGAAGCCGAGCAACGCCCCTGTTGCCAGAAACTCAAGAACTTTTCCGGCAAGGTTGCTATATTTAGGCATGTCCTTATTATAAGCGATAGCGTGAAATAAGAACAGGGATACATAAAACTATAAGACTACTAACATATGCATAAGACCACCAACATATTGTTAAAAAATTATATTGTGCTATAAAGTCCGAGGAAGCTGCCAATTAAGATCTCGTATAAATATGAGATGCCTCCGTATGGAAAGAAACCTCTTTTTTCGTTACAATATAAAAATGGCAAAAGAAACCCTGCCTGTCGGCAGGCAGGTCGCAGTTTCGGGGGTTCAGCCGTCCGGAGACATACACATTGGAAACTATTTGGGGGCGATAAAGCAATTCGTCGAACTCCAGAATAAGTATAAAACCTTTTTCTTTATCGTTGATCTTCACGCGCTGACGGAAAACCCTGACCCAAAGAAATTACGGGAACAAACCATAAATTTGGCTGCTTTGTATATTGCTTGCGGGCTTAATCCGAAAAAGACAACCTTGTTCATACAATCGCACGTGCCAGCGCACGCGGAATTGGGATGGATTTTAAACACCATTACCCCACTCGGAGAACTCCAGAGAATGACGCAGTTCAAAGATAAATCAGAAAAACATGGAGTACTTGCCGGGCTTTTGAATTATCCAACACTGATGGCCGCAGATATTTTGCTATACCAACCTGATATTGTTCCTGTTGGAGAAGATCAGGTTCAGCATGTGGAATTGACAAGAACTCTCGCCAGAAAATTTAATTCTAAATACGGCGAAACATTCAAAGAGCCAAAAGTCCTTCTTCAAAAGGAAGTGGCGCGGGTTATGGGTCTCGATGACCCAACCAAAAAAATGTCCAAATCGGCGGGGCTGAATAATTATATCGCGCTGACCGACGCGCCGGATGTAATCCGCAAAAAAATTAAAACCGCCGTAACCGATTCCGGATCAGAAATTATTTATAACACCGAGGCGAAGCCCGGCATCTCGAACCTGCTCTCGATTTATAGCGCTTTTTCCGGAGAAACCATTTCAAAACTTGAATCAAAATATAAAGACAAAAAATACGGCGAGTTCAAATCCGACCTAGCGGAGCTTTTAGTACAGAAACTCTCCCCCATCCAGGAAAAATATAAGTCTCTTCTTAAAAACAAAAAATCTCTGATGAAAATTCTCGACGCCGGCGCTAAAGCGGCCAATAAAGTCGCAGAAAAAACAATGAAAGAAGTCAGAGAAAAGATAGGGTTGATATAAAACACTATTCTCACGATCGCAGAAATAGTGTCGCGATCGATTCACCCGCTTAAACGGGCTCCTTTAGAGAAAAGAAAGCTAATTACCTCCTCTTTTTTTGTATCGAAAACAGCTTTGGATTTTGCTTCAAGAACAAGGCGCAAGAGATCTTCCGTGCCGGAGGGGCGGATATTAAACCACCAATCAGGATAGCGGAAAGTGACGCCGTCGAAATAATCCCGTTCCCCATCTTTAAATCTTTCCTCGAACAAAGACTTCATCTCATCCTTATTTTTAACTTCAAAGTTGATTTCCCCAGAATGAAAATAGCGGAAATACGGACGCATCATCTCGGATAAAGGTTCCTTTGAGGATGCCTTCAATTGAAGAAGTTTTATCGTCGCGAAAAGAGCAGAATCAGAGTAATAGAAATCCTTGAAATAATAATGCCCCGATATTTCGCCGCCTAAAACCGCGTCCTCTATCCGCATTTCTTCTTTAATGAACGAGTGTCCAACGCGAGATTTGAAACAGCGAATGCTGTCTGCTTCCAAATCCTCAACTAGCGCGCGGGACGAACGGCAATAATCGTATACAATCGCCTCGCCGGGGCGCGCGAGCTTTTCAGCGAGGAGCCAAAGAATTCCATCTCCGCGGATAGGCTCCCCTTTTTCGTCAAGAACGATAACCCGGTCGCCATCAGGATCAAAAAGAAACCCGATGTCGGCTTTCTTCTCCAAAATCGTTTCCCTAATTTTGCGCTCTGCTTCCGGCAAGAGCGGATTAGGCTCGCGCGCCATAAGCGATGGATCAGGATCCATGTAGAGAGTCGCGGCGTCAACATTTTTCAATAAAGGCAGTATCTTTGAAAGCACCGATCCGACTGCCCCGCCGCCAGCATCAAAAACCGCGTTAATTCTTTCCCCAGGCAAGACATCTTTCATCAAAAAATCAACATAATCTTTTAACAAATCAACTTTGGACAAACCCCCGCGCGGCCCCTTATACTCCGGAAACCCATTTTTTATAATTTCTTTAATTTTATTGAGCCCCGTTTTTTCGTTCTCGGCCTCGATCCCTTTATAAATTTTAAAACCATTATACCGGATCGGGTTATGGGAAGCCGTTACCATAATACCCCCGTCCGCTTTACTTTTCGCTATGGAAAAAAGATGCATAGGCGTTGTCGCCTGCCCGATATAGATTACGTCGATCCCTCTTGCCAAAAGTTTTTCAATCACAATCTCGGCGATTTCCGGAGAAGTCGAGCGAACATCCTCGCCCACAACACAATTTTTTCCGCCTCCAGATTTTAGAAATTCTGCAAACCCCTCGGCAATTAATTCTATAGTATTGTGATCGAGTTCTTCAGGGTAAACCCCCCTTATATCATAAGGTTTAAAAACTTTGTCGTGGAAAGCCATTTTTTTTATGTGGACATCCATTGCTATATATTTTAACATAATGAGATTCCATCATGTCATTAAAGATAGGGATCGTCGGATTGCCGAACGTAGGCAAATCAACGCTATTCCAGGCACTGACAAAAAAAGAAGTTGACTGTTCTAACTACCCATTTGCCACAATCGACCCGAATATCGGCGTTGTGGAAGTTCCCGATGCGAGATTAAAGAATCTTGCGGAGATTTCTCATTCGAAAAAAATCGTCCCTGCCGTAGTTGAATTCGTTGATATCGCCGGGCTAGTTAAGGGCGCCGCCGAAGGGGAAGGCTTGGGAAACAAATTTTTAACTCATATTCGCGAGGTTGACGCGATTTTGGAAGTAGTGCGGGCATTCGAGGATGATAGCGTTATACACGTAGCTGGCAAACCGAATCCAGCTTCGGACATTGAAACGATTAAAATAGAACTCGAACTAAAGGACATTGAGACTAAAGAAAAAGCAAAAGATCCGATGCAATTGCAACTGCTTTCCCAAAAACCGATTCTCTATGTCTTTAATGTTTCCGAAAATAGCAAACTTTTATTCCCCGACTTGCCTAGCTCTATTGCGCTGGATATTAAGAAAGAATTTGAATTATCAGAATTATCAGAAAAAGATCGCGAGGAGCTCGGCGAACAATCAGGATTAGGCGAACTTATACGAAAAGCGTACGAACTTTTGAACTTGATAACTTTTTTCACGACCGGCGAAGACGAATCGCGAGCTTGGACTATTCCTAAAAACTCAACTGCTCCGCGCGCAGGACGAGCTATACACAGCGATTTTGAAAAAAAATTCATTCGCGCCGAAGTAATCCCATACGATAAATTCGCTGAATTAGGCTCAATGGCTAAAGCCCGCGAATCAGGCCTTTTGAGAACCGAGGGAAAAGAATATATAGTCAAAGACGGGGATATTATTGAATTTAAAATTTAAGTCTGATATACTTTTCCCATGCAGCCAGAATCGAAATTATACGAAATTACCTATATATTGAAAGGGGAAAGCGAAGAAGAAGCTATAAATAATCTCGACAGTTTGAAAAAATCCGTCGAGGAAAACGGCGGGATGAATTTAGAAGAATCGAGATCGTTTAAACGCCGCCTTGCTTACCCGCTGGGGAAAATTAGGGAAGCTTTTTCAGGGAGTATAAAATTCTTCCTGAAGCCGGATGCTATTAAAAATCTGGAAGAGTTTTTGAAACGCGAGAATAATATTATAAGATACCTTATAACCGTCTCAAGGCGCCAAACGAACAAGCCGCCTCAGCCTAAAAAAATCAGGAGAGTGGCTGAAATAAGCAATAGCGATATCAGGGAAATTGACAAAAAATTAGAAGAAATTTTAGGACAATAAAATGAATTTAAACAAAGTATTTTTAATCGGGAACTTGACGCGCGATCCGGAGACGAGAGCTTTGCCGTCAGGCCAAAGCGTGGCCTCGTTTGGAATTGCCACCAACAGAATATACAAGAAAGACGGCAAACAGGAAAAACAAACTGAATTTCATAACATAGTCGCGTTCGGACGGCTGGCGGAAATTTGCTCTCAATATCTAACCCGCGGCAAGATGGTTCTTGTGGAAGGGCGGCTCGTTAATCGAAATTGGGAGGCTAAAGACGGCACAAAGAAAAACCGAACGGAGGTCATAATGGAAAATATGCAGATGGGCCCGAAGGGAGATTGGAAGCCCGCCGACTCGCCGGCAGGCGAGGCCGTAGCCCCAGCAAAGGCTGGAAGCCCTAAGGAGGAACTTGAAACAATCGAATATCCAAGCGATGAAATAAATCCAGATGAGATACCATTCTAAAAATATCGAAAAGCAGTGCCATTTTTGCACGTCTAATGTAAAGAGAGTGGACTATAAGGATACTCTCGTCTTGAAACGTTTTTTGGATCCCCAATACAAGATAATGCCAAAAAGAAAATCCGGACTTTGTTCGCTACATCAGCGAAAGCTTGCGAGAGCTGTAAAAAGAGCGAGAGTAATCGCTTTACTTCCTTTTATTGTCAGATAGACGACGTGAATTCGTCCAAAATTTTCTCTAGCCATAATGAAATAGCTGGATTTTTTGATATTCCTTCTTCGAGGATGGCGCGGGCTTTAGCGTTATCTTTTATCCTATAGCGATATAGCTCGTGGAGTTTCTGATAGACCATTAATTGAGATGGATCCAGCGCAATCGATTTGCGGTAACTGGCTTCAGCCTTGGCATAATCGTTCAAGGAATACGTGTATAAGTCTCCTAAATTATGCGGGGGGATGAAATCATCCGGCCTTAAATAAGAGGCGTATTCCCAGGCCTCTTTTGCGCCTTCGAAGTCGCCGATAAAATTCCTCTGCAATCCTAAATTAATCCAGTGTCCAGGAAGGCCGGGGTTTTGCCTTAAATCTTCAGTCAACATCTTTATATTTTCAAGCGCCATTTTTTTTGATTCCTCTGAAAGATTTGCCTTTATTTCCGGCGGGAAAGGAAGGGCTGGGACCGGTTTTTGATTACCTGAAGGTAAGGGGACAATTTTGATTTCGGGAGTAGATTGAGC
>MFHJ01000034.1 GCA_001778545.1 Candidatus Giovannonibacteria bacterium RIFCSPHIGHO2_02_43_16
CGAAATCCCACCTTCCAGACCACGGCGCCCCTACCCCGGTCGGGGTTGCTTCGACCCAATCAATTCCGTCTTCCGTGTACCAAACATCGTTAAAAACTTTCCGCTTATCGTAATTTACCCCGCCCATCATCCATATCCTTCCGTCAAAAACTTCCGCAGTCTGCCCTTCTCTTGGAGGAAAATCGGCCTTAGCTTTGGCTCTCGTCCAATTTACGCCGTCTTCAGAACTCCAGATGTCATCCACATATCCTCCCGCTTTGCTCCATCCTCCGAACATCCATAATTTATCCTTAAAAAATACTATCGACATAGATCTCCTCGGCGTCCAGATATTTTTGCTATCAATTTTCGTCCAATTTATACCATCGTCTGAATTCCAGATATCGTTGAAATGCGGGGCAATCCAATACGCGATAAAATGATTTTTATCGACAAGCCCGTTGCCGTTAATCCCTCCAATAAGCCAGATTTTATTTTGGAAAATAAAAGTTTCGTGCGAATCGCGCGGCGCCCACGGCGCCCCGACCCCAGTCGGGGTCAATTCTTTCCATTCGAGCATTGGCTCTTTGGAAACAGCTTTTTCCTCTCCTTTCACCGCTGGATTATTATCCGTTTTCGGACCATCAACAGACCAAAACGAAAGAACCGCCAGCGCGGCCAGGGCCAATAAAATTTTAAAAATTTCCTTTTTTTCCATTTGAGTGGGCGTGCCCCGATTCGAACGGGGGGCCTTCTCGGTGTAAACGAGACGCTCTAACCAGCTGAGCTACACGCCCGTCCCCTCGCGAGGAATCGGACCTCGATCTACTCCTTAGAAGGGAGCTATTCTATCCATTGAACTACGAGGGGAATCAAAACATATTAACTTATTCACGACGGATCTTCAATAATAAGATTGTTTTTGTAATCGTTGAATTTAATTTTTTTCTCTTCCATTCTTTCGAGTGCCTTGTCAAAACTTTTGGTTTTGAGAGCCGCGGCTTCGGGCAAGTTTTGGCTTTCGGGCGGATTAAAATAAAAGCGGTAGAAAATCCATCCGTTGAACGCGAAGGCGGCTATGAAAAAAAATATCAAAAACCATATAAATTTTCCCCAGAGTTTTCCCGGCTCAAGAAAGTGGTTTCTCCCAACCCGATTTGGCTTGAATGAAAATTTTTTTAACTTGGACAGGTTAAAATTCATAACTCAAAAGTTTAATCGCGTAAACGGCGTTCCACGGCTCTTTTAAATCTCCGGACTTGGTAATGTTTATCTCCTCAAAAGAAATTTCGTACGGAAGATTCTCCAGAAGGAGAGGAAATCTGAAAACTGAAGAAAAATTTCCAGAGGTTTCAAGACGAAACGAAGGCCAGGAATTTTTCTGTCCTGGGGCGAGATTCGCAGATTCAACTCGGACATCCACGCCGCCCTCCCCGCCGACTCTTTCAATATTCTCGATAAACTTTATTAGTCCCTCGCGGCCGACGAAGCTTTCTTCCACTAGTTTTCTCTCGTTCTCGGTATTCGCGATAAAACTTTCGAAAATCTTGAAATCTTTCAACTGGGAATCGAAAGTAAGCAGGCGGTCTTTCGCCTCGCCGGATTCTTCGGCGAGTTTTTCCAAAGCTCTGTACAAAAACGTAGCGCCAAACATAGAACACAACAGAAGCGTCAGAGATACGGTTAAAAGCGTTTTAGAATTCTTCAGAGTCATTTTCACTTGAATTCAAGTTTAATCAAAAAATCAATGTTATTTTTCTTAAGAATATTCGAAACCGGCGAATCGACTTTGCTGAAAATGTCTGAATCATTAAGAATCCCGATGAAAGAGGCCAAATCCTCTCTCGTATTCGCCTTTCCGCTGAGGCTGACTCTTCCCTGCTCTGAAACGTTCTGTCTCGCGAAAGATATTCCGTTTACGCTCACTCCAGGCGGGATCAAATCAATTATTTTTTTTAAGTCCTCGGGGACGGAACGGTTATTCGCCAAAGATTCTATTACGGATAATCTTGAATTAGTTTTTTTAATTTTATCGGCGATTTCGTTCATTTTTTCGACCGGCGAACTTGCTCTTAATAAATTTTCCTCACTGATGACGCTTGCTCTTTCTTGATAAAGAAAAAAATAGGCCGGCGCCATCAGCAACATGGAGAGCAAGAGAACGGCTGAAATCGAAAAAACTGCGACAATCGCAAACCTTCTGAGGCCTTCCCTCTTAACTTCTTTTTTATCTTCATACGGCAGGAGATTTATCATAAAAATTTTGAAGACCTTAGCGCGAGCCCCAACGCAGTCGCATACGATAAAGATTCGTTCGCGTTTATCGCGGGTATATATTTGTCAAACGAAGTTATATTTACCCAAGGATTCGCGATCTCGACTGGGAGTTTAAGATCGTATGAAAGGTATTCCGAGAGGCCCGTCAGATTGGACTCCCCGCCGCATAGATACAATTTTGATATCTCGGACTTTGAATAGTGGGCGTGTTGCGCGTGGTTCTGCCAAAATATCAGGTGCCTGAAAACTTCCTCTTTGACGGCGGAAACAACTGGAAGAAGGGCATTAAAAACTTCCTGGTTTTCTTTCGTCCGAACGAAACCCCTTTCTTTCTTAAGCCGCTCCGCGGAAAATAAGTCAACATTGAAAACTTTCGCGAGCGATGCGTCTAAAGATTCCCCTGCCACGCTTACGGTAGAAGTGAATCTTATCATCCCGCCGGAAACTATAGCAAAACTGGTTCTGGTGCGGCCGAAATCCATTATCATTACCGTTCCTTCTTCATCTTTCGGCACGATAGATCTTACCAAAGCTTGAGTTTCCATTTCAAAAACGTAAGGTCTAAGCCCGATAGCTCTAACTATATTCCTGTAGTCTTCAATAAGTTTCTTGGGCATGGCCACTAAAATTACGTCGAGATGATCTTTCGAATCAGCGGATTGCGGGACGAGCTCAAAGTCAAAAATCGCGTCCGCTGCGGCGAGAGGAATATGCTCTTCCAGCTGAAGCTCCAAGGCCTCATGGACATTCGCCCCTGGCATAGGCGGCATAGTCACTAGGGCCACGAAAACCTTTTCCTCCGGAAGCGATAAAGCTATTTCTCTTCCCTCGAATTCCCCAAGATTTGATTTCAAATATTCAATAAGAGCGTCTTTATTAATTATTTCGCCCGACTTGATAAGCCCTTCTGGAATAACCCGAGATCCGAATTTTTCAAGCTCCAAATGGCCGTCTTTTAAAACAAGCTCGGCAAATTTAAGAGAGCGGTCGGAAATGTCCAGTCCAAGCACAGGAGGTTCTATATATTTTGGAACAGGGAAGAAACGGGCAAGATTTGGCAGATGCATATCTTATTTTAGCTCCTCCCAAGAAATAGTTGTATATTGATCCGAGGTCCTTGGAAAACTCGGCGGAGGAGCGTAGAGAAGATTGCCGTCATAATTGATATTCCTCGTCTGGTATCCGGTGCCGTCGGTATAGGCAAATCCGTAGCGCTGGTTGGTCGCTATCATGCCTAAAAGGGTAATCGTGCTTCCTACATAGCCAGTCCCGCAAGATGAGCCGTAATAATGGCGCCCCACGCGGCCGTTTTGGGCGATAAGCGCGGCGTCTATGCGAAGGGTGTCGAGGCTTTTCAACCCGACATTGAAATTATTCTGGGCGATAAGCCCAATGACGTCCGAGCCGTCGTAATTTGTGTATAGTATATTATTATTGACCGCAATACTCGTTCTTGTGGAAGAGTTATCAGGAAATTTCGCGGAGGAGATGGTCAGGCGCGCGCCGTCGATTTGCCCCTCAACCCACAAATGATCTTCGGCAAAAATTATGCCGTTTGCCGGGAATTGATGATTCGCGAGAAATGTCTGCGCGCCGCCAGTTGTGTTAATGCTCCACGTGCCCCAGCCTGACTGCGAAGAAGAACATCCAGAAGGAGGGCTGACTAAAGAATTGACGCGATAAAGATCAAAAGTGTCATTCGTCTTTAAAACAACACGGTATCCGAGCCCGCCCGAGCCCGCAAAATATTTTCCGTTCGTCTGCGCGTCTGCTTTCATTTGCGCCAGGTCCGCCGTAAGACCGGCAAAATCAACCGCCGGCACCGGAAATTGCCTGCCGGCCTCGAACACATCCGGGCGCGACGGCACCTGCGCAGGAGGAAGAGGATCAGTCGGCGAAACGTGGGTATGAACGCCGAACTCATTTCCTCCGGTATGATCGGGGTCGTCATAGGAAGAAACTGAACTTGTCACTAAATTATGCGCAAGCCCGTCGAAACGTATCCCGCCGTTTGAATGAATCGGCCCAAAAACTTCAGTTCCCGCGCCAAAGCGCATGGCGGCATTGGCGATGACGGCGTATTTCGCGATAGACGGGATCGCAAGCTTGGTTTGAATTTTTCTCTGCAAATTGGGATTTGCCGAAATTTTTCCGGTTGACGTTATTGCAACGAGCGTCGAGCCGACGGGAGGAGGAATTATGTCCAAAATATACTGCCCGACAATGTTTCCGTTCTTGTCTAAAAGATTGTGAACGTAAGGACCAGCGGAGCCAGTCCCGTCTTGGTAGTCGTTCGGGCTATGCGCTAAATGCCAGCGATAATAATCAATCCCGGCTTCAGCGATCTCGATTGCAAGTTCGCGCTGGACCGTAATTCTCCCCGCCTGTATCGATACGCTCACAAAACTCGCGATTCCGACCAATACCAAAATTGCTATCGCGGCGAATACTAAAACTTGGATTAAAAGCTGCCCTCTCATAAGTTATCCTTGATATTCCTAAGCGTTACTCCCGTGGTCATAGTGAAAGGCGCTGGCGCCTTGGATGGATCGCTTTGGGCCGTAATAACTATCTTGATAAGCCTGACAGCCGTAGTCGTCACAGGCTGGGAAAGAGGCGAGGAAGCGCCGTCATAAGACGAGTCGTAATATGAAAATATGGGAGTCGTGGTCGCGTAAACTCCGCGAATCAAATCAACCACAGTTTCATTTGCGGGATTATAGACAAGGGGATTGCCTGTCGGTATAAGCACTCCTTTTTTTATGACAGAATTTTGCAGGAAATAGCGAAGGCGCTCTTTTAGGCCGTCGTCGTCTATATCGCTATAGAAAGTCAGGGAAGTTGAGCTTGCTTCCGCAATTGGATATGAACCTGTGGAAGACGGCGAAGTTGAACGGAGCTCGGAAGAAATTTGTTTCAGAGCGACACGGACTTCCTGCTGGGTTGAAAGGTCCGATCCGATTATGCGCGAAAGAGAAAAAATATCGACAAAAAAACTGCTGATGACTATGCTAACGAGCCCTACGATAAAAATCACTACGAGAATTTCAATTAAACTAAATCCCTTCATGGCGTTAAAGTCGCTTCATGCGACTGCCAGGAACTATTAATATCGACTGTCGAGGAATAATTTTGATATCCAGGCCTTGAAACATCAATAGTATAATCCCCATTCGAAAGGCCAGTGAAAAAAACCTGCCCTGGAGGAACGCAGGAAGACGTGAATGTAATATATGCGTCAGAAATATTCGGAGTCCAAGTGGTAGACGCGGTTCGGAGAAAAACTTTATAGCGCAGATACTGCGAATTATTATGGACCGGATTGATGTTTGAATTTGAAACTGTGTAATATGTGCCGGGCGTTCCGTCCGGGCCGATAAAATTCCAAGTCGCGCTGTCGTTGTTGGTCGCGATTTGAAATCTAGCGCTCAGCGCGCCGGTATCCGGCGGCTGGGAGGCAGGCTGCCATTCTATGGTATGAAAATTTCCAGGAGAGCCGATGTCAAACGTCGAGGAGGTAAGAATTCCGGAAGTTTGATATGCTCCAAAAATCTGTTCTAGTTTTAGTTCCCCGGCCGGATTCGAATCCGAAACATTCCCATCAGAATCAAAATACATGCTTTGGTCCGTGAAAATATCCTGTCCGGGGCCTCCCGACCAATCTGTCTGTTTTATGAATCCGCGGTTAGTAATCAGGGTATTATCGTAGCCGGATTTGTAAAGGCGGGCGGAGGCATCGCTCAACTGAAGCCCCGTCACGGCGTCTTTGACGCTAACCAAGAGAGAAGAAGGGTTTTTCGCGGATACTACAAATTTAATATCCTGCGTCGCTCCCGGATCGATGATTATCGGGGAAAGAGGAATCGAGCCAGCCAAATCGTAAAGCGTATCGACAAAATTCAAGTTATACGTATCCCATTCCAGATTAGAAATGGTTTTTCTGCCTTGCGAGTCCGTAACGTGATTCGCGCTGTATTTCAAAATGTCCGGGGAAGTTCCGATTAATTTCGTCCCTGACATGGAAAAATCTATGCTAGGCACTGGCGAACAAGTCTCGGTCAAACTTGACGCGTTCATGGTGCTCGCGCGGTCGATGGTAAAGCTTAACTGCGTTACCTGCTGCACGTCCACTGTCGCGTGGGGCTTCGTCGGATTCGGATTTGAAGGCGCTCCCGGAGCATACGTGCGCTCGGAGGTATAGCCGGATTTCGTAACAGAAATTTCATACGCGTTAACGCCCGGCGGCGCGTCAACAATCTGGAGCATCCCGTCATTGTTCGTTGAATCGTCTATGACTATGGCCGGCGACGCGGAATTATTTTCAATATGAACGTTGGCGCCGGAAACCGGAATCCCGTTCGCGTCGAATACGCGGACGAAAAGCGCGCCGTTCGTTGAAGCGGTTTCCAAACTTTTCGGCGCGACCTGAGTGACAAAATAAAGAGGGCTGAAATTCTTACATGTCTCGCACGTTATGTCTATCTGAACGAGCTTATAGTCCGCCGGCGAAAGATCATTGGGAGTCCCGCCGAGCGTTCCATCGAAAGGATCGTCTATATTTCTGATAGTCGCGCGGACGGTAAAATTATCTCCGCTTCGGGCAACGTTCAACGTCGGCTGGACTTTCCCGGGCGGAATTCCGCTTACAAGACCGACGTCAGAGTAAGGCAGGTTTCGGATTATTTCAATTTGTTCCGACGCGAGCGCGACAGCGGAAATTTTAGATTCGGAATAATTGGTGCCTTCCAAAAGGCGCGCGAAAATTCCATAAACGCTGATCGCTATGACCATGAACACAGTTACCCCTATCAAACTTTCAAGAAGCCCGAAGCCTTTTTTACACATACTAGAAACTGCCTACTATATTATATAACGGCTGGATCATTGAAACCGCGAAAAGACCAACCACGGCGCCTATTATTATCATGAGCACGGGCTCAATGATCGTTGAAAGATCTTTCGTGGCCTGCCCGACCTCGCTTTCGTAAAAAACCGCGAGCCGGTGGAGCATCTCGGATAATTTTCCGGTTTCCTCGCCTATAGCCATCATTTCGCCCACAAGCGACGGATAATATTTCGAATTTTGAATGAAAGTTTTTGAAATTGGATCGCCTTTTTCAACAACTCCGCGCGACTCCTGCAAAATATCTTTATAGTAATGGTTTTGCAAAACATCTCGTGTAATTTCAAGGCTGTCCAAAATATCCACTCCGGCTCCAATTAAAGATCCGAGCGTCCGGCAAGTTCTGGCAGCGTTATTTCTTTTTACAAGTCCTGATATTACTGGGATCTTCAACAAGGCGGTGTCGATAAAATCATGCCCCTTCTTAGTTTTGGCGGCAAAATAAGTTCCAAAGATAAAAATCAGAATCGCCAATAATCCCAAAATAAGATTGTTCACGAAAAAATCGCTGATTCCGATTACAATCCTCGTTAACAAAGGCAACTCAATATTCAAATCCTTAAAAGTAGCGATCAGCGTCGGCACTACAAAAATAAGCATCAGGACGGCGATCGCTATCATGGCGAAAATTATCACGGAAGGATAAATCATCGCCCCCCTAATTTTCCTTCTTAAATCATATTCTCGCTTTAGCTGGAAAGCTATGAGCTTCAAAGCCTCCTCCAATTTTCCGGTTTTCTCGCCGGACGCTACCATAGCGACAAAAAGAGAAGAGAAAATATTAGGAAATTCTTTTAGTGATTGAGAAAAATTTGATCCTCGGCTTATTGACGCGGCTACGGACAAAAGAACGCTTTGAAATTTAGCATTCCTGGATTCATGCGATAAAATTTCGAGGCTTCTCGCAAGCGGGAGCCCGGCCGCGACCATGACTGAAAGATTTCTGGCAAAAAGCATGCGCTCCGCTACCGAGACATGGGAGAAAATAGTCATGGACAACGAAAAACCCACATTAGTATCTCTCTTATTCTCCGCGCTAATCAATGTCCATCCCTCGCTTCGCAAAGTTTTCGCGAGTTCGAATTTATCCTTGGCCTCCCTCGAGCCCTTTTGCTCCTCCCCCGCCATATTCTTCGCCGTGTAAGCAAATACAGGCATATTTCTACTCCCTCGTTACGCGTAACACTTCTTCGATCGTCGTAATCCCCTGGACAGCTTTCATAATTCCGTCTTCAAGCATTGTTGTCATACCTTCTTCTTTCGCTCTTTTTTCAATTTCGTCCGAAGTCGCGTTTGATATAATCAGCTGTTTTATGGATTCGGTCACTTCGAGAACTTCATGTATTCCTATCCTATCGTGATATCCGTCTAAAGACTCCGCGGTCGGCTCCGGTTTATAAAAATCAATCGTTGTCCAGTCTTCTCCTTTTTTAACGATATTATATTTTTTCATTGCCTCTAAAACTCTGTTTAAATCTACTTCTTTTTTTAATTCTTCAATTCCGCTCTTGGACAGCTTATATGGTTTTTTGGATTTCCAAAGCCTGCGCACAAGGCGCTGCCCGATTATCACATTTACCGTCGAGGCGATAAGAAACGGCTCAACTTTCATATCCAAAAGCCTCGGAAGAGCGCCCGCCGCGGAATTTGTATGCAGGGTTGATACGACCAAGTGCCCCGTAAGCGAAGCGTTGATCGCCAACGACGCAGTTTCGTTGTCGCGGATTTCTCCTACCATAATTATGTCGGGATCCTGTCGGACGAGCGAGCGTAATCCGTCCGCGAAGGTAAAACCGATATCCGGCCTGACTTGCGTTTGATTCACCCTCGGCATCCTGTATTCGATAGGGTCTTCAATTGTCGAAATATTAACTTCTGGAGTGTTTAGAATATCCAAAATCGTGTAGAGCGTTGTGGTTTTCCCGGATCCGGTCGGCCCGGTCGCTAAAACCATTCCAACCGGTTTTTTTATCGCTTTATGAATTTTTTCCAAACCATCTCCAAAAAATCCGAGAGTCTCGAGGGTAAAACTTTTTGAATTTTCAATCAAAAGGCGCATAACGGCTTTCTCTCCCTCGGAGACGGGAAGAATGGAAACCCTGAAAGAAATTTTATATTCATTGGTTTCAATCTTAAACCTTCCGTCTTGAGGCAATCTATGTTCGTCCAGCTTTAAGTTTGAAAGAACTTTTATTCTGGCAATTATCCCCATGGCAACTTGCTTTGGCAGGACCATTGCGTCTCTTAAGATTCCGTCAATCCGGTATCTAACAATAACTTCTTTCTCCATCGGTTCAATATGAATATCAGAAGCTCTCTCGACTATCGCGTGCTGGAGCAGAGTATCAACTATGCGGACTATCGGCAATTCCTGAGCCGTCTTTTCTAAGTCCTCCGGCGTGTCTCCCGCGCCCTTAACTTCCCGAATCGGAATCGCCGTTATTATATCCTTGCTATCCTTTTTAATTATGTCTCCAAATTCAGCTTCGAGAGAGCGCCTATACTGCGATAGCGCGTTTTTTATCGACTTTTTTGACGTAATCCTGGGCAAAATCTTAAGATTCGACGTTTTTTTAATAAATTCGATTGTCTCAAGGTCTCCTGGATCGAGCATTGCGACCTCTAAATTGTTGCCCGTTTTTTTATAGGCGATGATATTATGCGTTCTCGCGATCGGTTCAGGGATTACCCTCAAAATATCATCGGAGATTTTTTCATTTTCTAAGCTGACGAAAGGCATTCCCAATATATATCCTTGCAATTTAACAAAATCATCCTCGCTGATTTTCCCCTCGGCAACTAAAATATCGGATAAACCCTTATCCTTAGTAACCTTTTTTTCTGCTACAGCTAAGGCCTTTTCATCAATAAGGCCGGCATCAAGCAAAAAAGACTTGAGTCTTTGTGTTTCAATTTTCATACTGAAACATTTTTTTATCCTTCAAGAACCTCTTTTATTTTTTTTAGAATCTCGGAGAGAGTGTAATTTGCCTTAACCAGATAAGCCTTAATGCCAAAGGAAGAAGCTTTTTCGATATCGTGCGGGCTTTCTAAATTAGTAAGGACAACGACAGGGATGGATTTCAAATTTGGATTTTTCTGTAAATCTTCCATTACTTTAAAGCCGTGTTTTTTCGGTAAAACAAGGTCGAGTAAGATAAGGTCCGGTTTTTTCTCTTCAGCTTGCCTGAACCCCGCCTCGCCGTCGTGGCACACGAGAACTTCCATTCCTCCGGCCTTTATGGTGCTCGAAAGATTTTCAGCGAGAGCCGTATCGTCTTCAATAATTAAAACTTTTTTTGCCATAGATTATAATATCAAGCTTTTGATTTAGGGAGGGTGAAATAGAAAGTTGATCCATGTCCCTCAAGCGTCCTGAAGCCGACTTTTCCTCCGGACGCTTCTATAATGAATTTAGAAAGATATAGTCCCACTCCCAACCCTTCTGTTTGATAACGCAGAATGTTGGAAGCTCTGAAAAACTTTGAAAAAATATTTTTAACTTCTTCGACCGGTATTCCCGCGCCCTGGTCAGTTATAGACCATCGGACATGAGAATCGGCATCTTCTATAGTAATGGTTATCTCTCCTGAAGATGTGGAGTAGCGTATCGCGTTGTCTATAAACCTTGAGACGACTGATTTTATCCTTGTCTTATCCGCTTTAACCCAAGCTTGAGATTTCGGCGTCAAGATCATGAATTTTAAATTCGATGCCGCGGCAATAGGTTCGTAAAGCTTCGCAAGTTCGCTTGTCGTGTCATTCAAGGAAAAAATCTCAAGAGAAAGCTGAAATTTACTATCTTCGATCCGATTTACATCCAAAAGATCGTTTATTAAACTAATCATTTTTTCGTTCGCGTGATTCACTATCTTAAGGGAATTTTTATATTCATCAGCGGAAACCTCCGCCTTTTCAAAAATAGCGTCAAGTTGCCATTTGATTGAAGATAGGGGGTTTCTAAGCTCGTGCGAAATGATGGCTACGAACTCGGATTTCAACTGAGAGGCCTCCGCCACTTTTTCAAAAGCTTGCACCACCGCGTTTCCAACAACCAGAAGAAAAACAGTAACAACAAATATTATCGAAACGACGGTTTCCGGCTCCGCGTAATAACTCGCGACGATATGCGTAGTTATAATCGCGGCTGAAATTACCACCCCCATCAAGACGAACAGGAAATGCGGACATTGCAATAATCCGACATGGAGCTCCCGGCACCGGTCAACTACGTTTAATGCCTCGAAAAATCCCCTCTTTTTCATGCTATATACATTATAGAACAATACGGCCTAATCACTTGTGCACTTTGACTTATTTGCTTTCCTCATCTAACCTCTTTGCTTCCGCCCACGATAACTCGTAGATTTTTTTCATTGCATCGGCAATCTCCGCGCTTTCTATAATAATGCCTAGTTTTTCGCGCCACGAGGCAATCATAACTTTATTGTCGTAAATGTTAATTTCCGGCGAAAAATAGAATTTATCCGGCGGTATCAGTGCCGATTCGCGCAATTCTTCTTTGTCCTTACTCGCGCGCTCCTCGCCCATCGCGTTTTTAGGAATAATCGCCCTGATTGAAATTCCCTTGCCGGCTCGGCGCTCATAATACTTTGGAAAATAATTCGACAAGGCCTTATGCATATCGTCAACGTTGGCATAAGCTCGAATCGGCTCTGTTGAGGTCAGGGTGTCCTCGTAAACGTCAATCAGGCCTTGCGTTCCCTCGTAAAACCGCACCTTCGGCCTTCCTGCAATATTATGAAGCGATTTTAATTCCGGCAGAATATTTTTTATTTCTTTTAAATTTCTCTCGTCTTCCCCGATTTTATATTTTAATAATGCCTCTATTTTATCGGGCGACTCGGCAATATATTCCTGCTTCGGCTCTTTGCCCGAAACGCTCACCAAACCGCGCCCTACAAGCCCGCCCAGCACATCATAGCCGGTGGTGCGGTTCAAATTGGCCTTGCGGGTTATCTCTGAAACTGTCCCTTTTCCCAACTCCAATAATGCCAGATAAATTTTGGCCTCGTTTTCAGATAAACCTATAGAAATTAGCTTATCCTTCATATGCCCTTATTTTAGGGTTCTTTATAGATTGTGTCAAAACTCTTCCACAAAATCTAGTAAAACCTTTATTTACAATACTATTTTGGTCTATACTACTTGACAAATAAATCTCACTATGCTACAATGGATGCAGAAAGTCAAAAACGGTTTCTAAACAACCAAATCAAGGAGGACAAGATTATGAAGCGTATAGTTCTTTGTTATAACAATAACCGTTTGAGCGAGACAGTCAGGAAACTGAAAGGCCAACCCCTGACTGTTGTAGATGGGGTGGAAGATCTAATTTCGGAGATTGAGAAGAGTGAAGTCGGAATGGTTTTAATCGATCCGTATAACCTCGTCACATTTCTAACCGGCAGACGCGGGGTTTACGACTTTACGGACGAGGCAAAAGCCAAGTTCATCACTCTCTTCCGGGAATATCTCCATCTCGTCCCTCATCGTTTTCTCTATGGCGACATCTATTACTCGAGGCGTTACACGCCTATCAGAGAGTTCTCGGTTGATGATCTAAAGGTCTTCCGAGGAATGATCCCAGATGGATTTGCCAGCGATGAGGACGAATGGCTCCTCGAATTGTTAGCACAAACATGAGCGGGGATCCGAGTGAATAAATAAGCTCGGGCGAGACCGCAGTG
>MFHJ01000035.1 GCA_001778545.1 Candidatus Giovannonibacteria bacterium RIFCSPHIGHO2_02_43_16
GTTCCAAATGCTCCGCGGCCGGTTCGCATCGGACCGATCGAAAGCGGATTCCTGTCGGGGAATGGCGTCGTGCGTTACCGGGATGGTAGCGAGCAACAGCATCAGCTGAATCGGCAACCTGCGTTCCGAGCGCGCTTTCGGCTCCCAAATGGAACGGAGGAAACGCTTTTCTTCCTTCAGGGCTGCGCCAATGACGTGACTTTCGCAGAGACGCGGTACCTCGGTTTCCAATGGGAAACCGAGCAGACCGTGATGCCGGCACCAACGCCTGTGCCCGCACAACCCGAGCGCGTGGTACCACTTCGTGCAGTGACTGATGGGCCGGTTGCTACAAAGTTTACAGTGGACGGCGTTGAAATTGTGGCACCCTTCGGTACTGAACTTCGGGTAACCGGCGCGAGCACTTCCTTGATCGTGCCTCAAAGTGGCGGCGAGGTTTCAATCAGGAAGATTGGTAAAGTGAAGAAATCGCCGGCGTCGCGAAAAACTGAAGTAGCGGCAAAGTAGCAGCCGTCAAAACAGGAAAGGAGGAGAAAGTCCAAGACTTTCTCCTCCCGACCTAAACTTAGTCTTTATGTGACTGATGAGTCAGTATGAGATTTTTTAAATCTCTCTTCTAACTGAATCAGCAGCCATATGAGGGCTATTTTTGTTTTGGAAATTAAATATCTTCCGGCGGGATGCCGGCTTGTTTCAAAATTGCCGCAAGCGTGCCTTTTGGTATTTCTCTTGAATGATAAGAAACAGTAACGCGCCTTTTTGTTTCTGGATTATAGAAAATATAATGGCTTCCCGTCGCGTGATCCAAGATGAAGCCGTTTTGTTTGAGAATTGAAATAACTTTGCGTGGAGTAAGGCGCGGGAGTTTAGGCATAGGCCGCGGAGCGTGCGTTCTTTGAATTTTCAATTTCTATAGAAGTCATAAAACTTTCGGAATCGGAAGGAATTGGTTCGCCATGCTTTCTTAGGCTTGCAAGGTAACCGCTTACCGCATCTTTTGCCATTTTTTGCGCGTCAGAAAGGTTGCGGCCATATGTTATACAACCTGGTAGCGCTGGAACAAAGACCGTAAAGCCTCCTTCTGGTTCAGGGCGAAGTAAAATATTGTAACGCAAATTCTTCATAATTTGTATTTTAACAGCTTAGAGAAATCTTACAAGCATCAGTGCTACGATATTTACGATTTTTATCATCGGGTTTATCGCGGGGCCGGCTGTGTCTTTGTACGGGTCGCCGACGGTGTCCCCGGTGACGGCGGCTTCGTGCGCCCGAGATTTTTTCCCGCCGTAATTTCCTTCCTCGATATATTTTTTGGCATTATCCCACGCCGCGCCACCGGAAGTCATTGCGAGCGCCTGGAATAGTCCCGTGACGATTACCCCGATTAAAAGTCCGCCGAGCGCTTTCGCGCCGAAGATAAAAGCGACAAGAATAGTAACCGCAATCGGCAGTATTGCAGGCAAAATCATTTCTCGCAATGCGGCTTTCGTGACGATATCAACTGCGGCGGCGTAATCCGGCTTATCAATCCCTTCCATTATTTTTTTCTCTCTAAATTGCCTGCGGACTTCTTCGACTATCGAACCCGCGGCTTTGCCGACAGCGAGCATGGATAGGGAAGCGAAAATGTATGGCAAGATTCCGCCGATAAATATTCCTAAAATTACTAATGGGTCTTGAAGTTCGAAGATAACTTTCTTGCCCAAAGCGTCTAATTCCGAAATGAAAGCCCCGAATAGGACGAGAGCGGCGAGTCCCGCTGACCCAATAGCATATCCTTTGGTGACCGCCTTGGTAGTATTTCCGACGGCGTCAAGCGCGTCTGTTATGTCGCGTACTTCCGGGGGCAACCCCGCCATCTCCGAAATTCCGCCGGCATTGTCGGTTATCGGTCCGAATGAATCAATCGCGACTATTATTCCTGCCAAAGAAAGCATTGATGTCGCGGCGATCGCGATTCCGTAAAGGCCAAATAATTGAAACGCAAAATAACTTCCTAGAGCAATTGTCAAAATTGGGAGCGCCACCGCCTCCATCGAAACCGCGAGCCCCATTATGATATTTGTTCCGTGTCCGGAGTTGGACGCTTTCGCGATAGCGCGAACAGGCCTAAATTTTTTTGAAGTGTAATATTCCGTGAAGATGACCATTAAAATCGTGACGAGTATTCCGATGAAAGCGGACATGTATAAATCCCAAGGATTTTGGGCTCCGAATTGCGGCGCGAAGGATTTTGTGATCGGCCAGAATACGGCGAGAGAAATTATTGCGCTCGCGATAAGCCCGCGATAAAGCCCGGGCATTATTTTTTCTTTCTTCTCGGCCTTAACGAAAAATGAACCAATGATAGAAGCCAGAATCGCGCCCGCGCCGAGCGTTAGTGGATAAAATATCGCCGCTTCTTTATTTGCCGGGAAAATCAGTGTTCCAAGAAGGATTGTCGAGATTAATGTTACGGCGTAAGTTTCAAAAAGATCCGCGGCCATTCCCGCGCAATCTCCGACATTATCCCCGACGTTATCCGCGATGACGGCCGGGTTTCGCGGATCATCTTCCGGGATTCCCGCTTCAACTTTCCCGACTAAATCCGCGCCGACGTCGGCCCCTTTCGTATAAATCCCTCCGCCCAACCTCGCGAAGACGGAGATAAGCGAGCCTCCAAACCCGAGCGAAAGAAGTGCTGGCAGATCTTTTGTGATTAACCAAAAAATACTTATTACCAAAAGCCCGAGGGAGACGACAAGAAATCCTGTCACGGAGCCTCCAAGATAAGCTAGAGAAAACGCCGGGGCGAGTCCTTTTTTCGCGGCCTCGGCGACTTTAACGTTTGATTTAACCGCGGTCATCATTCCCAGATATCCGGCGAGGGCTGAAGCGGCTCCACCAATCAAGAAGCCTACGGCGGATACAAAATCAATAAAGAAGTAGAGGAGAACGGCAATTATAATTGCGACAATGGCCACGACTTTATACTGCCTTTTTATAAAAGCCTTAGAGCCTTCCTCTATGGCTCTTGAGATTTCTTCCATCTTTTGATTTCCCCCGGGAGATTTTTTTATTTTGAGCCAGGCCCAAAAGGAAAAAAGTATCCCGATAAGGCTTACTCCAGATAAATATAAAGGAATGTTATTCATGCTTTTGTATTTCTTCTCCTTCTTCGGACACGGAGGCGACTGTTTCTCCGGTGCGCGAGCGGATGTCTATTTTGTATCCCGTAAGTTTCGCGGCGAGCCTGACATTTTGTCCAGCCTTGCCTATTGCCAAAGAAAGCTGGTCTTCAGCGACCTTAACTTGCGCTTCTTTTCTCTCTGGGTTTATTTCGACTTCGAGGACTTTGGCTGGAGAAAGAGATTTTGCGATAAATTCCTCCGGGTTTTCTTTCCATTCTATAATGTCTATCTTTTCTCCTCCAAGCTCCGATATGACCGTTCCAACCCGGATACCCTTCTGTCCGACGAGCGAGCCTACCGGGTCCACCCCGTCTTCTTTGGAACTGACGGCGATTTTTGTTCTAAGCCCGGCTTCGCGGGCTATCGCGCGGACTTCTACAACCCCTGACTGAATTTCAGGAACCTCGGTTTTAAAAAGTTCCGCCACAAATTTCGGGTGCGAGCGCGAAAGATAAAGGCCGGGGCCGCGAGGATTTTTTTCCGCGAGAAGAAGATAGGCTTTTATTCTCTCGCTTATCCGATAACGTTCCCCGCGAACTTGCTCCTCTTTTGGGAGAAGCGCTGTCGCCCTGCCCAAATCAAGGAAAACATTCTTGCCTTCGATTCTCTGTACTATCCCGGATACAATTTCTCCCTGTTTCGATGCGTATTCCGTATAAATGGATTCTCTTTCTGCCTCACGGATCCGCTGGATTATTACTTGCTTTGCCGTCTGCGCCGCGATTCTTCCATATTCCTCTTTTGTTTCAAGCGGAAATATAAGCTCATCACCGGCATTAACATCGGCTTTTATTTTTTTTGCCTCCCCAATCATTATGTGGCGTTCTGTATTGAACCTGACTTTCTTGGGTTCTCCGTCAATCCCGACGCCATCCGTGGTCGGGACTCCGACTTCGTTTTCAGCGAACGTCGGAGTTTCTTCTCCGCCATCCTCTATTTCCTCCTTCAGCATACTTTCGTCAACGACGATTTTAACCTGATAGAACTCGGCTTTGCCTTTAGTTGAATTAAATTTAGCCTTGATTATCTGGCCCCTTTTTCCGTAGTCCTTTTTATACGCGGCGGCCAAGGCCATCTCTATGGTTTCCAGGATTTTTTCCCTGGGGATCCCTCGCTCCGTAAGGACCTCCTCTAAGGCGCTTTGAAAGTTTTTTAAGTCTAATGACATATAGTTAGTGGAATAAATAAAGCCCGCTTTCAGAACGGACTGCTACCATTATAGCATATCGCCTGACCGCGTCAAACTCCCCATTGCATATAGGTTTTTCTTGTGCTACTCTCCAATTATGGCTATAGCTTCCAAAGATAAATCTAACGAAGTTTTACGGGATATACTCAAAGAAATACGTATTTTGAGGAAGGAACTTTTTGAATCTGCTTCGCCGGAAGATCTCGATGATTTTTCAAATCCCGAAAGGATTAAAAAATCATATCTGAAAGCGCTTAAAAAATATCCAGTCTCTTTTGATGGAAATAATTAAGACGGATGATTTCCTTAAAATCTTTCGTAATCTTCCGAAAGAAATTCGCGGCATCTACCTTATTCAAGAAGAACGTTTCAAGGAAAATTGGCGCGATCCGCGTTTGCACATTAAACCTATAAAGAAACTTCCCAATGCTCTTGCATTCAGAATTACTCGCCGTTACCGCGCCTTTTTCTATTTCCGCGACGAATCTACCGCAATATTTTTTGATGTTGATCATCGCAAGGATATTTATCGCTAGGATTTTTTAAAGATTTTCCAAACAAAAAAGCCCTTGGTTTTTCCAAGAAGCTTTTTGTTTAATTCACCTTATTCCATCATTTGATAGAATCTTCGCATTTCGCGAAGCTTGAGAGGATTTTCTCGAGAGCGCCGTTTTGAGTCTTTCGACTTCTGCCAGCGCCTGACAGTTTTCCGAGTTTTGCGACATCGGTATGTCGTTCCCCGGGGTTTTAGCCTCTGGGGCGACGGCCTTGCACTGCGGTCTCGCCCGAGCTTATTTATTCACTCGGATCCCCGCTCATGTTTGTGCTAACAATTCGAGGAGCCATTCGTCCTCATC
>MFHJ01000036.1:0-3216 GCA_001778545.1 Candidatus Giovannonibacteria bacterium RIFCSPHIGHO2_02_43_16
AAAGATAATCCCTGCCCTAACGAATTTGAGACTACGTACGCTCCAGAGAGGCCGGAGATTGTTTATTGCGAGAAGTGTTATCTTAAGGAGGTGGTATGACAAAGAAAAAATTAATTTTAATATTGGTTTTAATAATACTTATCGCGGTTGGGTATTTTGTGTGGACATTTCTTAGAGGAACGCTTCCGGCGGTATCCAAACCGAACGAGGATATATCGAAAGTGATAGAAAATATCCCTCAAAATTCAACCGATTTTCCGCTGAAATTACTGGACGGTTTTTCGATTTCCATTTTTGCCAAGGATTTGGGCGCGCCGAGAGTAATGGCGTACGACCCCGTGGGGAATATACTCGTCAGCGTCCCATCCAAAGGGAAAGTTCTCGCGTTACTCCCGGATAAAAATGGCGACGGGATGTCCGATGAGACGAAGACAATAATCTCCGGGCTCAAAAAGCCGCACGGGATTGCCTTTAAGTGTCCAGAGGCGGGGTTATGCAAAATTTATATAGCCGAGACAGATAAGGTTGTAATGTATGACTACGACGAGAAAAATTTAAAATTGAAAAATCCCAAAGATATCGTGGATCTTCCTTCTGCCGGCGGACATACCACGAGGACCTTAATGTTTCTTCCTTATTCAAATGAAAATAAACTTTTAATCTCCGTCGGCTCTTCCTGCAACGTTTGCGATGAGAAGGATTGGAGAAGAGCTAAAATATTGGTCGTAAACGCGGACGGCTCAGATCTCCAGACTTACGCGAGGGGGCTACGAAATTCAGTTTTTATGGCGATTCACCCCGTCAACGGAAAAATCTGGGCTACGGAGATGGGGCGCGATCTTCTGGGAGATAATCTACCCCCTGATGAAATTAATATTATCGACGAAGGAAGCCCTTCGGCAGTCTCAGGGCAAAATTCAGAGCATGAAGCTCTGAATTTTGGCTGGCCGATCTGCTACGGAAAAAATATTCACGACACAAATTTTGATCGAGAGAAATCCCTGCCTACCGGCAGGCAGGCCTGCGAGGAGCCATTTGAAACGGAAAGTTATATAGACATCCCCGCGCATTCCGCACCATTGGGGATGGCATTTTTCCCGGAAGAAGGCTGGCCCGAGAATTATTGGTTTAACCTCTTGGTTGCATACCATGGTTCGTGGAACCGCACGGAGCCAACCGGGTATAAAATAGTCAGGTATATATTGGATGCTAATGGGAAATATATTGGGGAGGAAGATTTCATAACGGGATGGTTAAACGGAAGTAACGCATTAGGCAGGCCGGTTGATATAATGATACAGCCCGGCGGGACGATATTTATTTCGGACGATAAAGCTGGCGTAATTTACCGCGTGAAGTATAATAAGGAAGCAAGATGAAAAACGGGATTATAATATTTTTAATTTTAATTATTATCGCCGGGGCGGGATGGTATTATTTTAATTTAAAATCAGAAGAGCCTAATCTCATTCCGGCGCCTCTGCCTGCAAATAACGATCCGGTAAAAGCAAAAGAAAATCTAATCCGTCTTAATTCCCCGAAACCGAATGACGTTGTCTCGAGCCCGCTCCTTATAGACGGCGAGGCCAGGGGAACTTGGTATTTTGAAGCGTCTTTTCCGGTAAGCCTTTATGATGCGAACGGAAAACTTTTGGCGCGAACGCCCGCGGAGGCGCAAGGGGAATGGATGACGGAGAATTTTGTTCCATTCAAGGCGGGTTTGAAATTCGATCCGCCGACGACAGATACAGGATTCTTGATTTTAGAGAAAGATAATCCTTCGGGACTTCCGGAACACGCGGACGAGTTAAAAATACCGGTAAGGTTTCGCTAATATGCCCCCCGAGCTTAAAAAAGAAGTCAGGGAAAAAACTTTTGGATATATCTTGGCGGCCCTTGGGCTGGTTGCCGGTTTGGCGTGGAATGAAGCGATTAAATCCGTGATCGAATATTTCTATCCTGCTTCCCAAAATGGCCTCGCCGCGAAATTCATTTATGCGATTTTGATAACTGTAGTTGTTGTCCTAATCTCGACGTATTTGGTGCGACTTTCTTCGAAAAAAGATTAAGTTTGTCAGGAGAAGTTTTATATTGTATAGTCAAAATTGAAAGAATCTTTATCTTTGAAGGAGGATTGCCAATGTCCAAGCGATTGCGATTTAGGTTGTTTCGTTTGTCGCGGAAAGAAATACGACACCGAAGAGAAATCCGTGTGATGAAATTGCGGCCCCCGTTGCCACCGACAACAAATATCGACTTTAGTCGAGCCCGGAAGCGCAAAAGGAGGGCAAGTTAAACCGCGGCTTTAGCGAGTATTGAATGACCCAGAGGCTTTTGTCTCTGGGTCATATCGTTTTATGATTGTCTTTATGGCGATGCTTGGCAGGAAATTTTTTGAACGCGACACAATTAAAGTTGCGCGCGAGCTTTTGGGGAAGAAAATCATCAGGATTTATCGCGGAAAAAGAATCGAAGGGATTATAACTGAGACAGAGGCGTATCATGGCACAGGAGACAAGGCTTCGCATGCGTCCCGCGGGAAAACGGAACGGACCAAGGTTATGTTTGGTGAGGCAGGAACCATTTACATATATCTTATTTACGGGATGCATTATTGCTTAAATATTGTGACTGGGAAAAAGGATTTTCCCGCAGCAGTTTTAATACGGGCCTTGGAAACAGAGGCTAAGCCACTACTTAGTGGCTTAGCCTCTAAGAATCTAGTTGTCGGCCCGGGGAGAGTATGCAAATTTTTGAAAATTGATAAAAAACTGAACGAAAAAGAACTCTCGAAAAAGACAAAGCTTTGGATAGAGGAAGGGATAGAAATAAATCCTAAGAAAATAAAAAAATCTCCGCGCATCGGTGTGGACTACGCCGGCCCGACATGGTCCAAGAAACTATGGAGATTTTCTGTTTAAAGTGATACGGTATAGAAAAGTAATCTTGAAATGGGGGATTAGCTATGGAAGCCGTGAAATTAACGCTGATTTTAACATTTACCCTGTTCATGGCATCATGTCTTCGCTTAGCGCAATTAAATAACGACTTCAATGAAGCAAGAAACTTGTTTGAGTATTTGGACGAAAGGCTGCTCGATAATGACGGAGTAATACTCGTAGGAGGAAAGATAAATTTCTTTGTTATCAGGAGTACCAGCGAGCCTAAGATAAACATTTATCCTACGTTCTGGGGCAGCGTATTCTCGCTTGGCGA
>MFHJ01000036.1:3225-11664 GCA_001778545.1 Candidatus Giovannonibacteria bacterium RIFCSPHIGHO2_02_43_16
AGCCTAAGATAAACATTTATCCTACGTTCTGGGGCAGCGTATTCTCGCTTGGCGAAGAGGCCACAATTCAATTTGCCATTTCGAGGAGCACGGTCGAAAAGAGGAGCGCTAAATGTAAGATATCCCGCGATTACTCTGTCAGCTGCAGTGTCGCAAAAAATATAGAATTGCTTCCTCGTGAAGCTGTGGCTAAGCTTTTCGATCTCCTGAAAAACGCAAAAAATGGCGGCGTAGTTTTGAAGCGGCCCGGAGTAATAATCTAAGCAAATAGGAGGATTTTATCGATGAACCATGACAACGTTTTCAGGCAAATGGTTGTTCTTGCGATAATGGCTGAGCTGTTTGCGAGCAACGGGGGTGATAAGTCTTTTATTTTCAAGATCAATGACGAGATAACTGGCTTGATCGCCGGAATTCTTATGGGCATCAAAAGAAGCAGGCGTTTGTCTGTTGAATTGATCCGTGAAGTTAGTTCGAATAGGTCACAAGAGGCTATGTGTTTGGCAGATCATCTGATTCAAAAGACTAAGGATTTCGGCGAAGAGCAATCCGCCAGGGAAGTCCAGGCAATGCTCTGGCTCGCTCTGCAAGAAGTTCATAACCGCTTTCGAAAGAGGGTTTATGGAAAAATCTGAATGGGATAGGTTGAGTAGCTTGGAGAAGGATGCGTATTCTGATCGGCGGGAACTCCATAAATTTGGGGATAAGACGAAGTGGCCGATTGAGCCAGATCCAGAGGATTACGTGAAAGGATCAATTGATTGGTCAAAAATCCCGTCAATTTTCGGCGACGGTTGGTAAATTTCCCAACGAGGAACACAAATCAAAAAGGCACGGCGGTCGCACAAGCAACCCCGGCCTTTTTACTTTTGGTTTGATATTTGGTAGTGTTTGTTTGAAATTCGTTACCAATTTAAGGAGGATTTATGTTGCCAAGATATACTTTGCCGGAAATGCGGAAACTGTGGTCCGAAGAAACGAAGTTTGGAACGTGGCTCAATGTGGAATTGGCGATGATCCGAGCGCGCATAAACCCAGAGCTTTTTGGCATTGCGCAGAAAATCGAGAAGTACGCAAAATTTGATCTTAATCGTATCGCGGAACTCGAAGAGATTTACGAGCACGACATGATAGCATTCGTGGAGTGCGTTCAGGAATCATTGAAGGATACGGAGGTCAGAGAGTGGGCACACGAAATCCACAAAGGACTCACTTCATATGACGTAGAAGATCCGGCCTTGATTCTCATTTTGCGTCAGGCTTGCATATACATCATTGAGGAAATAGACAAACTGGGCGATGCGTTGAGAAAAAAGGCCAGTGAGCACAAAGATATGCTGATGATTGCCAGAACGCACGGCCAATTTGCGGAGCCAGATACTTTCGGCCGACTCTTGAAAGTTTTCGAGGAAGCTATTATGCGCAGTAGTATACGGCTTACAAATGTTCTTGAGGATGAACTTGCTGAAGCCAAAATTTCCGGAGCGGTGGGAAATTATGCTGGCATGGATCCCTTACTCGAGGCAAAAGCACTTGGATTTCTTGGTTTAAAACCTGCCAGAGCAGAGACGCAAATTTTGCAACGCGATCGGCATGCCGCCTTTCTTTGCGCATTAGCGTTGGCAGCTTCATCTATAGGGCAGATGGCAAAGACTTTCTGGCAGATGATGAGATCTGACGTCGGTGAGTTGCAAGAGCCGAGGAAGCCGAAACAAAGAGGATCTGCAGCAATGGCCCACAAAATCAACCCTATAAAGACAGAGCAACTCTTTGGTTTATCTCGCCTTGTTCGCGTATACGCCCATGTTGCGATGGAAGATATCGAGACAATAGAATGCAGAGAAATTTCTCAGTCAAGCGTTGAGCGGCACATTTTTCCAGACGCAACTTCGCTGGTCCACTATATGGCTCGTCGCGCCACGACTTTGGTAAGAGACCTTGTTGTTTTCGAGGACAAAATGGCTGATAACTTGGAACAAAGCACCTTTGGCGTTTGGGCGAGCCAGCGCATTAGGAATGCGCTTATGGATTCGGGAGTTCCGTATTCAGAAGCATACGAATTCATCCAGGCGGCTTGCTTCGAAGCGGTGAAAACTAAAACCCCATTGAAAAGAATTTTGTTTGGGAAAAACGTGGGCGAGAGAAAGTTCAAAGATATTCTTACAAACCTTACGGTTGCCAAGTGTTTCAATGCCTACGATTATGTGGCTGCTGGTGTTGCTCACACCTTCCGCGACTGATAAATCGAAAAGGCCCGGACTTAACATCCGCGGCCTTTTTTAATTTCTGAAAATCTATTTATTTAATTGTTTATAAACTTTCCCGGTGTGTTTGATGCCTTTCTCGAGCACGTCCGCGCCTTCGTCCCAAGACGCGGGGCAGACTTTGCCTGGGTGTTCTTCGGCGAATTTAATCGCGCGGAGCATTCGGACGACCTCGCCCGCTGAGCGGCCAATTGGGTCGGCGACAATGTATGAGGCGCGCAGAGTTCCCTCGGGATTGATGATAAAGCAGGCGCGTTGCGCCATGCCAATTTCTTCATCGTAGATTCCGAGTTCGCGGGAAAATTTCCCATTATGGTCCGCCGCCATTTTATACTTAAATCCTTTCAATAATTCCTCCATTTCTATCCAGGCTTTATGCGTATAGACGGTATCAGTGGAGACGGATACGATTTCCGCCTTTAGTTTTTCAAAATCCGCTCCCCTTCGGTTTATATCCAAAAGTTCAGTCGGGCAGACGAAAGTGAAGTCGGCCGGATAGAAGAATAAAACAAGCCAACGCCCGCGAAAATCTTCGTTAGTGATTTTTTCCACTTCGTCCCGTCTAGGATTGTAGGCCTCGAGCGAGAAATGGGGGAACTTTTTATCTACCTGCGCCATGGTGGTATTATAAGCTAATGATTAAAAATGTTGCAATTTTCCTGCTTCTTGTAATTATTGCCGGTGGCATGTGGTTTTATCTGAAAAATCCCGGCAAGGAAGAGTATAAGCAAGAAGCTACGCAAACTCCCTCCGCGAGCCAGGAGCGCAACTTTCCTGCAGGTTTTTCGGCACAGGGGCTTAAGGAAAAGGAGCTGGATACAAATAACGATGGCAAAAAAGAACTTTTATTAACCAGCCTCGACGCATCCGGCCCGCACGCGATTTTGGCAGATCCTTTGGACAATACCAAAGCGCTTTCTAATATTTTTAATTTTCCGCAGAACGGATTTTCAGAAGAATTTTCATTCAAGTCTGGAGAGGCTCCGGAGATCGACCAGACTATGGATTTAAACGCCAATGGCAGGGAAGAATTAGTTTTTGATCTAAAAGATTATGGCGCTTATACGACGACATACGGAGTTGTAATATTTTCCGGAGGAAAATTAGACTGGCTTATGCTCGAAGAAAAGGACGGCAAAAGCCGCCCGGCCATTTTTCGCGATGGGGCTTCGGTCAGGACCGCAAACGTTTTTAAGATACTTTCAGATGAAAAAGCTTGGGTGGAGGTTTCCGGGGCGGGGGACAATGAAGGAAATTGGACTTGGGAAGTCTCTGCATATAAATGGAATGGCACGAAATATATTTATAATTCTGAGCTTTCTGCAAAAATCCGCTCCGAACAGCCTAAAAAAATCATCGATGGCCAACCGGTTTTCTAGGCTTAGTTGACTTTTCTAGACCATTTGGTATTATAGTTTAAAATTAGGTCATCAATCTTACAAGGAGTTAATTATGGATAGTTTAACTTTGCTTTCTCCAATGGAATGTCAGAAGCGGATTTGCTGTGACATGAGAGTTTTGGGATATGCCGATTGGAAGGATTGTTTGATGCAGACGATTAAGCTCTCGCAGCCTTGGGCAAGAATCTGTGGGGGAGCGGAAGTCCCACTGCTTACTTACCTGCATAAAGAGGCAGAAGTAAATGGAACCAGCTTCGAGCGCTGTATCGTGAATACTTTTCTGAGCAGGGGTTACGTTTTGGAGGAGCTCGAAGTAGAATTTACGAATCCCGAGCAAGTTAAGTGGGGACGATCTATTTGGCAGAAAGATTACCCGTATCCGGATAAAATGGATGAAGACGATGATCCTCGCTGTTCCCCACAACTCTATTATGCCAAGTTCAGGACTGAACATTCTGGCGAGCAGACCTTTTGCCTTTACTCAACTCAGATGTTCATGAGCGGGGGCATCCTAATCCATAAGACTGTCGTTTTTCACAAGGTGGTTTTTCCCCCACCACGCTAAGCGAAAAAGTAGACGAAAGAGAAGCCGAGATGTACGTATGTGCGTCTCGGCTTCAACTTTTAAACTTTAAATTCGTGTGCCAATTATTATGCTATAGCTGAATAATTGGCTATTTGAAGTTAAGGATAGCCAACCGGTTTTTTGAGTTGACTGTTCATTAATAATCGTGCTACAATTATTCTGATTTAAAGTTCATAAAAACCCATGGAGGTGAGATATGTTTTTGGTTCTAACAACTGCAGCCGAACATTGTTGCTTAAAGGAAAGGGCAACGCCCTGGTTAATTACAGAAAGTGCTGTCAATGCACTTCGTTTTGCGCGCAGAGCTGGCCGCGACCAATATAGTAGCGATATAGGCGAGATTTTTATTTATCGAATGGCTCGGGAGCTACCGTTTGGTGGGCCTTACGATATGATGGAGAAGACGGATAGAAAAGATGGTGCGAGAATTGTCTTCCTGGCTCGCCAGACTTTTTTTCGTGCAGGGGTAAGAGAATGGACTAAGGAAAAATACTACGGTGATCCCGAAATTGCACGAGCTCAAAGTATACTCGATGGTGAAGCTCAAGAAAAAGCTCTCACGAATGCGAAGTAGAGAGTGTATCGAAACGCCCGCCGAAGGTTATGGAACCGACGGCGGGCGGACTTGTTTTGAGTGACAAGAAGGTTAGAATAAGTTATGCAAAAAGAGCCAATTAGTTTAGTGGTCTTTGGGGCGACGGGGGATTTGATGGCGCGGAAAATTCTGCCCTCGCTTTTTTATTTGTTTAGAGAGAAAAAACTTTCCAAGGGTTTCAGGGTTGTCGGCATTTCCAGGAGGGATATTTCAGAAGAAGGCTTTCGCGAAAAAATGCGCGAGGCGGCAGGCAAGTTTGATGAGATCGCGAAAGATAAAAAGTTTGTGGGATTTCTGAAGCTCTTTTATTTTGTTAAGGGATATTTCGGAGATAAATATACTTATGAGGATTTGAAAAAGGTATTAGAAGGGCACGATCATAAAATATTTTTTTATCTAGCAGTCGCTCCAAAATTCTATAAAACCGTTTTGGAGAATATGAAGAAGGCCGGGCTTATTCATAAGAACATGTTTCTTCTTGTAGAGAAGCCAATTGGCCTAGATTTAAAAAGCGCCCGGGAAATCGAAAATCTTCTTGCGAAATATTTTAATGAATGGCAGATTTACCGCATCGATCATTATCTTGCGAAATCTGGGATGGATGCGCTTTTTAATTTTAGATTTGGAAGTCCGACTTCAATAGCTCTCCGAAGTCGGACTTCGGGACTTCTGGAGAAAATTTGGAGTCGCGAATATATCTCGAAAATAGAGTTGAGGCTCTGGGAGAAAAAGGATGTCGGGACGAGGGGAGAATTTTATGAAGGCGTTGGGGCGCTTCGCGATGTCGGCCAAAACCATCTCCTTACTATGCTCGCATATGTTGCGATGGAAAAACCAAAAGCTTTTCATGGCGAGGCGGTGAGAAAAGCGCGGGCGGCATTGCTACAAAGGCTTAAAATTTATAACCTTCGTCAGGCCGCGCCATTCGCTTATCGCGCCCAGTATAGCGGCTATCGCGATGCGCCAGGAGTCAAGCGGAATTCCAAGGCGGAGACATTTTTCCGCGTGACGGCATTTTTGAACGCCGGACAGTTTAGAGGAGTGCCGATTACAATCGAGGCCGGGAAAGCCATGCCGGAAAATAAAAAAGAAATAGTTGTAAAATTTAGGGACGGGAAAAACATTATTTTCCAAATTGAGACGCGAGCGGTTAAATATCAATATGTGGAAGAGTATAAAAAAATTCTCGCGGGCGCATTCTCTGGAGATGATTCGATATTTTTGGGAAGGGATGAAGTTTTAGTCTCCTGGAAATTTGTCGACCCGATTGTCCTTGTTTTCAAAAAGAATCTGGTGCCGTTGAAATTTTATGAGCAGAATGCTTATCCGAAAATATGAAAAAGGAAATCGCTATAATCGGACTTGGTAAAATGGGGGGAAATATGGTTTTGCGGCTTCGCGGGCGCGGATGGAAAGTTTTAGGACTCGATAAAGGCGATAATCCCTCCAAATTAAAAAATCTACCGACTCCGCGCGTGATTATTCTTTCCGTTCCACATCAGTCGGTTGATTCTATCGGGAAAAGCATTGTCCAATTTTTGGAAAGAGGCGATATTTTAGTGGATTCAGGAAATTCTTTTTATAAAGATACGATAAGGCGCGCGAGAGAATTTTCGAAACACGGAGTTAAATTTGTTGATATGGGAGTTTCTGGAGGGCCTGATGGCGCGAGGCATGGAGCATCGTTGATGATTGGCGGCGACGAAAAAACTTTTAGTTTTCTAAGGCCTCTTCTTCGCGACCTCGCGGTCAAAAACGGCGTTCAATTTTTCAATGGCGTTGGCGCCGGGCATTTTGTGAAAATGGTGCATAACGGAATCGAATACGGAATGATGCAGTCTTTAGCCGAGGGCTTCACGATTTTAAAAAAATCAAAATATAAAATAAATCTTAAAAAAGCGGCGGGAATTTATAATAATGGAAGCGTCATAGAATCAAGGCTTGTCGGATGGCTTCTTCGCGCTCTCAAAAAACATGGGCAAGATTTTAATAGAGTTTCCGGAAAAGTCGGAGCTACGGGGGAAGGAGCGTGGACGGTTAAAACCGCAAAAGAATCTAAAATCAAGGCGAAAGTTTTAGATGACGCGCTTAAATTCAGAATAAAATCCCAAAAATATCCGGATTGGACTGGGAAACTATTGTCTGCATTACGAGGAGAATTCGGCGGGCATAAAGTTAAATAAATGGGAAAATTATATATAATCGCGATGCCGATAGGGAACTTAAAGGACATAACTTTAAGGGCGATGGAAGTTTTAAAGAGCGTTGACGTTATTATCGCCGAGGACACTAGGGTTACAAGAAAACTTTTGTCGCATTACGGAATTTCGAAGCATGTTTTAAGACATATTTATGGAAAAACTTACGGTCCGCCAGTTGGCGGATACAAAAATATTGCTCTTGTTACGGACGCGGGGACGCCTGCGATTTCAGATCCTGGAACGAATTTGATTCATGATTTATATAAAAAGGGATTTGAAATAGTTTCTGTGCCCGGGCCTTCAGCGCTTACCGCGGCGATTTCGGTAAGCGATATCAATCTTTCTGATTTCTTATTTCTTGGTTTTCCTCCGTCAAAAAAGGGTCGGAAGAAATTTTTTGAGAGATTGGCCAAAAGCGAATTTCCTGTAATTTTGTTTGAATCTCCGCATCGCGTTTTGAAAACTTTACACGAACTGCACGATGCCGCCGGAGATAGATATATGAATATATGCCGCGAACTCACTAAAGTTTATGAGGAAGTATTTCGGGGAAATCTTTCCGAAGCAATTTTCAAATATGAAAATGAGGGCGCTAGGGGGGAATTTGTTATAATATTAGATGCATAGATTTTATTCAAAAAACTTAGAGCTTACGAAGGAGATGTTATATCAGCTGAAAAGCGTCCTGCGTTTTAAAGACGGAGAGCGCTTCGTTTTATTTGACGACTCTGGATACGATTTCATCTCGGAATTTTCTGGAGAGAGCGTAAAAATTTTGGAGAAAGTTTTTAACAGACGCGAGCCGGAACGGCAAGTTTTTTTATTTCAGTCGATTTTGAAAAAAGACAAAATGGAGTGGATTTTCCAAAAGGGCACGGAGGCTGGGGTTTACAAATTTATACCAATCTTGTCTTCGCGTTCGGTTAAAAAAGATTTTAATTTGCCGCGAGCGGAAAAAATTATAAAAGAAGCAGCCGAGCAATCCGGAAGAGGCTGTATCCCGAAAGTCGGGGAGATTATGAATTTTAACGAGTCTTTGCAACTTGTCCAAAATGAGAGGATAACCGGCATAATCGCGGATCCTAATTCGAAAAAAAGTATATCTGAATCGATGAGGGAGCCTAAAATGGGAATTTTTATCGGTCCCGAGGGTGGGTGGAGCGAAGAAGAAGTATCCGAGGCTAAGGAATCAGGCTTTAAAGCCTACTCACTCGGCAGGCTGAATTTGCGTTCGGAGTCAGCCGCTCTAGTCGCGGTTTGGGCTATGGCGCAGTAACTCACAGATTTTGGCGTCCGAATGATTTATAATTTTCATATGCTGGAGAGGGAGTATTTTTCTATTGGAGAAAAACGAATTGGGTCATTTGAGGCAATTTTTCTGATCGGTATTATC
>MFHJ01000036.1:11673-24231 GCA_001778545.1 Candidatus Giovannonibacteria bacterium RIFCSPHIGHO2_02_43_16
GTCGGCGCGGTAATTAAGATCGAAAGCGATGCGATAGATTTTTCCGGAAACGAAGCGGCTCTTTTCGCCTCAGTTCATAAAACTATGCCTGAAGTTGAAACTCCAGTTCTTTCGATTGACCTGGAAGCCCCCCAAGTAAATATAAAGCAGATAACCGGTGGGTATGTATTGGCGGAAGCCTCGGATAATATCGGAGTTACGCAGATAGATATTTTTGAAAACGACTCGTTAAAAATTTCCTGTTTTGATGCGGCCTTTTGCGCATATAAACCTTCTTCTAGTTCACGCGATATTTCTGCTAAAGCCTACGACGCTGCCGGAAATTCTGGAACAGCGGAGATTTCTGTAAATAGATAATTTATTTAAAAAACGAAGGCGGGAGTATGGTGGCTCCCGCCTTTAAGATTCGCTGCAACTTACTACGTTACTTGAAAGGATCCATCCTGTCTATTCGTCCAGTTTCTCCACGTTCTATCATGCCCTTTATTTCATCGGCGAATGAGTCGAGTGCTTCGAGCTGACGCAGAAAATAGGTCACCATCAACTTTGGATGGAAGTAAGTTCGTCCGGTTGTTTTTTCAAACCCGTTTTCAATCAGTGCTCTCCCTGCTTCCTCCTCGTTTTTGAAAGGGCCGACTAAAGTTTGAAGAAATAGCTGACTGTGACGCGGTTCTAAAATACATTCCATATTATCCTCCTTGACGGATTTGACAGCAGTATAGCACCTCTGATACATTAAGTAAAGCCGTAGAGACGAGGCGCAATAGATAAGCCCTCGCGAGGTGTAAGCGGCTTTTAGGTCGCTTTTTTTCTGAAAAAATGCCCATAACCAGAGAGAAAAAAGAGACAATAATAGCCGATTTAAAGAAGCTTTTTGAAAAGGCGAGTATTTTGGTATTCGTGAATTTCCACGGACTTTCTGTGGCAAAAGAGCGAAAATTGCGCGGTCAGTTTAGGGGCGCGGAAATAAAGTATAAAGTCGCAAAAAAGACTTTGCTCAAGAAAGCATTAGAGTCTGCTGGATTTACGGACACGCCGGAATTAGAGGGGGAGATTGGGATTGTGGCTGGATATGGCGAGGTTACGGAACCCCCAGCGTTAACCGCCAAATTCATAAAAGCGGAAAAAGAAGGGCTCAAGATCATCGGCGGGATTTATGAAGCGAGATATGTTGGAGCAGATATTATAAAACAGCTCGGGGCGATACCTTCGAGGGAAGTTTTGCTCACGCAAGTTGCTTTCATTTTATCCCAGCCTGTCCGGAGTTTAGCTAGAGCATTAAAAGAGGTCGAGAAGATTAAAAATTGAAAATTATAAATTAAGAATTGAGATAATATGGCGGATTTAGAAAAAATAGTAGATGAGATCTCAAAGCTGACGGCGCTCGAACTTTCCGATTTAGTCAAAAAGATCGAAGAGAAATTCGGAGTGAGTGCGGCTCCGACGTTTGCAGTCGGAGCTCCGACCCAGGTTGGAGGAGGAGAGATAGAAGAGGAGAAATCCACTTTTAACGTGGAGCTCAAGAGCACTGGTGCTCAGAAAATTGCGGTGATAAAAGTTATCCGCGAAGTTTTAGGACTTGGGCTTGCCGAAGCTAAGGGATTGGCAGATGCGGCTCCGAAAGTTGTCAAAGAAGGTTTGGACAAGGCGGCAGCGACTGAACTTAAGGCAAAGCTGGAGGCAGCAGGAGCCGCAGTTGAATTGAAGTAACAAAAGATACATTATATAGGAGCTATGGCGGACGATTTGGGAAAGCTTTTTGGCTCTTCTGGACGGGTAAAAATTATCCGCTTTTTCTTAATGAATCCCGGAGGAGCTTTTGCATTAAATCATGTTGCGAAGTCCACTAAAATTTCTAAGGAAACAGCACGGCGCGAATTAAATTTGTTGCGCGATATAAATTTTATAAAATGCTCGAAAAAAGGCAAAGAGAAAGTTTATCAATTAAATAATCTATTTCAGTACAATCGCGCCTTAAAACATTTGGTAGTGGAATCTGCGCCTATTTCTCGCGATTTGCTGCTGAAGCGTTTTCGCGGACTAGGAAGAGGACTAAAATTTGTTGCGCTTTCTGGAATTTTTTCGGGATCCTCGGAAGGAGGTCTCGATATTTTGATAGTCGGGGATAATATAAGAAAAAGCAGGCTTGATAAAATTTTGGGCAAAACGGAATCGGAGCTCGGCCGAGAAATTAAATATGTCCTTTTCGACACGAAAGAGTTCAAATACCGGCACAGTATGTACGACAAATTCATTATGGATGTTTTGGACGGCGAGCACGATGTGCTTATAGATAATCTGAAGGCGGGCGCGTAGCTCAGTTGGTTAGAGCGTACGGTTCACATCCGTAAGGCCCCCCGTTCGAATCGGGGCGCGCCCACTGCATAAGGCCACAAACATATTGCACAAATTACTTAGTTTTGATATATTGGATTAATGAAAGCGTACAGTAATTATTTCTTTAGTTTTTTCTTTACCGATTGGATAGATCGGAGAGTTTAGAGCTGGAGAAATAATTATGCTTGGAACCTCCGATCTGGATCGGAGGATTTTTATTGACCTTTAATAATTTGAAGGAGGGAAAATAATGCTTATTGTTGTCGGGCCCGAAGTTATTAAAGATTTCGTAGTTGGCTATAGTTATGCGAGAAGACTTAAAGCAATTCAAGGAAAAGTAAAAGATAAAATTCAGGTTGCGATGTGGGTTTCCTGTAGACTTTCCGAAGATAATGAAAATAATCAGCGTTTGAAAGAGCGCTTCATAAGTACGGTGCACGACCACATCGGGGTTCCGTGTTTTGACGGCGAGACGTCCAATGATTTGAGCGATGAGTTAATCAAGGAAAACGAGTTTTCGGCTGCTTCATCTCGCATCATGGCGATATACAATCGTCTATAAAAGGAGGCAACCAACAAGAAGGGGACCAGAGAAAGTTCTGCGTCCCCTTCTTTTATTTTTGAATATATAATTAAAGAATGTCCTGGATTTCTTTCGCCGTGTTTGGATACTTCTTGCAGGCGGTTTCCGTTTTAGGCGACAAAATAATCCTCAAAAAAATCCTGCCCCGACCGTCTAGTTACGCTTTCTGGCAGGGAATTTTGAGTCTCGGGGCCGTCATATTTATTCCTTTCGGTTTCTCATTTCTTTCAGCGGAAAAAATTTTCATAAGTTTTCTGGCCGGAGCTTTCTGGCTCTACGGCCTTTTTTTCTTTTTTACCGCGCTTCGCAAGGCCGACGCGTCGAACGTTTTGCCGGTGGTTCTCAGCTTTACCGCAATCCTTATTTTTACTATGGAAGGATTTTTTCTTAGGCATCAATTTAGCTCCGCAGATTTAATTGCCGGAGTTTTAATGGTATCTGGAAGCATTGCGCTTTCTCTTGAGCATAGATGGGGACATGGGCGGAAGATTCGTGGGTTTATTGTTCCTGCTATTGCGGCGGCCTTTCTTTTCGCCTTCTCCACATTTTTGATGAAATATCTTTTTCTAAATGAAAGTTTTTTTAATGTTTTTATTTGGTCGAGGGGCGGTCTTTTTTTGGCCGGGCTTTCATTTGCGCTCTCCTCGGATTTTAGGAATGAAATTATCGCCGGCTCGAAATCACTAAAGCGTCCGAGGGCATCTGCGTCCATCGTTATAAATAAAATATTCGGCGCGTTGGGCGCGCTATCCATATTCTTCGCGATCTCGCGCGGTCCGGCCGCGCTCGTTAACGCGCTTCAGGGCTTGCAATATGCTTTTCTATTTTTAATCGGCGCGTCATTGTCCCTATGGCTTCCTTCGCTGATCGAAGAATCTTTGAGCCCGAAGGCGATTATGCAAAAGATATTTGGGATGTTTATGGTGTCTCTCGGCATTTTCATTCTTTATTTTTATGGAAACTAAACACGTCATAATTTTTCGAAAAAGTCTAAAAATACTTTTAGTTTTTCTTTTGCTTGCTGGATTAGCAGTTGTGTTCGGGCTTATTGGTTCGCCGGAGCTGAGCGCGCGAGCTTTCGGAGTGACTTTTTCTTCTCCGTTTGCCGAAAAATTCGGGATGGATCCAAAAGACGTATATCTTGCGATTTTGGACGATTTTAAAGTCAAAAAAATCAGACTCCCGGTCTATTGGGATCGGATTGAAATGAAAGAAGGAGAACTTGATTTCTCTGAATTAGATTGGCAAATTTCGGAAGCTCAGAAAAGAGATGTAAAAATTATTTTAACCATTGGCAGAAAACTTCCGCGCTGGCCGGAGTGTCACCAGCCAAACTGGGTTTTGGAGAAAAAAGATCAAGATTTCGAGAAGGAAAAATTACTTAAATTTCTCGAGGTTGCCGTGGAGCGGTATCGAAATAATCCCGCGCTTTTCGCGTGGCAGATAGAAAACGAGCCATTCCTTCCTTTCGGCGACGCGTGCCCTCTTTTCGGAAAAGAATTTTTGGACAAAGAGATCGCTTCGGTTAAAAAAATAGACGCCAATCACCCAGTTATAATTACGGACTCCGGAGAACTTTCGATCTGGGTACGCGCGGCGAAAAGGGCGGATATTTTCGGGAGCACGATGTATAGGCAGATTTGGAACGAGAATCTTGGTTTTTTTACTTATCCGATTCCTCCGCAATTTTTCAGAGTTAAGCTCACGCTGACTAAATTGATCGCGGGCAATAAACCAGTTATTATTTCCGAACTTCAAGCCGAGCCGTGGGGGCCGCACCAGCTTTATGAGGAAAACTTGTTTCCCCTGGATTCGCAGTTGGATAAATTTAACGCGAAAAAATTTAAGGAATATATTTCATACGCGGAGAAATCAGGCTTTGATGAATTCTACCTTTGGGGCGTAGAATGGTGGTATTGGCTGAAGACCGAAAAAAATCATCCGGAAATATGGAACGAGGCAAAAAAGCTATTTTAGGCATTGATATTGGGGGCTCGAAGATACGGTTTCTTTACGGCGGGAAATTTAAGGAATTCAGCACTCCCAAGACGAAAAGAGGATTTATAGATCTGATCAAAAAATTCCCGCGGGCGGATAAAGTTGGGATTTCTGTCGCGGGGGTCGTAAATGGGACTAGAGTTAAAATTAGTCCGAATATTAAGTATTTGAAAAATTTCGATTTTAGAAAAATATTTAAGCGCGTAAAAGTTGATAATGATGCGCGATGTTTTTTGCGTGCAGAAATTCGGTGGCTTAGCCACTACTTAGTGGCTAAGCCACCAAGTAAGATTTTTGGGATAACAATCGGAACAGGGATCGGACGCGCTTTTTCTGGCAAGAAAATAAAATCATTCGAATATCCTGAAAGGTGGGAAAAAGAGTACCAGAAAATTCGCGATTCGAAAGATGATCAAAAACTTGCTCGATATCTGGGAGTAAGGTTGAATTTAATTATCAAAAAATATAGATCCAATTCAGTTATTTTAGGCGGAGGGGTTTTAGGGCGAAAAGGATTTTTCGAGATGTTAAAAAAGAGATTATCAGTAGAAGCGATAAAGGCGCGTTTTGGCATAAGAGCGGGGGCTATTGGCGCGGCAATGCTATGGAATTAAAATTCCCAAAAAATTTTCTCTGGGGCGCGGCGACGTCAGCGCATCAGGTTGAAGGAAACAACCATAACGATTGGTCGGAGTGGGAAAAAGAAAATGCCCAACGGCTTTCAAAAGCGAGCGGCGGGAAATATCCGCCGGAAAATTATATTTCCGGGCGCGCCTGCGATCATTACAACCGCTTCCGCGAAGATTTTGACATCGCAAAACGACTCGGCTATAACGGGCACCGTTTTTCTATCGAATGGTCTCGTATCGAGCCCGAGGAAGGGAAATTTGATATTGAAGAAATAGAACACTATCGGGAGGTTATCAAGGCTCTTCGCGAACGGGGGTTAGAACCGTTTGCGACACTTTGGCACTCAACAAATCCGATTTGGATAAGAGATATTGGAGGGTGGGAAAATTCTAAAACCGCGGATTATTTTGCGAGATATGTTGAGAAAATTATTAAATCATACCCGGACGTAAAATACTGGCTGACATTTAATGAGCCAACAGTTTACGCAGGATTGGGATATATTCAGGGAACACAGCCCCCTTGGGTAAAAAGCATGCGCCGCGGCAATACGGTTTTTAAGAATTTTGTAAAAGCGCATAGACTTGCTTATCAAACAATACATAAAAATAACAAAAATGCTTCGGTCGGTTTCGCGCATCATTTAGTATATATGGTTCCAAAAAATAATCTGCCTTGGAATCGGCTTGCGGTCAGGATACTCGAATATATTAGGAATTGGAGATTTTTAAACGCGGTTAAGAAAAATTGCGACTTTATAGGTATTCAATTTTATCAATCACAATCCATCGATATTTCGTTAAAACATGGAAAATGGGGGCCGATAAGTGCCTTGCCGATTTCATGGAAACCAATTGATGATTTAGGATGGGCAATTAACCCGGAGGGCATTTATCACCTACTTAAAAAGACGTCTAAATACGGCAAACCGATATTTATTACGGAAAGCGGAATCGCGGATGCGAAAGATACAAATCGGCCAAGATTTATTGAAGAAACTTTAAACTGGGTTTCTAAGGCTATTAAAGAAAGAATAGATGTGCGCGGATATTTCCATTGGGCCTTTATGGATAATTTTGAGATACCGGAATTGCGTGGGTTCTGGCCGAGATTCGGTTTGATCGCGATTGATTACAAAACTCTTGAACGCAAGATCAGGCCAAGCGCTTATAAATTTAAGGAAATTATCGAGAGCCAAAAATGAACCCAAAATTTTCTATAGTTACACCGGCGTATAATGGAAAAGAATTTTTGCGAAAGACTGCCCTTGCTTTAAGAAAGAGTATTGTTCAGCCGCTACGATATATCGTAGTGGACGATTATTCTTCTGACGGAACATCCGAGATGCTAAAAAAAGAATTTCCGGAGGTAGTCGTGATTCACAACGATAAAAATTTAGGACCGACGGTATCCCGCAATCAAGGCGCCAGAGAAGCCGATGGAGATTATTTAATTTTTATGGATAATGATATTCTCGTCCGCGAAGATTCTCTAAAAAAATTACTCTCTTTTTTAACAAAAACCGAAGATGCCGGAATGGTAGGAGGAAAACTTATTAACAAAGAGGGCAAAAGCGTTTTCTATAACATGGGAAATATTTTTCGCGGATTTATATCCGATTACTCGAGCTCGATTGAAGTCGGGTGGATTATTGAAAGTTTTATCGCTGTTCGAAGGGATTTATTTGAAAAGTTAGGAGGGTTTGACGAGGATTATTTTATGTTTGGCGAAGGCCCCGATCTTTCCGAGCGGATGAGAAAGGAGGGGTATAAGACTTATTTCGTACATGACGCGATAGTAGATATGCTCGAAGGCCATACCCATCCAAAATGGAAGCGTAGAATCTGGCTTTGGGCTGCAATTTGGAAATTTTTTATTAAACATAGGCTGAAATTCGGCTAATATTTGTCCACAATGCCGTCGAACGGGGGATGAAAATATGCTATAATATAGGCAATTGGCCCAAAGGTCGATTAATTAAAGGGCAAACCGAATAAACTTGAATTTATGTATATAGAAACTTGGGGAGACGCATTGATCCTTTCTTTTAATGAATTATGGACAGGCGTAGCTTCGTTCGCGCCGCGATTAGTCGCGGCCGTTGTTATTTTTGTTGTCGGCTGGGTTATCGCGCACGCTTTGGGGAAAGTTGTTGAACAGATTCTCCGCTCGCTAAAGATAGATAAAGCTCTGCAATCCCTAGGGGTTGAAGAGCCGATTGAGAGAGCTGGAATTAAATTAGATGTCGGCGTGTTTATCGGGGCGCTAGTAAAATGGTTTGTCATAGTCGTATTTCTTACTGCGACAGTCGATGTGCTTGGCTTGACTCAGGTAACAGACTTTCTGAAGGACGATGTGCTCGGATATCTTCCAAATGTATTCGTGGCGGCGATGATATTGGTCGTCGCAGCTTTGATTGCGGACGCGGTCGGTAAGCTTGTTACTGGTTCCGCTAAGGCGGCAAATCTTCCGTCGTCCGGATTTCTGGGCGGAGTATCAAGGTGGGCGATCTGGGTATTTGCGATCCTCGCGGCATTGTATCAGCTGGGAATCGCGGGACCGATGGTTCAGACGCTATTCATCGGAATTGTCGGCGCTTTGGCGCTTGGTCTTGGACTTGCATTCGGACTTGGCGGAAAAGACGCGGCGGCGAAATACCTCGAACGCTTGAGGCAGGATATCAGATAAATCTTTAGAAATTACCGTACTCGCAAATCCCTCCGAGGTACCTCGGAGGGATTTGTTTTTGTACAAGTTAAAGTAGCTATCTCATATCTACGCTATCGCGCAAATACGAAATAGTTGATTTTAAATTTTGAAAATAAAAAGCGGGGCGGATCCTTTCGGTATCCGCCCGCGCGGTTGCGAACTTTTATTCGATTCCCTTGACGATAGCTAAAACGATGGCCAAAAGTCCTGCAACAACTGCGACCCCGATCGCAAGGCCAAATTCGAATCCTAGCAAAGTTCCCGAAACTCCAATGAGCACAGGGGGATTTAGCCAGCTTTTTAGAAATCTTCCATCTGGGGCTTGGCTAGCCAATCTTTGATTATTTTCGACATTTTCCCGCACCTCCTTTCCGGGTAAGATAATTTTGTCCATGTACGAACCCTTGGAGATTAACCTTTGAATCCGAACACCCTAGAATTCAGAAAGTGTTCGGATTGAGGGCTCCGCGTAGGCCTCCTTTTCACTTTGGATACTATAGTAATTCGGCAATTTTGTCAAGTTTTCTGTGTGATCTTTCCTACGCCCTTGACTCCTAAAAACAGCCGTATATAATGGAAACACAATCTATGATGAATTTATTAACTAAAACCAAACTTAGAAGCGGATAATATCTGGCCAAATCTTGGCGTATAAATCCGCTTCAAGGCGGATTTTTTAGTTGAATATATAGTAGATTGCCTGGACTGAACGTTGACAATTTGCAAAATGTATCCCGACCAAAAGTCGGGATCCTCAATTTCCTAAAGGGAAATTGGGAAGCACCAAAATTAAAATAGAGAAACTTAAATTAGAAAAATGCTTTGATTTGATGTTCTAGTGGTAGAGCATTTGAATCGGAGCGGGTTAATAAGGGCGTATGGTGGATGCCTAGGGTTTCGAAGGCGATGAAGGACGTAGCGTGACTGCGATAAGCGTCGGGGAGATGTCTAGCAATCTTTGATCCGGCGATGTCCGAATGAGGCAACTCAATTCGAGTAATGTCGAATTACTTTACGAGTAACTGCGTAAAGAGTAAACCTGGGGAAGTAAAACATTTCAGTACCCAGAGGAAAAGAAAACAAAAATACATTCCCTAAGTAGCGGCGAGCGAAAAGGGATCAGCCCAAACCTCGTTCTACTATCTAGAATTTATTCTTTGTAGTAGGGCGTGGGGTAGTAAGAAATAGACTTTCCGGAGCGTATAGCTATGTTCCAGGAAGGGAGTTTAGAAATATAAAAGTTGTTTAATGGAACGGTCCTGGAAAGGCCGGCCAAAGAGGGTAATAGCCCCGTACTTGAAAAACCTTTTATGCTCCTTGTCTATTATCTTGAGTACTTCGAGAACAAGATAAGCTCGGAGGAAGCAGGGAGGACTACTCTCCTAAGGCTAAATACTTCGAAACACCGATAGTGAACTAGTACCGTGAGGGAAAGGTGAAAAGAAGCCCGGTGAGGGCAGTGAAATAGTACCTGAAACCATATGCCTACAAGGAGTCGAAGTGGTTATGTCGTAAGACGAACCATAACGGCGTGCCTATTGAAGAATGAGCCAACGAGTTATTGTGCATTGCTAGTCTAATCCCGTTCGCGGGAGGAGGCATAGGGAAACCGAGTGTTAACAGCGCGCGAGCAGTGTGTAATAGACCCGAAGCCGGGTGAGCTACCCCAGATCAGGTTGAATGTCTCCGAAAGGAGGCAGGAGGACCGAACCGGTTGGTCGTACAACGCCATCGGATGAATTTGGGGTAGGAGTGAAAAGCTAATCGAACCCGGGAATAGCTGGTTCTCTCCGAAATAGCTTTTGGGCTAGCGTCCAGTTTATCTTTGCAGGTAGAGCTACTGGAAGGTTCGTAAAGGGAGAAATCTCGACGGACCTACCAAACTCCGAATGGCAGAGGTTTTAGCTGGCCAGTCAGACTACGGGGGCTAAGCTCCGTCGGTCAAAAGGGCAACAGCCCGGATCTCAATCTAAGGCCCCTAAATTGTGTCTAAGTGTAAGTGAGGCGGTGAGGTTTCTATAACAGCGAGGAGGTTGGCTTAGAAGCAGCAATCCTTGAAAGAGTGCGTAACAGCTCACTCGTCAAGAGACCTTGCGCCGCAGATGATCGGGACTAAGACACATGCCGAAGGTGAGGAATTGGTGCTTGAATTTTGGATTAAATAAAAATTGTTTGTTGGAGGTAAAATGGATCATAGAGACGATCTCGATCTAATCGAAATGGAAGTAAAAAGGGGGATTTTCTTCGAAGTTGTCTACAAGGAAATAGCGAAGCGCGGGGTAGATCGAAAGCAAATTCCACCGCATATCCACAAAAAACTCTTCTCGGAAGTTCAAGAGGCAACGAGAAACTTGTCAAAAGAATTGCAATCAGCAATCTTTGAAATGACCAGAACAGGCGTAATGAAAGATTTCCCATAGAAAGGAGAACGCGATGGCAGAGAAACTGAAACCGTTTGAGCAGAGAGTGAAAGATATATTCGATGCGGAATTTTTTAGCGTTAGGTGGAATCGGGAAGGTTGGCCACTGGAAGCAGAACATGCGCTCGGCCGCGCATTGACGCGAATTGCGGGAGATTTGGAGTATCTTTATCAGAAGACGCCAGGCGCAAAGAAAGAGCCGTCAGTAGATGAGATGATAGAAGCTCTACGTCGAGATCTGCTGGATGAAAAATTCCAAACCGATAACGTCCGTTGGGTAAAAACGCCAGCTGAATAGTTCCAAAGATCATAAATGGCAACTCTGAGCAGAGATGTTCAGAGTTGCCTCCAAAATTCAAGCACCAATTGGTAGGAGAGCGTTCCATTCGCAGCGAAGCCAAAGGCGTGAGCCATGGTGGAGCGTATGGAAGTGAGAATGTTGGCACAAGTAACCACAACTCGGGTGAAAGACCCGAGCACCGTAAGCCTAAGGTTTCCTTGGCAATGATTGTCAGCCAAGGGTTAGTCGGTCCTAAGTCGATGACGAAAGTCGCAGATGAAGGGCACACGGTTAATATTCCGTGACTTCCTTATTTTTTGATGAAGGGACGAAGATTAGTATGCTCTGCGCGTTATTGGATTCGCGTTTGGAGAGGGAGGGGTGAGTGTAGGAAAATCCGCACTCGGCCTTTTGGCAACTCTTATCTCTTTGAAAATTCTCTCCTTCGGGATGGGAAATAGAGCAAAGCAGTCTTCCAAGAAAATCTTCTAAAATTATGAATAGGGAAACCGTACCGAAAACCGACACAGGTGGGCGAGGCGAGTAGCCTCAGGTGAACGAGTGAGAGATCCTCAAGGAACTCGGCAAAAAAGCGGCCGTAACTTCGGGATAAGGCCTCCCCGTTAGATAGCGCGCAAGCGCCCATCTAATGGGGCGCAGCGAAAGTACCCCTGGCGACTGTTTATCAAAAACACAGCTCCCTGCGAACACGTAAGTGGATGTATAGGGGGTGACGCCTGACCAATGCGAGAAGGTTAACGATGGCGGTGGTATGTAGCAATATGTACTGCTGACTGTCCGAAGCCCTCGTCAATGTCGGCCGTAACTATAACGGTCCTAAGGTAGCGCAATTCCTTGTCGGGTGAGTTCCGACGCGCACGAAAGGCGTAACGACTGGGGGACTGTCTCGAGGATTCGCTCGGTGAAAATACAATACCGGTGAAGATGCCGGTTAGGTGCAGTTAGACGAAAAGACCCCGGAAGCTTTACTGCAACTTGATATTGGGTATGAGTTTTTTATGCGTAGCGTAGTGGGTAGCCTTTGAAATCATGGTCTCGGCTGTGATGGAGGCGCCAATGAAACACCCACCTTAAAGAATTTATATTCTAACCTCGACGGAGAAAACGTTTGGGGACAGTGTCTGGTGGGCAGTTTGTGTGGGGCGCAACCCTCCTAAAAAGTAACGGAGGGGTTTATTAAGGTCGGCTTGGTACGGATGGAAATCGTACCGGACCTGTAAGAGGAAAAGCCGGCTTAACTGCGAGACGGTCAGGTCGAGCAGATGCGAAAGCAGAATCTAGTGAACCGACCATTGTGTGTAGGACACGTGGAAGATTAACGGATAAAAGCTACTCCGGGGATAACAGGCTAGTTCCGCCCGAGCGTCCATAGCGACGGCGGAGTTCGGCACCTCGATGTCGGCTCATCTCATCCTGGGGGTGAAGAAGCTCCCAAGGGTTTGGCTGTTCGCCAATTAAAGAGGTACGTGAGCTGGGTTCAAACCGTCGTGAGACAGGTTGGTCTCCTATCTACTGCATCCGTTGATTATTGAGGGGGCTTCTCTCTAGTACGAGAGGACCGAGAGGAGGCGACCTCTGGT
>MFHJ01000037.1 GCA_001778545.1 Candidatus Giovannonibacteria bacterium RIFCSPHIGHO2_02_43_16
GTTGAGAAATAATATCTGTCGGAAATAACAGTAATCCCCTTTTTTAATGATGGTAGAATCAGTTTTTTTAAATGTTCCTCGCGATTTTTTGTAAAAAGATCCTGCAGCTCCCTTAACCCAATTTTGATTTTTTTCTCGAGAACTTTTCTTATTGTTTTCCCGAATTTGGTTTTTATGTAGGGCTCCTTTGTTAGTAATACCTTAATCTTTCTGTCTTCAAAATATTTTTTAAGCAAATCGGCTTGTGTTGATTCGCCAGACCCATCTAATCCCTCCATAGCAATAAAAAGAGGGGTTTTCATCATGCTTGCTTAAAATGCTTCGAGAGTCTCGGAAGTTTTTCTTCCTCTTTCGAATTGTAATTTGAATCTAGTAGTGCATCATAACTCATCTCCGGCGCCTCCATCATTTTCTCAAATCTGAATTTTGCAACAGGCTGACCGTCGCGCAGAAGCACATCTGAAAACGGCCGAATTTCCAATACTCCGCGCCTTCCTTTTCCCTCCCCATGCTCTCCCCAGCCCCAGCCGGGGTCGAAAAATCCGGCATAATGGGTGCGGAATTCCCCCGATCTTTCGTCCATAGGAACCACTTCCGAAGAGAAATGCGGAGGAACCCTGACCGCTTCTTTGGTTCGAATAATGTAAAAGCTATCTTTTTTCAAAAGGACCGTGCCGTTTTGAGATTTTAACGGCTGAAAAAATTCCTCCGGCTGATAATGTTCCGTGAGACTAAAATCCAAAACTTTTCCGGAACCGCGGCATTCGTACCCTACAAAATCAGCGTTAAGTTCCGCAGTCAGTATTAAGGCGCCATCGTCGTCTCTTATTTTTATCTCATCGTAAGTAAGTGGTCTTCCTTTGTGCCACAAAAGCTGGTCGCGTTCAAAATAAAATTTTAATTCTTCTTCTTTGAATCTCGTATCGTGATTGAAAAAACGTATCTGCGAAAGAGAAATGCCAGACTTGAGTCTCACCGGGTATGATCTAGGTTCGATAGCAAGCCATAGCTCGCCATTGTATCCAGCGGGCGCCACTGTGTCATACCGTGAAATTCCGTCAGCAATTACTCGCGCGTGTATGTCGTTTCTTCCAGTGGACGACTTTGGATTTGAATAACCGTAAATATCTTCTTTAAGCGCAAGCGACTCCTCAAGTTTAGCCAAATAAGTCACTCCTTTTTCCAAGGGATAATCTAAATTATGCGCGATTGCGCCCATTCCGGAAAGAATATCGCGAACTTTTTCTCCGGGCTTAGGCAAAAAAATTCCATCCACCCTATAGAATTCCTCGGATAGCCGCAAATCGAGCGAAGCAGGGCGGACGCTGGATTCTCCGGCGCCATTAATAGAGCCGTTTTTAATCATCTCGAGTATTAAATGACACGGGACGGCCCCTAATTTCTTAGGCATAGTTTTACTATTCTACCTCAATCCCCATCGAACGGGCAGTCCCTTCAACAATTTTTATAGCCCCCGAGATATCTTTTGCGTTTAGGTCTTCCATTTTTGTTTGGGCAATCTGTTTTATCTGGGCTTTTTTGACTTTTCCAACTTTCTCCTTAAGCGGGTTTCCGGATCCCTTCTCGATGCCGGCCGCCTTGCGCAGGAGGTCAGATGCAGGCGGAGTTTTTAGAATAAAAGTAAATGTTCTATCTTGATATATGGTAATCTCGGCTGGAATAATAGAATCTCCTTTATCCGCCGTCTCGGCGTTAAATTTCTTCACAAATTCTCCGATATTAATCCCGTGCGGGCCCAAAGCCGTTCCAACCGGAGGCGCGGCCGTCGCTTTTCCGGCAGGAAGCTGGAGTTTTAGAATCGTCTTTATCTTCTTCGCCATAGTTCTTGGAGGCTAAGCCACTAAGTAAGTGGCTTAGCCTCTTAGTTATAACTTTTTAACTTGCAAGAAATCAAGCTCGACCGGGGTTTCTCTACCAAACATAGAAACCAACACTTTTATTTTCCCGCGCTCTTCATCCACCTCATTTATCTTTCCTTCAAATTCCTTAAACGGCCCATCGGTAATGCGGACCAAATCGCCGACAGAAACGTCAACTTTGAATTTCGGCTCGGCCTCTCCCATCCTCTTGAAAAGGACGTCGATTTCTTCACGCGATAGCGGAGTCGGGGTCGTCCCAGAACCGACGAAACCCGTAACGCGCGGTGTGTTCCGGACAACATACCAAGAATCGTCCGTTACGATCATCTCGACTAAAACGTAGCCGGGATATATTTTTTCCTCGATGCTCTTTCTTTTCCCGCCTTTTATTTTTATTTTTTTCTCCGTCGGCACAAGCACGTTGAAAATTTTGTCTTCCATGCCAAGCGATTCTATCCTTTGCCTCAAATTTCTCGCAACCGCGTCTTCATACCCGGAATATGTATGTACGGCGTACCAATTTCTTCCAAATTCTCCGGTTTGCTTAGCCATAAAATACAAAACTGTTAAGCAAGTATTGGAAAAATACATCCAGGAGCCCGACATATGCCGCGAGCGCCGCGGAAACGCCAATAACTAAAATAGTGAATCGGATAGTATTTTGTCTCGATGGCCAATTGACGTGCCTCAACTCAAGCCGGGTTTCTTTTATATAATTAATTAATTTTTCGAAAGTATTCATTTTTTGGGCTTTTTAAAAGCCCCGAGGGGCTTATTTATTAATGATAGCAATATCAAATAATAAAGCAAGAGGGACCGATCAGAAGACCAGTCCCTTTTGTTTTTTTGACCCGTAGGCACTATTTTGCGGTTGCTAGCCGTCCGAAACCGAAGAGCGAAGTAAGGGTTTCCGTATTTGCAGCCGTTGCCTTTGCTACGGGCACAGAAAAAGCCAAGCCATGAAAAGTCTTTACAACTTGGCAATCATCAATGCCCCTAACTAATGCTTCTCTGCGAATTCCATGAAACTGCTCCTCGCTTAGTGAGATCATCAGCGGCCGGACTATCATCGAGCCGCCAATAAACTGTATTTCGGCACGAACCTCGTCCCCCTGGTTTTTCTTTCGCCTCTTCCTTTTCTTCTTTACTAGCACCATTTTCCTATCCCCCCCAATTTCATGTCTTTTCAGGCCTAAATAAAGGCCGGAGCCAATAAGTAAGCCAGACAAAAAAGAGAGAGAGCGCGCCGCGCAGAGCGATACTGCCGGGATTTTCCAGCATATCGACGAAGGACTTCCCTCCGACGTCCGGCTTAACCGCATACTTCAGGAATGGGTGCCCTATCGGGTCGTATTCAATTTTGATCCCATGAATTTTCATTATTGTTCCTCCTTTCAGTTTGGGACCCTTGGTACCCTATCCAAGGACTATTCTAGGATATATGACGCCGAAAATCAACTCTCTGTCACACATCCAGATTCTGCACCGCTCGAGCGTGTGTTTGGATGAAGAGTTTCCTTGGGGCGACTTCATCGCCCATCAATATCTCGAAAGTTTTGGAGGATTCCGCGGCGTCCTCGATATGGACTTGGCGCAAAACGCGCACAGCCGGATCCATCGTCGTTTCCCAAAGCTGGGACGCGTTCATCTCGCCGAGTCCTTTATATCGCTGTATATTCACTCCTTGAGCGCCGGAGAATTCCTTTAATACTTTTTCTTTTTCCGGATCGGAATATGCGTAGCGTACGTCTTTCCCTTTCTGAATTCGATACAAAGGCGGCTGGGCTATATATAGGTAACCGTGTTCGATAATCGGCAAATAATATCTATAAAAAAGTGTGAGCAAAAGCGTTCTGATATGCGCGCCGTCAACATCCGCGTCAGTCATTATCACGATTTTATGATATCTCAATTTTGAAATATCAAGTTCCTCCGCGATTGCAGCGCCCAAGGCGATAATCAGCGCCTTAATCTCTTTTGATGAAAGCATCTTATCCAAGCGCGCCCTCTCAACGTTCAAGATTTTCCCGCGAAGAGGCAGTATCGCCTGGAATTTCCTGTCTCTCGCCATTTTCGCGGATCCTCCGGCGGAATCCCCCTCAACAATAAATAATTCCGACTCCTCCGCTTTCCTCGATTGGCAATCGGCGAGTTTTCCAGGAAGAGTCAAGCCGTCGAGAATTCCTTTTCGCAAGACTGTGTCCTTCGCGGCTTTAGCGGCCTTCCTCGCTTCAAGAGCTAATATCACTTTATCTAAAATCGCGCGGGCTTCCGAAGGATTTTCTTCAAGATAATTCGAAAATGCCTCTCCAAAAACGGATTCTACGGCGCCTCTCGCTTCCGGATTTCCCAATTTAGATTTCGTCTGCCCCTCGAACTGCAATACGCTATTTTGTATTTTTACGGCGATGACGGAGGTCAGCCCCTCACGAACGTCTTCTCCAGTCAGGCTGTCTTTATCTTTAAGATATCCATTTTTGCGGGCATAATCGTTAAGTACCCGCGTCAAAGCTGTCCGAAATCCCGTCAAATGCGAGCCGCCCTCTTGATTGTAAATATTATTAGCAAAAGCGAGCTCTCTCGCCGTTAAATCATCGACATATTGCAAGGCAACCTCAACGGTAATTCCATTTACTTCTTTCGTCGTATAAAAAATCGTCTCATTTTTTACTTTCTGCCTACGATTCAGAAAACTTATGTATGACCTAATCCCTGATTCAAAACAGAAAGCATATGAATTATGCAGATGTTTTTCTTTCTCGCGCTCGTCTCTGATCTGGATTTTCACTCCTGCCGTGAGATAGGCCTGCTGGCGGAGGTGCTCCAAAATGGTATCCCAGCTGAATTTAATTTCCTTGAAAATCTCGGTATCTGGCTCAAATATTATTGCCGTTCCGGATCCTTTGCACGCTCCTATTTTTTTAACCTTCCCATCCGGCTTCCCGCGGGTATAATCCTGTTCCCAGCGCGCATCATCGCGGCAAACTTGGGCGTTCAAAGATTTTGAAAGCGCGTTTACAACTGAAACTCCTACGCCATGGAGCCCCCCGGATACTTTATATGAGTCTCCTCCGAATTTCCCTCCGGCGTGAAGTGTTGTCATTACAGTTTCAAGCGCGGATACTTTCGTCTGTTTATGAATATCAACCGGGATTCCTCTGCCGTCGTCTACAACCCGGACCTTGTTCCATGGGAGCAAAGTCACGGAAATATTCTTGGCGTACCCGGCCATCGCCTCATCGAGTGAATTGTCCACAACTTCCCAAATTAAATGGTGGAGCCCCTCAACTCCAGTCGAGCCGATGTACATTCCTGGGCGTTTCCGGACAGGCTCAAGTCCCTCCAGGACATAAATATCTTTGGCAGTATAAGACCCCCCATTCCCCCCGTTTGGAGAGGTTTGTTTTTTGGCTAATTTTTTAGGCATTTGTTGTGAAAATATTCCTTGTTTTTATATCCTAATTCTAGCAAAATATATATAAGAAAGCTACTTTGTTCTTGTTGACATTGACCATTGGATACTGTATAATTGAGCACAGAGGAGGTGATCTTTCCATGGAAACACCAAAGACTGTACCCAACATATATATTAAGGGAGTGGAGCGGGTAGGCGAAATTTTTCAGGTCTATTTCACAATCGAGAAAAACTGCCCTTGCGGGAAAGAAAAGCGGTGTGTGATTATAGACATACGAAATAGCGAAGAATTGCCGTTCCCTGACGCGAGATGGGAAGATGTGAAAAATACATTCAATAATGCCATCCCGTCTAGCTTCCATGACTATGTAGTCAGCAGGAGCGAAATCCTGCACCATTTCGGCGTCAGCCTTTACGAATGAAAACGCGCAAATAATCTGCGACAAGTTTATCCGCGCGTTTTTCAATTATGCTCAAATATGCGCTAAAATATAAAATATTACTGTGATGATATATCATAACGATAACGAACCAACCCATCCTTCCTTTATAGCCGTCTATAGATGCTTCTGCTTACACGATCGGCTTTACCCATTGCATCAAAAACGTGTTTCCATCTCCCCCTTCCTCTCGGTGGCAATCCGGCCTGCAGAATATTTTCTAGATCCTTCCATAAATCGCCCCCCTTGGCAGTCTTTTTAGCCAAGCTGCCAAATCTTCCCTTCTTTTTCATTTTCCAGAAACGTAGCACTGTTTGTAGAGTTACTTTCAAAGCAGATTCAATTGCCCGGAAAGAATAACCTTCGTTAAGCATCAATATAATCGCGATGCGTTTCGACACCATAATCCTTTCGGTATAGGTAAGTAGATCGTTCACTAAATGAGCCACGTCGGACTTGGAATGAAAATTCAAGAAGACGTTTACTAAATTATCATTAAGTTTTTTATAAATTTTTCTTTTAATCCTCCTTTTGGATATATGCGGCATACTGTGATGATATATCATAACGATATCAAAATCAATTTATAAATTTGATTCGAATGTAGTTTTTTATTATGCTAAAGAAATGCAAATAAAAATTGATTCGCCGGAAGAAAGAGAACTTATAAAAACTCTAGAGTCAAAAACAGACGCCGATAGCAAAAGGATGTTGAGGTTTTTGGATATGCCGGATTTGTCACGAACTCCGGAGAGCCCCATATGCGAGTTAGTGGAGCGTATAATAAAGCTCGAGGATTTCGAGAATTTTGATATCGTCGAGGCGCCGGAAATCGTGCCGGCAGATATCAGCTTTGATCTATTCGACTTCCCTTCAGATCATCCAACCCGAAGCAAGTCTGATACTTACTACCCCAACGAAAAAAATATCCTTCGCACCCATACGACCGTCATGTGGTATTACTACTTGATGAATAAAAAAATCAAAGAGCGAATTAAAAACAATGAGGCAGTAGGTTCGCTTTCTTTCGGCAAGGTGTACCGTAAAGATGAAATTGACCGCCATCACATGAATGTTTTTCATCAAATGGACGGGTGGTATCTGGCGCCAAAGAGCCAGAAGATAATCACCATAGAAGACCTGGAAAATATTTTGATAAAAATCGCCCAAGCAATTTTCGGCAAAGATATTAAATATCGTTTTAATAAAGATCAATTCCCGTTTACAAATCCTTCGATTGAAATGGAAATTGAGAAAAACGGAAAATGGATGGAAGTTTTGGGGTCGGGAGTCGTCAGCGGAAACGTTTTGAAAAAAATGGGAGTTGATCCGGAAAATTACACCGGCTGGGCATTCGGCTTCGGGCTCGAAAGGTTGGCCATAATCTCAATGGAATTGCCGGATATACGCCTTTTGTGGTCCCAAGATCCGCGTGTCAAAAAGCAGTTGCGGCTCGGCAATAAATTCAAAGAAGTCAGCAAATTTCCGCCGATAACGCGCGATATATCTTTTGTTGTGAAAAATGATTTTATCCCCAACAACTATTTTGACTTGATCCGCGACCTCGGGGGCGATCTGGTGGAAGAAGTAACGCTTTTAGATAAATATGAAAACGCGGAAAAATTTGGGCAAGATAAAATTAGTTACACTTATAGAATCATCTACCGCTCAAGCGACCGAACTCTTACAGGCGAAGAAGTGGACGCGATACAGAAAAAAATTTACGACGAAACCGCGAAACAATTCTGGGCGGAATTGAGATAAAAAATTATCCACACATTGACAAAAATAAAAAAATAAAATAAGATTAAGAAAAATCTTGATCAGGACGCAAAGGAGGTGATCATGAAGCTCTTAAAACAAATTATCTGGGCAGTCATATTGATTGCAGGCATTTCCGTAGCGCTCGCTGACTTATACAAAAACAATGGGAACAAAGCACGAGTGCTTACGATTGAAGAAGCTACGAGGCGGGAAAAATTGCTTCGCGATAGCAACTAAATGCCGATAACCAAAATCACTGCTAAAACCTGAAAGGCCCGCTTCTACGAAGTCGGGCCCTTTCGCTTTCCTGATACCTCCTTAAACTTTTTTTTGAGATTCTTAACAAGCTCCGGGTAAATCCTCTTGAGATACCTTTGTGACGCAAACGTAATTATGCCCCGAGAGCTTTTGAATTCTAAGATATCTTCGCTGTCTGATACATCCCAGAATTCAAAACGAGGCAAAACAACGTCCTTCCTGGAATAAGCAAGGGGGTCGTCCCCGCCTTTTCCGAGGAAATAATCTAAACATACTAACCTAACTTTATCGGACGCACCCGCATAGTGGTCATAAATTAGATATCTCGCCGCGCCTTTTTGGAATCGTACTCTGCTAATACCTTTTCTAACTATCAAAAAATATGTTTTGCTATTGCGGATATCTTCGACGATAATCGCGACGAGTTTGCCGAAGTTACGTTTCATGAATTCATTAACTGCTTGGTTGTATCTATTAAAGAGCGGGTTATTCGGAGCCATTACCATTGGGCACCTCCTTCGATATTTCTATCAATATAAATCAAAAAACGTTAAAATAGAAGAATGGACAACATCTTATATATTTTGGGAAGCGTTGGGGCGGTAAGTTTAATATCTTTTGCTGGCGTGCTTACACTCTCTTTTCGCGAAGAACGCTTGGCGCGGATCGTTTTTATGTTTGTCGCCGTGGCAACTGGCGCTCTTTTGGGAGACGCTTTCCTGCATCTCATACCAGAGGCATATGAAAAAATAAAAAATCCGGAAACGATATCGCTTCTTATCATCCTAGGGATGCTCGTTTTCTTTGTGCTCGAGAAAGTTCTCCGGTGGCACCATCATCATGACGACATGTCCCATGAGAGCGATAGAGAAGATCCCAAATATCTCGGGCGGCTGATTTTGATCTCCGACGGACTACATAATTTAATCGACGGGGTCGTCATCGCGGTTAGTTATTTTATAAGCGTAGAAATTGGGCTTGCGACAACGCTTGCTGTTATCCTCCACGAAATTCCGCAAGAAATTGGAGATTTCGGGGTGTTGATTCATTCGGGGTATCGACCCCGGCAGGCGCTTTGGTTTAACTTTTTGTCGGCGGCAACTTCCCTTGCAGGAGCGATACTTGTTATAGCGCTCGGATCTTTCCCGGAATATATTTTGGACTGGGTAATCCCGTTCGCGGCAGGAATATTTATTTATATCGCAAGTTCAGATTTAGTCCCGGAATTGCACAGGAGCAGTGGGAAAAAATTTGGGACGGTTTTCAAGGAATTGCTCGGAATTTGCGTCGGCATTTTGGTTATGTACGCACTTCTTTTTCTTGAATAAATCAGCTTGCGAAAGTTTGAATTTTTGATATGCTATTATCTTATAGTAGCGCGCCAGCGTAGTTCAACGGTTAGAACGAGGGACTCATAAGCCTTAAACGGAGGTCCGACTCCTCCCGCTGGCACTGGCCTTAAAAATTTATTGGGCGCGTGGTGTAGCCTGGTTAACACGTCCCCCTGTCACGGGGAAGATCGTGGGTTCAAATCCCATCGCGCCCGCCAACGTTTAAATAGGCTATGCAAAAACTTAGACAATTCGTTTCTTTTAGGCCAATTCTCGCTCTTGCAATTAGCGCTATTTTAATCGCCTCCCTATTCTTTCTCTTTAGGGAATATGGAATCCTTAGAGAAGTTGGCATATTCGAACGCCCGCCGATGAGACGAGAACTGCCTCGGAAAATTACCGTTGAGGATATCCAGCCCTGGATGACTTTTGATTACATAAATAAGCAATTCGACCTCGAGGGCGATTACCTTAAAAACGCCTTGAACATCACAGATCCCAGATACCCAAATATCCCCGTCGGCAGTTTTTCCAAGCGCCAGAAAATGGATCCGAGAACCACTGTAGAAAAAATAAAGCAATTGATCCGCGAAAACTGATGGATTATTTATTTGATGCATTTCTATCTTTCCTACTCGTTTATAAATACGCAGCACTGTTCGCGATTACATTCGTCGCCGCGCTTATTTTGCCTCTGCCCGCAAGCACGACAATCGTTGCCGCGAACGTTTTCGCCTTCCAGGGATATCTTAATTTCCCGGCGGTATTCGGCGCGGCTCTTCTGGGAAATATTGCCGGAGATAATTTAGGGTATTTCATATCAAGAAAATACGGTGAGAAATTTTTGCGCCTAATTGGTTTCAATAAAATTTTGAATTCGGCCGCCTTTGCCACCTTAAAAACGTATATTGATACCAATTGCAGCTCTCTTATTTATTTTAGCCGATTTATGACCTCCGTCGGCCCGTCCGTTAATATCCTCGCGGGACTTGCAGCCGTGCCTTACGGGAAATACCTCTTGTATGAAATTTTCGGAGAGATATCTTATATCTTGCTTTATAGCGCCGTGGGTTTTTATCTCGGCAGCCAATGGGAATACAGCGTTTACTTCTTGACCACCGCCGGGGTTTTTATGACGTCTCTGGGGCTTTTGTTTTTCTTAGTCCGGGCAAGATTTTTGCGAATCTAGAAAAATTTATCTCAACCTGGCGGAAGAGACAACTTTGCCATCGATTTTAACGGTAATAGCGGCATTCGCGCCTACGTTCGAGATTTTAACTTCTACTTCCTGCGGTTCTCCTAAAACCTGAATACAGACCTCCGCGGTCGAGCGCTTGGTAATGTTAAACGTAATGCTGGAGGAAGGCATATCTTTGGCCGCCACCGTCTCCACCTTCCAATCAACGCAGGGGTTCGCCCTCGCCAATTTCCCGGAAAGTTTCAGGGCGCCTGATTCGTATTCAAGTTCGAGTTCGCCGAAATCTCCGGAAACTTTAGATCTGATGCTAGTTTTAGCTACTTCATCTTTATTCTCGAATTCATTTTCAATTTCTATTTCAGTAATTCCCAAAATACTGCCTTTCGCGCTGACAGATGATTTTATTTTCGTCCGCACGGACGAGGCCGCATCCGACTCACCTTTTTCTTCAAGACGATCCATTTCATCGTTCGCAGCCTTAACATGCTCCTTAAATTCGCCCTCAAGTCTTGATTTTAGCTCCGCGTTGAGCTTCCCTTCGGCCTTGAGCTTCTCGGCCTCCTCCAATCGGCGGATGGCCAAATTAGCTTGATGCTCCGACTCGGCTTTAGCCGATAATGCGAGCCACCCCTGAATCCTTTCGTTTAAATCAGTTTTTATCGGATACAAGACGTCCCCCGGCAGAGAAGATTCGGCGCTATAAGATACGCCAGCAGAAATCGCCAATAAAATAGCTAGTATTATTCCCATAAGGTTTAATTATACCAATAATTTCCCTTTGAAATAGAAGACGAAAACAAGCCTTGAATATTACAGAATAAAGACGTATCATACAAGCGCGGGGTAGAGAAGCAGTATCTCGGGAGGCTCATAACCTCCAGACCCGGGTGCAATTCCCGGCTCCGCAACATTTATTAAATCCACACCTCGATTCGCTTTTTTATTTTATAATAAGATATATACAAAATACTAAAATAGTTGAGTGGGTTCTTCGAATAGCTGTGTTCGGGGAATTTATAGGGCACGGGGTATTCGCGCTTGGATTTTTTCCCTCGCAGGCAATAGGAAAATCCATTTTATTCCTCCCGCAAAAAGCCCAGTGGGTAGGATGGATGCAAAATTTCGGCATATCCGACCCGGCGCTTGCCGCAAAATTATTGATGTTAGTTGGGGCAATCGACATCCTGCTTGCTTTTATCGTGCTGATCAGGCCGGTTCGGCCGCTTCTTTTGTGGATGGCCTTCTGGGGTTTTTGGACGGCCATTGTCCGGCCTCTTGTCGGAGAGCCGATTTGGGATTTCGTTGAACGCTGGGCGAATTGGGGGGCTCCTTTGGCGCTTTGGTATCTAGTTAAGAAAAGTTAGGATTCGCTTCCTCTAAAATCTTCCCTACTTCAAAAAGGCGCGATTCCTCAAGCCGCGGGGCGATGAGCTGGATGCCGACTGGCAAATCTTTGCCGTCTTTCTGGACTGTCCCGAATGGCACAGAAATAGCCGGAACTCCCGCGAGATTTATCGGAACTGTATAAATATCTTCGAGATACATTGATAACGGATCGGAAGTTTTCTCGCCGATTTTAAACGCGGAATGCGGAGCTGTCGGAGTTAAAAGCAGATCCACGTTTCTGAATTCATTTTCGAAATCTTTTCTGATCATATAGCGGACTTTCTGGGCACGCGAATAATACGCATCATAATATCCCGCCGAGAGAACGTAAGTTCCCAAAATAATTCTCCGCCGCACCTCTTCTCCGAATCCGCGCTCACGCGTTTTGGCATAAACATCAAAAAGATTCTTACCTTCCGCGCGCGCTCCATAGCGGACACCGTCAAAACGCGAGAGGTTCGCCGAGACCTCGGCGGGCATAACAATATAATACGCGGCAAGCGCGTACTGGACCGAGGGCAAGGAAACTTCTTTTATTTCAAATCCTTTATTTTTTAGAAAAGTAATTGCTTCGTTAAATTTTTTCGCGATACTCTCGTCTAATCCTTCTTTCCCTCCTTCGGCTAGTGAAAAATATTCTTTTGGAACTCCGATTGTCTTGGAGGCTAAGCCTCCGCTTGGAGGCTTAGCCTCCAAGCTAGTTGCGTCAAGCTCATCTTTTCCTTCAATCACATTGAAAATAATCTCCGCGTCCTCGACTGATTTTGTAAT
>MFHJ01000038.1 GCA_001778545.1 Candidatus Giovannonibacteria bacterium RIFCSPHIGHO2_02_43_16
GAGCATTTGGAACGCTCGAAGCAAATCGCCGATTGGCGATGGCGTCGAAATGATTCCGCACCCGCTCGTTCTCGCTAGGCGAAATCCCGCCGGGAACCACAGGTTCCCCGGAGGTCACAGGGTTTCTTCGTTTTCCTCGCAATAACGTGCGGTAAAAAATGAGCGCGACAACGGCCATGAATAAAACCAAAGCAACCAAAAACCAGAAATACGACCAATTGTCCGCTGTCCCAGCCTCTTTTAATTCAGAGAGTGGTAAGGCAAGAGGTAAAATCCCCATCTCTTCAAGCCCCCTTAACTTTTCGCCGGGCTTGATTAAGGCGACAGTCATACCATCTTTGTAGTAAATCCGTCCCGGTTTTTTAAGGAACGGGTTCAATTCGACCAATCGCCTCCATTGAGTCGAGTCACCGCGCTGAAGCCCTTCGAGATACCAAAGGGTATCCCCCTTCTGGACCGTGTACTCATTCTCCGTGTACACATCCTGCCCAGAAATCCTTTCTTGCGCGTTGCTCACACTGAGCAAGCACGCAATAATTGCAAACGCCAATAACATTTTTTTCATACTTTCCTCCCCTGTCTCCGAAATTAGTCAGCCGTTTGAATTCCGACTGCCGTTTTAACTCCAAAAAATTAGAACCAAAACGGCAGCCAGAATTTTTTTATAAGGTACACACCTCTCAGAGTCCACAATCCGCCAGCTGGCGGACTTTATGAACTCAGTTGAGGGGAATGGTTTTCAGTAAAGAAAACCATTCCCGTTCGGAGTTTTTGCGGTGGCAAGCCGCTCCTTTTCACAGTCCCACTCTTAGAACTGGGCGCGTTTTCCGGCAGACGCATCTCCCTGCCGCTATTTTATTTCACTTGGGCCATCTCCTTTCATATTTTGATTGAGGCTTTATGACAAAGATCTATCGATTTCGAACTCGAGTCCCCGGGCTTCGAGAAGACTCTTTACCTGCCCCTCGACAATTAAAGAGTTTGCTACAGCATTATCCATGAGCCTTTCAGCCTCGTCTGAATCCGCTGTATAAATGTCATTGAAAACTGCCCACGCATGCTCGAAATCCCCCAATGTAAAGAGGATGTCCGAGAAGATCTTGTGGGGCGGTTCGGACTGAGGTGGCACAAGAATGTTCGCCGGCTTACCGCATATAAACTCCAACGCCCATTTCGTCCAGTCTGCCGGCAGATTCCAATCTGCAAACCGCACCGCAGCCTGAATGACTTTACTAAGACGATCCAAAAATACATCTGACGTTTCCATCTTCGCATCCTCCATTGCCCGATTTGCCTCGGCGCCGGGGTTAGATACTTTAAATCAAGGGACTCTGTTCATTTTGCCTATTATACCGCCTAATGGGGCTATTGTCAATATATCCGAAAAAGCCCTGAAATAAAGGATTTTTTGACATTGACTTCTGGGAGCAGTGGTATTAATATGTATAGTTATGAACGACGAATATAATCAGGTATTGATACCGACCGTAATTGAGAAGACAAGTTTTGGGGAGCGGGCGTATGATATTTACTCGAGATTGCTCAAAGAGCGGATTATTTTCTTAGGCGGGCCGATCAACGACGCCGTGGCGAATACGGTAATCGCGCAATTATTGTTTCTCCAGCACGAAGACCCAAAAAAAGATATCAGTTTATATATAAATTCTCCGGGAGGTTCGGTCACATCGGCCCTCGCTATCTATGACGCGATGCAATACATCAAACCGGACGTCTCGACAATCTGCGTCGGTTTCGCCGCCTCCGCGGCTGCAGTTTTGATGGCTTCAGGCGAGGCTGGCAAACGCTACGCCCTTCCCAACTCGGAGATTATGATCCACCAGGTGTTCGGCATGGCGGAGGGACAGGCGGCGGATATAAAAATAACCGCGGACCACATTATCCATATCAGAGAGAAAATAAATAAAATATTGGCCAAGCATACCGCGCAGCCTCTTTCTAAAATAGAAAAGGACACCGATCGCGATTTTTACATGGACGCTCTTGAGGCAAGAACATACGGGATAATCGACCAGATAATCAAAGGAAAAAACGGGGGAAAAAAGCAGGTAGAAAATCGAAAGTAGGAGTTGTCTCCCTAATCCCTCCTTTTGGGGACCCCTCACGGGGATAATGGCTTTATGTCTAAGACATCTCCTGCTTCCGGTTTTTTACTCCGTCAGTTCCCCAAGAAGACTCACCCCAGTCATATCGTGCGGTTTTGGTATATCCATAAGCTCCAAAATCGTAGGCGCCACGTCGGAAATGACTCCGCCGACTTTGCTATATTGGCTCATTACTTCTTCTTTAGTCCTTGGCTCTTTCCTCCTAAATTTTTTGCCGATCAGAAAAAACGGAACTGGGTGGACGCTGTGCTTGGTTTTCTTTTCCCCAGTTATGCGGTATCTTTTCTCCTCGGCATTCCCGTGGTCGCCTGTAATAATAACAATGCCGTCATTTTTTAAAACAGATTCTACGATCCTACCCGCCTGAAAATCCAGGATTTCAAGCGCCCTGCGGGTCGCGTCGAAATCTCCAGAATGGCCCACCATATCCGCATTCGCTAAATTAACCAGGATAAAATCGTAATTTTTTAATCTCGATTCAACTTCATCGGCGATTTTTTCAGCGCGCATCTCAGGATGTTCTTCATAGTGCGAGCCCGGCAAAGATTCCACAAGAAGGCGGTCTTCTCCCGGAAAAGGCGCCTCGTTCCCGCCGTTGAAAAAATATGTGACATGGGCATATTTTTCAGTCTCGGCAATATGAAATTGTTTCAAATTATTGTCCGATAGGACCTTGGATAGCGGCGAGGCGACGTTTGAAGAAGTAAACGCGGCTAAATTAGAGAATTTCTTTTCGTATTCCGTCATCGTGACAAATTCGAGATCCGAAATTTTCTTACGCGGGAATTTGTCAAAACCGTCCTCAACGAATGCCTGCGTGAGCTCCCGCGCGGAATCTTCGCGAAAATTGAAAAATATCACCGCGTCCCCTTCTTTTATCCTTGATTCATTCTCTCCGCTCCATGCCGGCTCAATGAACTCGTCAGTAATTCCCGCCCTATATTGTTCCTCAAGATAGGCGATGAGGCCATTAAATTTCTTTCCTTCGCCTTTCGTGAAGAGATTATATGTTTTTTCAATCTGCTCCCAATCCTGATCCCGATCCATTGAGAAGTCCCTTCCTATTATCGAGCTGACGCGCGCGAAGGGATATAATTTAGAGAGCCTCTCTTCGAGCAGACCGAAAAATTTGTTCGCCTCTTTCGGCGAAGCGTCTCGCCCGTCCGTAAAAAGATGGAGATAAACTTTATCAAGTTTTTCTTGCTTCGCGAATTCCAATAGCGCATAGAGATGATCTGGGTAAGCGTGGACCGAGCCGGACGAAAAAACGCCCATTAAATGCAAGGCGCTCTTACCTGCCTTGCCGGCAGGCAGGTTTTCCTTAACTTGCCTCGAGGCTCTTTTGAACGCGTTGTTTTCGAAAAAAGATCCATCCTGTATGGAAAGCGATATTCTCGGGAGATGGTGGTATACGGTTTTCCCGGCACCCAATGTTAGGTGCCCAACCTCCGAATTCCCGGCTTCCCCCCAGGAAAGCCCGACAGCTATTCCTGAAGCCTGGAGCGTTGTAAGGGGATACAATTTTTCGTATTCTCCAAAATTTTTACGCGCGGCTACCCAGATAGTCGATTCCGGGTCTTCGGTTACCCCAAAGCCGTCCAATATGATCAAGGTGACCATTGTATTATTCTACCGCGTCTGGTATCATTTATGTATTATTTATATCCATTTAACTTGGAATTAATCGAAATCAATTGCAAATACTATGATTTTAACGTCGCCGGTTCTGGTGGCGCTCTTATCTGTTCTCGTGGGGATTGTTTTGGGCTATATACTCCGCCAGGTAATGGCGCAGTACAAGAAGAATTCACTGGAAGTCGAAGTAAAAAAAATACTCCTGGATGCTAAAGACCAGGCCGTAAAAATATTAGACGAAGCGAAAAAGAAATCTGAAGAAGTCTTAGAACAATCGAAAAAAGAAACAAAAGAGCGCGAAGGCCAGATTAGAAAATTAGAGGAAAAAGTACTGGAAAAAGATGAAAGCCTCGAAAAAAGAAGGCGTGGTTTGGAATTGGATGTGGAAAACTTGAAAAAGAAGGCCGAAGAAATAAAAAAGATGCGCGAGGAAACGGAAAATATGGAGCAGCGGAAAAGGGAGGAACTTCAAAAACTCGCGAATTTGAGCGAGGAGGAAGCAAAAAAAGAATTATTGACTTCCGTCGAGAAAAAGTACGAAACCGATATCTTGGCGAGAATTCAGAAAATAGAGATCTTTGGGCAAGACAAGCTCGAGCAAAAAGCCCGCGATATTTTGGCTACGGTTATTCAAAGAATCGCTTCCTCAACCGCATCCGAAGTGACAACAACATCAGTCAGTATACCCTCGGATGATATAAAAGGAAAAATAATCGGCAAGGAGGGCAGGAATATCCGGGCGCTTGAACGCGCTGCCGGAGTTGAGGTGATTGTGGACGATACGCCCGGATCGATAATAATATCGAGCTTTGATCCCGTCCGAAGGCAAATAGCGAGAATCGCCCTTGAAAATTTGATTTTAGACGGAAGAATCCAGCCCGCACGAATAGAGGAAACAGTTGATAAAGCTAAAAACGAAATCGAAAAAATGATCAAGGATGCCGGCGAGAAGGCTTCTTTTGAAGTCGGAATTTTCGACATCGATCCGAGACTTTCGATGCTTCTGGGCAGGCTTAAATTCCGCACCTCTTACGGCCAGAATGTCTTGCAGCACTCGATCGAAATGTCGCATGTCGCAGGCATGCTCGCTTCGGAATTGGGCGCGGATGTCGCGATTGCGAAGAAAGGGGCGCTACTCCACGACATAGGGAAAGCCGTAGACCACGAAATACAAGGGACGCATGTCGAAATAGGGCGCAGGATACTCCAGAAATTCAATGTGGATCATAAGGTCGTACAAGCCATGCAGTCCCACCACGAAGAATACCCATATGAAACGCTCGAATCCATAATAGTCCAGACTGCGGACGCGATTTCAGCATCCCGGCCTGGAGCGCGTCGGGACTCAGTCGAAAATTACTTAAAGCGCTTAGAAGATCTGGAACGAATAGCAAATACATTTCCGGTTGTCGAGAAATCTTATGCCATTCAAGCCGGGCGCGAGATACGCGTATTTGTCACACCCGACAAAATATCTGATTTGGAGATGAAGCATCTGGCTCGGGATATCGCGAACAGCATTGAACAAGAGTTAAAATACCCGGGGGAGATAAAGGTGCACGTTATACGCGAAAACAGAGTTGTGGAATACGCAAGGTAGCGCTCCCTGCCTGCCGCCTGCCTGTCCGGTAGGCAGGGTAGGCAGGGAATTTCCCTTATGGTATAATGGTTTTTGACGTTGCTAAAAGGTCGTTTCTATAAGCTACAAGCTAATAAGCTAAAATTATGAATAAAGCAGAATTATCCCAAAAATTGTGGGAGCTTCACTCCAAGAAAGGGGTGGATGTGTCCAAAAAACACGCCGAAGAGGTCGTAGATTTTGTTTTTGACACGATTGCCGACACGATGAAGCGCGGAGACGAAGTTTCCATCGCCGGATTCGGCACTTTTGTCGCGAAACAAAGGAAGGCCAGGCAGGCCAGAAACCCAAAGACTGGAGCGACAGTCAATGTCCCGGCGATGAAAGTCCCGAAATTCAAAGCAGGAAAAGGGTTGAAAGACGCGGTTCGATAAATTTCGATTGGAAAGCAAAAAAGGCGCTCCTCTATAGGGGCGCCTTTTGCGTTGTGATTTTCCGTCACGGAGCTATCTCTGGGAGCGAATGAAGTTGATGACGAATCCCTGCAAGTTTTAGAAATGTTTCGATCTTTTTCTTTCTGATTCGTCTCGATGAATCCAATTTTATCAGTATAGAATTCATCTTCCGAATTTCATCGGCTTCTTTAGAAAAACTATCCAGTTTTTGGAGCAAAGCCTGAGCATCAGGGTCGAGCGCTAAATTGTTAAGCTCGAGGGTTACTTTGTTAAGACCGTGCTGTAAGAATAGCCTCGCCATACACATACCAATAGCGAAAAAACCAAAACAGCTCAGTAAAGCAAGGGGAACGCGAAGTCCCGGATCAATTGCCTCAAAATCAATCGGAAGAAACAGAATAACGACCACATACAGCGCGGCCATCGGAAACCCTCCATGCGACATAGCTCTGAGCCAAACCGAATCTAAAAATAAAATCTTTCTTTTGATCTCATCGGCCAAATGCCACTCTTGCGCCATTAACCTTTCGATTACTATATCGCTCTGATTAACCATATTAGTATCCTCCCTTTCAGCGAACAGATTTAAAAGAAGCTTAAAGTAAAAGCAAGATAAAAGCAATATTGAAAATTTGTTTACACTGAGTTTATCGAAGTGTGCGGGCAGCGAGAGTCAAACTCGCGCCTACTGCTTGGAAGGCAGTCGTACTATCGCTATACTATGCCCGCAAAACCCGCTTTCGCGGGATTAACTTTAATCGTTTGCGTCTTTCAAAGTTTTTTTGATTTCGGCCCGGAATTCCGGGGTGTCTTTATGTCCGTGAGACGCAACTGCGTGTTGCGTCGCTACATCCATAACCTCTTGTTCGGTTCCTGAAATAAAAAGCGAGCAATTTTTTTCGCTCGGGAACTCCCGACAATCTGTTGATTTTCTTTGTGCCATAGTTAAAAGAAATAATTTAACTTATTAAGAGCGACCTTTTTATGTTTAAGTCCTAATTTTATACCCAATTTTAAATAAATACCATACCCAAAATCCGAGCCCAAGGACAAGCCCGAAAATTAAAGCAACTCCTACGGCCTGATTTGATTCCGAAATCCCAACCATAGAATAACGGAGTCCGTCGACAAAATAAAAAAACGGATTCATGCGCACTAAAAACTGGAATCGCTCCGGGAGCATATGAATTGAAGAAAAAAGCCCACCTAAAAATGTAAGCGGCATAATGACAAACGTCTGCGGGATCATGAGCTGTTCAAAACTTTCGGACCAAAGCCCGATCAATAAACCCGCGAGAGAGAAAATCAGCGCAACTGCGACTGCGTAGAAAATAAAAAGGGCGATATGATTTACGCTCGTAACCGTAAATAAAAGCGCGATTCCGTAAACTCCAGCCGCGACCAAGAGCCCCCGGACAACTCCGCCGATAACGTATCCCGCGATCATTTCCAAATACGAAAGAGGCGCCACCAAAATCTCTTCGATATGCTTCGCGAAGCGCTGGAAATAAAGCGAGCTCGATGTCTGCCCGAAAGAAGACTGCATCACATTTAACATCAATAGTCCCGGAACAACGAAATCAATATAAGAAACTCCGTCAATAATCCCGATCCTGCGCCCGATGATTTGCCCGAAAATCAAAATATACAAAAGAGCAGAAATCCACGGCGTGACTAAAGTCTGAATCCAAACTCTCCTCACTCTCCCCAACTCCTCAAGTATAAATGTCTGTAACCCGATCCAGTTTACATTCATAGCAGACTCCATAATAACTCATAAATGCTCCTCTGGGTATTCGCTATACTCTCGCTTTTTATTATCACGCCGTAAAGATTTTTAGGATCAAGCGAAATAATAGATACTTTGTCGGCATAGATATCAATTTCATTAGTAAAATTATATTTTTCTGCTAGAACGAATTTAACCCTTCGTAATTCACGTATATTTTTTTCTTCAATAAAAATACTCTTAGCCGTGGAGGTAGCTGGAATAATACCACGAGACGGAATTTTCATGCTTACTCTCTTCTGCCAGTATTTCTCCAAAAAATCTTTTTCAAATCCAGCTTTCAAATAATCTGCAGAAGCATAAGAAAGTATCTCTTCAACTCCGTGCGTTTCAAGCGTGTCAAGCAAAATATTTTTAACCCCTTGTAACCCCTCATAAAATGAAACGGACGGCTGATCGTAACGCCCACCATAGAGCGCGTTTAGTTCTGGTCGTAAATCTTTAAATACTACGAGTTTTTCTTCGATTGTTTCTTTTTCTTCGTTTAGCTTTCTTAAAATAACTCCCGGTTCTACCGCTTCGTATTTCTTAACTCCGCCTCTTGTTATCTGTCTTACCAGTCCTTTTTCTGAGAGACGGCGAAGAATGTCATAAACGCTTACCCTATTGTGGCCGGCCATTTTAGCAATCCTGCTTATCGCCTCAGGCCCCACTTGAACCATAGCCAAAAAAACATTGATTTCGCTTTCGCTTAATCCCATTGGAATAAGCAGTTTTTTGATGTCTTTTAGCATAGTGTTGATGACTATCAACGATATTATAGCACCAACAAAAGAAATAGCAAATGCTAAAAATCCCTTTATTGTAAAGGATAATTCGCTACATATCAATTATCTTGATTAGAATAATTTCTGATCTTGTCTGTATCAATTTACATATTGACAGAGTCATGATAATATGTGTCTGTAATATGACAAATATGAAAAACTCCAATTTTTATAAGAAAACTGCTCAGGCGCTTGGCACACCCGTATTTATCTATTGGGAAAAAAGACTGGAAACAAATATCAGCCGGATTAAACAAGCCGCTGAGCATCATCTCGCAAATAGAGAATTAGGTATTTACATTCCCTATTTTACGAACTCAAATCCCTATCTTTTCTCAATTGTTAGAAAACATGGTTGCGGAATTGCAATTCAATCTACCGAAGAATGGCATCAATTAAATGCTCATAATCTTGCTGACAAACTCATTGCGTCTCCAACGGTTTTACCACAGGAAGAGTTGAAATTTCTTTTGGAGAAGGGTGTCCGCGTTAATTTGTCCTCAATAGATGAAGTGGAATGGCAAATTAATAATTTTCCAGAAAAGAATATTTTTATTCGCCTTGATATCTCCGTTGATTCTTCTCAACGAACAGGGATTAAACCTTGGGAGATTACTGGCCTTCGTAAAATTTTGAAAAAGAACAATAAAGCACTTGCCGGTGTTCATATATATGTCGGCACATTGAGCACTTTTGAAAAGATCGTAAAATATACTGATATTGTTCTCGCCCTAGTATCGAGAGAGTTTCCGGAAATCGAGATGGTCAATTTAGGAGGAGGGTTTTACTACAACTATGAAAAAACATTCAATCAACATTTTGATTGGGATGCTTACTTTGCGATGCTCGCTAAAAAAATAGGGACATATAATCTTTCCCCGAATATGAAATTTGAAATTGAACCAGGCAGAGATGTGTTTGCCGATGTTGGCGAGCTGGTTCTTTCCATTCATCACGTAGTTTGGAACGAACGCGGAACAATTTGCCAAATTTTTACCGATGGCTCTTATGTATATATGCCTTCCGCTACAGTTCGTGAACGCAAACATCAGCTTTTATTTCTCGATTCACAATTTAAAGAATCATCGGATCGTTCCATTAGCGGATGGCTGAATGGTTCCACAACTCTTTCGAGCGATTTTCTATTGCCGGTAATTATTGAAGTCCCGCTGGATGTAAAATCAGGGCATTTCGTAATTGTTAAGGACATAGGTGCCTACGGCGCAACGCAACATTTAGAATTTTTAAATAGGCGACCAGCGGCTGAGGCACTCATCACAGATAATAAAGTCCAAATTATAAATGAGCGCGGGGCAATGACGGACAAAATAAGAAGTGTCCCGCAAAAACCTATTTTTATCAAATAAACATGGTAGGAAAATTTATCATAAAAAGTGGCGAATTGATTCCCATAGAAAAAGCGACCATGTCGCTTGGCAACATTGAATATGCCTATGGTTTTGGAGTATATGAAACTATAAAATTGCAAAACGACATAATTTATTTTGCCAAAGATCATGTTGAACGTTTAATAAAATCTGCAGAGCAAATCGGTCTTGTGCACCGTTTTATTGCGAGCAAACTTTTGGAAGAATTAAATTTGCTCATATCTAAAAATGGGATCAGCTCGGCCAATATAAAAATGCTCCTGATCGGAGCAGAAGATTTGCAAGACGTTGAATTGTTTATTTTTATGCTTAATCCACTTTACCCGAGTAAAAAGCTGTATTCGGAGGGTGCGAGTGTTATCACCATAGAATATGAGCGATTATTTCCGAAGGCAAAGACATTAAACATGCTTGGTAGTTATTTGGCATTCAAAAAAGCAAAAAATAGTAATTGTTATGATGCTCTGTTCGTAGATAAAAACGGCAACATAACGGAGGGCACAAGAACAAATTTCTTTACTATGAAAGAAAAAACTATTTTCTCGCCGCCGGAAGAAAAAGTTTTGGGCGGCATCACCAGGAAAACGCTACTTTATGTTGCGAGAAAAAATAATTTTAAGGTTATTGAACGGGAAATTCCACGGAAAGACATTGCAAAGTATGACGGCGCTTTTCTAACAACCAGTATATCTTCAAAAATTATACCAGTCCGCAAAATTGATGATTTTGATTTTAAAGAAATAAGTTTAGATCTAAAATTATTGTCTGACTCGTATAGTCAATTCTTCAAAAACTGCGGCGGGAAATTTGATGAAAAATAAAATCATGCCAATAAAAATGCAAAATGCGCTAGATTTATATCGTTCTGCAAAAACCTACCTTTCTGGCCCTGACGGAATGAATAACGAGGTGACTATGTGGTTTATAGCCGGGGGCTTGCTAATGCAAGAAATTTCCAGCCGCATAAATAAAACTGCTTTCGGCGGCCTCCATCAGAAAATAGGCGTAGAGCGCAATAAAAAAATCAAAACGATCAGAATTCTAGACGTGGCATGCGGTCCTGGTAATTTTGCAAATCATTTAGGATTTATAATCCCGCAGTTAAAAGTTGTTGGAATAGACACGAACATAGCGTTTCTCAAATGGGCGAGGAAAAAATTTACAAACCTTGGATGGAAATTCATTGAAGGCGATGCAAGCAAAATAGAATTGGGAAAGAAATTAGATTTTATAACAGCAAGTTCAGCGTATCATCACATTCCAGACTTTGAAAAACTTAGTTTCTTAAAAAACTTAAAAAGTCATTTGAAGAATAATGGAATAATTTTAATTTGCGATAATTTTTTGCCAGATTATTCGACGAGTTTTGAAAAACAAAAATCTATTAAAGAATATTATTCACTACTCACACAATATTATAAATCCGGAAACGCTACAAAAAATGCAATTAAAGTTATAAAACAGGCTCGCAAATTAGAATTATCGGGCAAAGACGAATACAAAACGTCTTTCAGAATTTTTGAAGCGCAAGTGAAAGCTGCTGGCTTGGAGATAGTCAAGGATATTTTAGTTTGGGGCATTTCACAAAATGGCATGGGTTCGCACGTTATAATTTTGAAAGCCCCGAGATAGAAATACCAACGGGCTTTTTTGTTTGGAGAATTTAAATTCTCTCTAATTTCAAATCTGGGATCTTGCGGAAATCTTTATCATTGCGCGTAATCAAGGTTGTATTAGTAAGAAGAGCTGTTGCGGCAATGGCGCTGTCAGGAATTTTGATATTAAAATCTCGTCTTAATTTTGCTGCCAATCTAGCAACCCTGGAATCAATTGGGACATTAAATGTGGTTTCCAAGATAGCTTCTATATTGCTTAATTCTATCTGGCTTACGTTCTTTGAACTGAAAAGTTCAATCTCCACCATCGCCGAAACATATAAAGTAACAGGCCTTGCCAGAATTTTATTTAAAAATTGAACGGCGTCTTTATCGCCGTTCAGATAATAAATTATTGCGTTAGTATCCAGCGTATACACAATTATTTCAGATGGGGCAATTTACGATCCCACTCGCGCCTTATTTTATTTAATTCTTTAATTGGGTCGGGCTTTTTATTTTTCCACATTCCTCTTATTGATGTCCAAAGCAAAAGGCGCTGTCGCGGATTTAACATCGGACGGATAGGCGCGAGTATATTATTTTGTGGGATGCTTAATTTCATATATATCTAACTTATCACAGTTTAGGAAAGATATCAATTTCAATTTCTAAATCGCGCCGTTTCTTTGTCCAGAGACTTGCGCCAGATAATGCTCCTCGATAGATTGGCCGTCTTTGATAAGTTCGTCTTTGGATTCAAGCGAGACGATTTTCCCGCCAAAGATTATCGCAATTCGATCGCA
>MFHJ01000039.1 GCA_001778545.1 Candidatus Giovannonibacteria bacterium RIFCSPHIGHO2_02_43_16
AAGTTTGTCTTCGTTTTCGCGGGGGATCAAATGGATATGAACATGGTCAACCTTAATGTCCGATTGGGACAAAAAGGGGCGGTAATTCTGGCGGATGTCGCAACCTTTTGAGTAGCGCTCAATTACTTTCTTTTGGTACTCGATTGCCGTGTCAAAAAGTTCTTTGCGTTCTTCCGGATCCAATTCCCAGATTTTCTCAACGTGCCGTTTCGGAATCACTAGTGTATGTCCTGGAAGCAGACGGGGATTGGAAAGTGCCACCAAAACCCTCTCGCCATCTTCTATTACGCGCGTTTTTTCCTGATCTATATTGCAAAACGGACAATTGATGATCATACGTCTATCTTAGCTCAAAAATAATATATTTAATATTCTCGCGGATTTTTTCAATTATGCTGTTATAATTGATTAATGGTAGCAAGAAAACGTAAAGGTCCGGATAAAGATTTAAAAGAAATCGAGAAATTATAAAAATAAAACATGGCTAAAATTACAATATTCGGGCTCGCTGGGACGGGGACGACCTCCGCGGGGAAAATGCTTGCCGAAAAGCTCGGATATCAATTTGTCTCCTCCGGGAATATGTTTCGAGATATGGCCAATGAAAACGGGATGACTTTAAATGAATTTGAAGAAGCAACGAACAAAGATTCAAAATACGACGATGCATTAGATCAAAAAATAAAAGAATTCGGGGAGAAAAATGATAATTTTATCATCGAATCGCGCCTTGCCTGGCACTTTATCCCGGACTCGATAAAAGTAAAATTAACCTGCGACTTTGACGAGCGAATCAGGCGTGTTTCGGAGCGGGAGAAGATTCCTTCCGAGGTAGCCAAGGAACATAACGAATTTCGCGATAAAAAAATTGCCGAACGCTACGAAAAATATTACGGCATCAAAGATTTCAACGACGACAAATTCGATTTGGTTATAGATACGACAAAAACTTCGATTCAAGATGTTACGTTGAAAACTGAAGAATATTTAAGGGGCAAAAAGTAAAATATAGTATATTTGCGATCGTGAACATACTGTAAATTAAAAATGATTTGTCTCACGTTTTTTATAGGCAAAGAAATATAGGTAAAGAATTATTAAAATTGCGATATTGGGAATAAAAATTGCCGGGTGCGCCCAAGGGATGCCGTCAATGTGCGCGCTTGAATAGGGCCAGAGAAAGGGGGTCGGGAAAAAGGCGTTCGAATGCGTCGGGATATCAAAAAGTATATGTAGTCCCCATGCGGACATTTCCCACGGTGTCCGCCGAAGCTTTAGCGAAGGAGGAGAAAGGAATTTATTTGCAAAAACGATTAAACCAAACACAACCGCGAAAATTATTAAGCTATGAGTAAAGCTATAAACGTTATGCACATATGCAGGAATGCCGTCCGGGATAGGCGGCTCGGTTGAAAATTTTGGGAATTCGGCGAACCCAAGAAATACGCTCGCGAAGAAAGGCGCGAAGGCGAGAAAATCCGGCGCTATTCCGAAAATAAAAGAAGTCCAGAAACTTTTTTTGTTTTCCCTTCCTAATGTGATCCCTCCCCAAAGCCCGTGGGAGATTATGTCCATTAAATAATATTAACACGTTAAGAGATCCGACCTCAGGGCTCTATCGAGGTCGGATCTCGATAAACTCTATAAGTTTTTTTTCGCCCTGGCTTTATCTTGTTCGGTCAGGAATTGCTTGCGCAATCGGACGGATTTAGGAGTTACTTCCAAATATTCGTCGTCCGACATTATTTCAAGTCCGCGTTCGATCGTAAGCTCATACGGGGGGACAAGATCGATCGCTTCGTCGGATAATTTCGAGCGGGTGTTCGAAAGCTCTTTTCCTTTAGTCGGGTTGACATACATTTCTTCTCCCTTCGAAGTATTTCCGATAACCATTCCGGCGTAGACTTCAACGCCCGGGCCGATGTATAGCGTTCCGCGTTCCTGCAATCCCCAAAGCGAGAAGCCGGATGTTTTCCCTGACGCCATAGATATCATGGATCCTTGCGGGCGCTTTCTTATTTCTCCGGCGAAAGGCTTAAATCCGATAAATCGCGAAGATAAAATTCCTTCGCCCTTGGTATCTATCATGAATTGAGATCTGTATCCCAAAAGTCCTCTCGTTGGCCCTTCGAAAAATAGGCGGATGGTCTCAGCGTGATGCGCGATATTTTTCAGCGTGATTCCGCGTCCGCCCAGTTTCTCAATAATTGCGCCCTGAAATTCCGATGGAATATCTACAATTATTTCCTCGAATGGCTCGCTTCGCTCGCCATGATTTTCCTCGCGGAAAATCACTTGCGGCTGGGAAACTCGCACTTCGTATCCAGCTCTGCGCATATTCTCCAATAGAATCGCGATATGGAATTCCCCGCGGCCGAAAACTTTAAAGCTGTCGACGGATGAAAAATCTATTTTGAGTCCAACATTGACCTCGAGTTCGCGCTCGAGAAATTCCCGAATCTGCCTTGAGGTGACGAATTTCCCGTCTCTTCCCGCGAAAGGGGAATTGTTTACCAAAAAAGTGAGCGAGATTGTCGGCTCGTCGACTTTGATTGCCGGGAGAGGTTGGGCGGATTCCTCAGTCGTGATTGTTTCTCCAATATCGATATCCGGAAGGCCCGCGATCATGACGATATCTCCAGCAACGGCTTCTTTGGTTTCGATTTTGTCAAGGCCGTTGAATGTGTAGATTTTTGAGATTTTTCCCTGCCTGATGGCAGGCAGGCTTTTCTCATTTCCTGCACTTTTAATAAAAATATTTTCTTCGACATGCAGGATTCCTTCGTATACTCTGCCGACGGCGAGACGTCCCAGAAAATTATCATATCCAAGATTAAACGGCTGGAAGCGAAGATGTTTTGCTGATTTTTCTTTAGAAGAAGCTGCTGGAACGTGTTTGAGTATAGCGTCTAAAAGGGGAGTCAGATCTTTCGAATCGTCTTCCAATTTTAATTTCGCGATGCCCGCGCGGCCGTTCGCATATACTACGGGGAAATTCGCTTGCTCGTCCGAGGCGCCCAATTCCAAAAATAATTCCAAAACCTGCTCTTCCGTTCGGTGCGGGTCGGCCGCCTGCTTATCTATTTTATTTATGACCACGATCGGCTTTAATCCCAGCTCCAAAGATTTTTTCAAAACGAATCTAGTTTGCGGCATAGGCCCTTCCTGCGCGTCCACAACCAATAAAACCGAGTCAATCGCGCGCAATACTCTTTCAACCTCTGATCCGAAATCCGCGTGCCCAGGAGTATCCACGATATTTATTTTTGTCCCGCGATAATTTATAGATGCATTTTTTGAATAAATGGTAATCCCGCGCTCAATTTCAAGCGTGTTTGAATCCATCGAAGTTCCTTCTTTGATCGCCCCGCACTGGCGCATGATCGCGTCGGTCAAGGTAGTCTTTCCATGGTCTACGTGTGCGATTATTGCGATATTTCTAATCTCTGTTGACATAGGTATCCGCATATAGTATACTAAAACCGCCTAAATGGGAAGACCCAAAGGCGACCCAACACGCGAGGGTTTAATTGTCGCGAGGTTCCTCTGTCCGGAGGGATCGACTAACGTACTTTAAAATTTCCGGTGTCCGCCGGAAGGAGGAACAAATTTATGCGAGCATCTAAATTGTTGGCTGTCCCCTCGAATATCGAAGGAAGCGAAACAACGCTTTCCTTCATCCCTAAAAAGGGCCGCATACGGCTCATTGATACGAATTTGCGCGCTGCCATCAAACCCCTTTCGCCGGAGTGCAATATGTTTTCAATGGTGATAAAGCGAGGCGAGCGAGGGCTTGTTGCTTTGACAGTAACGAGGCCTCGTAAAGATTGGGACGAGACTTTTCCATTTATCTTCGAGGTTTCATTTGGAGAAAGGGATAAGGAACCGAAGATTGATTTGAATAAGATTTGGATTCCATCATCGGAGCGCGTCGGTGAGATCGTGTATACGAATCAAGGATACTTTCTCCAGATTATGACCGCCGACGGAAAGTTTTTCTCGAATTGCGACAAACCAGACCGAGGTGCGACTGTCATGAAGCCCGGCCTACTCTGTCGATTTCTGCTTGGTCTGTCTCCAATCGATGAAGTCGAGCGCGCCGCTATTGAGCATTCCGTCGAGGAATCGGCCCGCGAGCAGTTGGCGAAAGCCAAGGCCAAGATCGAAGGGAACGACCGAGAGTATTGGGACGCTATCACCGCGGCTACCGAGAAATACAACAAGGTCGCAAAAGAGAATAAATTGCTCCAAGAGCGGATAGAAGCGCGAGATCTCGAACTTAGCAGGCTAAGGCCAAGCCATAAAGCCGCTGTTGATTTAGCAAATGCGTTATCAAAAGATTGGCAATGGTGTTTGAGAACAGAAACTGTAGTTGCCCTTGCCAATTTCGGCAGGATCATCGGGATTGATTTTTCCCGACACAAATAAGGTTCGAAATTAAAACAACCCACCCTGGGTGCGATCTGGGGTGGGCGTTTTTTATTTTCGATATGATTTATTCGCGGGGGACGGTGGAGGAGGCGGAGGCGTTAGGGGCCGCACCGATTGATTTCAATCCTTGGACGATTTTTCTGGCGTCCTCGCGCGCGGCGCGCAAATCTTCCATTCCTTTTCTGATATTTTCTTTTGCGGCTTGTAATGCGGCTCGGTTCGATGCGGCTTTCGCTGTGTCCCCGTTATCCGGCGTCAAACTACTTACCCCATTTATTGCGGCGTCCGCTTTCGAGATTGCGTTTGCTATTTCGGCTTTATAATCCGCGAGAAGTAACTCAAGAGAAGCGACGTCTTTCCCAGAGTTTTTTGCTTCGTTGATACGCGATTCTAGCTTCCCTCCGATAGTTATCAAATTATCCGCGATTACTTTTATCCTGTCCGCGGCGACTAGAATTGCAGCCTGGGGCATAATGAGAGCGAAGATACGATAAGATTCGGCAATCGAGCGTTGATCAGCCTTTAGGGTTTCCAAATCGGTATCGGCGGCGATTTTCGCGCGCATGGTTTCCAATTTAGCTTTTTCGCCCGCGACCATGCTCGCGGTACTATTTTTTTGCGCGTCGGAAACTCTTTTCATTTTCTGGACATGCTCTAAAAGTTTATCCAGCGCTTTTATCCGCCGATCAATTTCTTCATTTGCCCGCGCTTTAATTAATTCAATGCGCTTTGCTTTTGCTTCTTCCAATTTTGCGGCTCTATCTCCAGCGGTTGAACCTGCTCCGGCTTGAGCAAAGGCGGGCGATACAGAGTTCAAAAAAAGCATTGCGGCTACTAGCGATGATAATATTTTAATTTTAGATTTAGTCATAAGTTATTCAGCCGGAGGAATCGGCTTATCATTCAGACCTTGATCGATATTTGCAGAATCGCCCGACAGCGCGTCCAGCTGGGTATCGATATTCGACAAATCTTTATCCAAAGCGGCGTCGGTTGTTCCGGAACTCACGCTTGCCGCTTGGTTCCCGGCTCCCACAGGCACGTTAGCACCTTCATCAAGTTCAATATCCGAATAATTTTTATCTATATAAAACTTCCATCCCAAACCGGCAAGGACGATAACCGCGAGCCCGATAATTATTGTTTTAAGCGTGTTTGACATAGATTCTTATTATATCGTTTTTTCTTTTTATTTCAAAATATCCCAGATTCCCGGGTCTTCGCCTCCATCGAGTTTAAAGATTGCAACTCCGCGCACGCCGAGCTTTTTCGCGAGCGCTACTTTCTGCCGGACCGCTTCGGCATCAGACCACCACGCAATACGAAAGGTGCCTGGGTTAGGAATGGAATCGGGTGTCGGCTGAGGGATATAAACGAAACTCATTTCCCCAGCACTGTTCCTTTGAGAAGTGATATTTAAATTTTTCGCTAAGTCGAGAGCGTATTGGGGGTTAAAAGACCATAGGCGTTCGTACTGAAAGCCTAGGTTAAGCGGCCGAACTTCGTATTCATAGCCGTAGGTTGGGATTCCGATTACCAATTTGTTTTTTGGAATCGTTTGCGCCGTGAGCTTGATCACTTTCTCTACCCATTTCGTGTCGGCTATAGGAATATACGGCCCCAATGCGGATTCGTTTAATCGCAAATCAATAGTTCCTTGGTCGTATGTCATAACGCGCACCCGGTCGCAATATTTATTAATTTGGACATAGTCGTTTGCGTATTCGATGTCTTTCGGGATTGTATCGTACCTGGAGGCAAGGGGAGTGCGCGATTCAATTGTGCACATAACCCATTTTTTCCCCATGCGCCAGTAGAGCCCTTTTAAAAAAGTAGAAAAATAATCTTTAGTTTCCGCTTTCTTGCCTTCGAAATCGATATCTATGCCGTCAAAACCTTTCTCTTTCACTAAATTTGCGATTTCATCCTCGAGCGCTCTCCTTTTCGGCCCGTCCGAAAGAATACGGTGCATAGCTTCGCCGTCCGACCACATTACAGTAGGGATAACGCGGACTTTTTTGGCTTTCGCGGACGCGATAAAGCTTGTCCATGGCTCTTCATCGATTTTGAGCACGAGATCGGCAAGCGTTCCGTCGCTCTTAACGCTATATCCAAATGGATTAACTTCCTTAAGATCGCTCAAATGCGGGAGCACGTCGGCCGTGCTCGACGCCGCGCGCCAATATGGAAGCCAGCCCGAAACCTCAAGCTTCGCCGCCGCGCTTGCCGAATAAGGCAAAATCATGAGCAGGAAAACTATTATAAATGCGGTTTTAGTGAACATTTTTTAAAATTAAATCTAACTTCTTTTCTCTTTTCCACCCTTTAAGTTCGGCTTCTCGTTTTCTCGCCTTGGCATAGGTCCGAAAAGATTCAGAGTATCGGAGTGTAACCGGCCTTCTTATCTTAGTATAACGCGCCCCGGATTTTGCTTCATTATGCTCTTTAAGACGCCTCTCCAGATTATTTGTTACGCCGACGTATAAAGTCTTATCAGCGCATTCTAGGATATATGTGAAATAAGGCATTTGAAAAATATCAGTCAAATCTTACTTGTTGAGTCGTATCCTAATGCGGCCGCTCGCGCAACGGATTTTTTAAAAAAATATATCCAATGACTGTAATTTTCCTCTTGGTTTCTACCTTGCCAATGTTCGAGGATTTCTTTTGCTGGGTACCAATTTAATGTGAAATGTTCATGTGCTTCCAATTGAGTCGGCAGAAGACTCGCGCTATTTAGTATCACGAGAAAACACGTCGCTAAGGCAACACGATTTATGTTTTTAGTTTTGTTATGATAATGAGTCAGTGCTTCAGCGATCTTTTCAACATGACAGAAATCGTAAAGACCACTTTCTTCTCGAATCTCTCTCAACACTCCGCTCTCAGTGTCTTCGCCTGAAGCAATACCGCCAGAGAACAACAAGAGCAATCCATCGATATCACGTTTACCTACCGCGTATAGTTGTGTATATGGATTGAACACGACGCCGCATCCGCCATCCCTTCTCTCCTCGTTCTCCCTTTTTATGCCGAATTCAATGATAGTTTTAGTTTTTTTCATAAATTACACTGACCTAAACTAAGTTTGGGGCAGGAGTTTGATGGCATAATTGCTAATAAATTCCCAACCATGGCTGCGAGGCCTGGACTCGAACCAGGATTACGCGGTTCAGAGCCGCGCGTCCTACCATTAGACGACCCCGCAATTTAACCCAATTTTAACACTTTTTTAACGTCTTTTCAACAAAGAGAGCACAGTTAACGCACTTAATTTATTAAATTAGAATATATTTCTGCTATTTTGGCAATTTAGATTATTTTACTTATATTTTACAGAGATATAAAAGAATTGTATAAAAATATTTCTTATTTAAAAGATGATTTTTAAGAATTTTGGCAGTTTATTGACAGTTGTGATGATTTATTATATGACTGTGAATTCTTAGCGGAGTTCTTTTATCGTTATCCACAAAATGAAACCCCTTTGCCTCTTGTGTAGTTTAATCGGATTTGCCTATAATAATTAAAGACAATATAAGCTTATCACCTGCTTTATAGGTGATTTGCTTTGTTAGTCAGAACTTTGACAAATAAATATCATCGGATGAATGACAGAAATTAATATTAGGTTCGTCTCAATCATATAACCTTAGATAATTAACTGGAGTCTCGAGTCCGGTCGATCATTATGCCCTTCGCCGTAGGCGGAATGTCTAATGAAAATCGCTCGGCTCCTAAGATCAGAAATTATTAACGTGTTATTAACGCATAGGTTTTGGTCTGTCGAGATCAAAAAATCTATGCCTTACTTATTAGTAAAAAATTAATTAATCATGATAAACAGAAATAAGAAAGGTGCGGCGAATAAAATCGTTGTCACTTTCTTAAGCGTCTCGACAGCATTGTTTTTGTCGGGCGCTTCCCTCGCAGTTCCGTTAGTCGCAAACGCGGCTTTAACGGAATCACAGATTCAGTCGATTCTTTCCTTGCTGCAGTCGTTCGGAGCTGATACGGCTACCGTCAACAACGTAAACGCGTCGTTGCGCGGCCTGCCGACCGTTCCGTCTACGCCTCCATCATCGACTGGAAATTGCGGCTTCACCCGAAGCCTTACAACGGGTTCAACGGGTGCTGACGTAAAATGTCTGCAGCAATATCTAAATGGAACAGCATTTAAAGTAGCAGCTTCCGGAGCCGGTTCTCCAGGAGCGGAGACTATGTACTTCGGTCCAGCGACCAAGGGCGCTGTCGCCAAATGGCAGGCCGCGAACGGAGTTGCTCCGGCCGTAGGTTACTTCGGACCAATTTCACAGGCTAAATACAACTCGCTTGTAGCTGGCGGTCCTACTCCGCCCGGCCCAGGTCCAGTTCCTCCATCGGTTGGCACAGGACTTCAAGTTTCTTCGGGAACGCAGCCGACCAACTATATAGCTCCTGAAAGTGCGGCACGCGTGCCATTCACGGTGGTAAAACTTACTGCTGGAACTGATGGAGATGTGACGGTAAACGGAATCACAGTTGAAAGAACTGGCCCGGCCGCTGACACCTCTTTTGATGGAGTGGTGCTTCTGGATGAAAATATGGCTCAGCTTGGAATCGCAAAGACTCTAAACTCTAGCCATCAAACTACGGTTGGCGATCCATTTATTGTTAAAGCCGGACAAACAAGGACGATGACGATCGCGGCCAACATGGACTCTGATCTTGATGGAGAGGCTGGCCAGGTTGCGTCCTTCTCAGTAAACGGAGTTAATACCTCCGCAACGGTATCCGGATCTCTCCCGATTACAGGAGCCGCGCACACGATTAACGGAACACTAAGCATTGGTTCCGTGACGGTGGCGCGCGGATCTCTGGATCCAGGATCTTCTCAGACAAAAGAAGTCGGCACAATCGGATATACTTTCTCTGCGGTAAAAGTTACCGCTGGGTCAGCTGAAAAAGTGTATTTGACCCATATCCGCTGGAACCAGACAGGTTCTGCCGGATCGGGCGATCTTACCAACGTTAAAACTTATGTCGATGGCATTGCCTACGACACTATGGTTTCTGCGGACGGCAAGTATTACACCACTAACTTCCCAGGAAGCGGAATTCTGATTGACAAAGGATTTTCCGTAGATATCTCAATCAAAGGCGATATCGCTGGCGGATCCAACAGGACTATTGACTTCGATATCGCGAAACAGACAGACATCGGCGTTAAAGGTCAAACTTTCAACTTTGGCCTAATTCCTCCGCTAGCGGGCTCCGATCCCACTGATGACAGTTCGAACTTCTCCAGCGTAGAAGATCCCTACTATGACGCTTCGCAGGTAACCGTTTCGACTGGCACTATGAACGTTTCGGTTGCGACATCGGTTGCCGCGCAAAACATCGGAATCAATCTTGCAAACCAGCCCTTGGGCGCGCTTGCGGTTGATGTAAAAGGCGAGGCTATTTCCGTAGCCAGCATCACATTCAATGTGTCGTTGGTTGGCGAGGGAGCAAATGACGACGTTGACGACATTACCAACGCGATAATCGTTGACGAAACAGGCGCTGTTGTCGCCGGACCTAAGGATGGTTCAGCCACGGATGCTAGCGGCAACGAAGGAACAATCGCTTTCACCGACACGATTACTTTCCCGACTGGCGTGCACACATACACGATCAAGGGCAAAATCGGAACTGACATTGACAACAACGTGACCATTGCCGCTTCCACGACTCCTTCCGGATGGGGAACAGTCAAAGGCTTGACTACCGGCAACACCATTACTCCTAGCCCAACCTCAGCGCTTACTATGCCGAGGATGACGGTTAAGACGGGAGCTTTGACTGTTAGCGCGCAGACTACTCCAATCGCGCAGACTGTAATCGCAGGCTCTTCTCAATTCGAGTTCGCCCGCTACAGCTTCGATGCGATCTCTTCAGGCGAGGATGTTCGCGTAACAACAATCCCGCTTACATACGGAGTTGCTACTGGTAACGCAACAGATCTTACGAACTGTAAGCTGTATGACGGAGCCACCGTGGTTAACTCTTCGAATATTGTTAACCCAACTGCGGAATCCTCTTCAACAAGCTTCACATTTGACGGTTCAGGTTTGATTGTCGCGAAAGGAACATCTAAGACCATTAATCTGAAATGTGACTTGCGTTCAGGGTCAACAGGCTCTTACCTCTGGGGTCTTGACACTGCCGAAGCTACCGGATACACCGGTGCTTCCGGGATAACGTCCGGTCAGACAGTTGCTGAAACATTGACTGAGTCCAACGGACAGGCCATGACGGCCTCTTCCGGCGGATCATTCACGGCAGCATTGGATTCAAACAGCCCAACCTACAAAGTAGTGTCGGCTGGGATGACTAATATCGAATTGGCCAGAATCAGATTTACGGCTTCGAATGAAGACATTGATCTTCGCCAAGTTGCCTTACAGCTTTCCGGAACCGGTTCGAACACGCCTGATGACTTGATAAACAGAACAGTAACTCTATGGACGACTGACGGCGTAAATATTGGTACCGCGCAATTCTCCACAACTCAAGGAGACTTTGCGACATCATCCGCAATTTCCGCTAATGCCTTTAGAATTCCGAAGGATGGGAATAAAGTCCTTGTTGTCAAAGGCGACATGGCAAACATTTGTCTCTCTTGTGACGCCACGACGTCCGGTGCATTCATCAAAGTTAACTACGATGGTGAGAACACAGGAATCAACGGCAACTATGGAACAGGAGTGGCTTCCGGATCCAACATCAGCCCTACCGGCGGAGACACATCGTCCGAAGGCGTCAGAGTCTTTGAAGCTTACCCAACATTTGCCGCGGTAACCGGATGGCAGCCATCAAGCTTGTCTAACGGCGACCAGCCATTATTCAGGTTCTCGGTAAAGGCAAACGGTGGCGATGTAGGCATCTACAAGTTCACTATCAGAATGGCGACAACCTCGGTTGATGTAACCAGCCTTAATATGTTCGGTTACACCGATTCCGTGTTCTCAAGCCCAGTAGCTGGAGTGAATACTCCTTCCGGCCAATTAGCTTCATCGACGAGCCCGCTGAATGTGAATGATTCAAACTCGGATATCCCAGTGCTTGTGAACGATGCGTCTGGCGCTACAAAGATTTTGAACGTCCCATCCGGCTCAACCTACTACTTCGAGGTTCGAGGTACGGTTGCGAATGCCAATGCTTCCGGTGACTCTGTATCTATTCAGCTTCAGGGCGACGGCTCATCTTACTCAGGCCCTTCAGCGCAGATGTCCCAAGCTGTGGACGTCGAGTACTTCGTAGATGATGACTTCATCTGGACTCCGAACTCGACCACTACTGTAACTGCGACTTACAACGACTTCACTAACGGCTACTTGTTGCCGGGTCTTCCGACCTCCAACATGAACGCCCAAGTGCTGTCTAGGTAATCTAGTTTCCTTGTGACTAGCAAAAGTCCCCCGAAAGGGGGACTTTTGATTTTGCCAAAAATCCGTATAATTGAATTTATGTTTCAAGTGGATAGAAAATTAATTCTGACGCTTGCTGTTTTAGT
>MFHJ01000040.1 GCA_001778545.1 Candidatus Giovannonibacteria bacterium RIFCSPHIGHO2_02_43_16
CTTGACCGCTAAATTATTCGAGTATAGTCTTAGGTATAACTATGCCCCAGGTTAAGCCAGAATTTGAGACATCCGCCCGGCTCAAGGTAATAGGAGTCGGGGGGTCGGGACAAAATGCCGTGGATCACATGATCCGCTCCAAAGTTAAGGGCGTTGATTTTATTTCTATAAATACGGACGCGCAGGATTTACATAATTCTCTCTCCCAGAAAAAATTTCATATTGGGAAAGAAGTTACGCGAGGGCTTGGCGCCGGAATGAATCCGGAGCTTGGCAGAATGGCCGCGGAAGAATCCAAAAGGGAAATCGAAGAAATGGTCCGCGGGGCAGATCTTATTTTTGTCACATGCGGTTTCGGTGGAGGAACTGGAACGGGTGCGGCGCCAATTGTCGCAGAGGTTGCGAAAAATTTAGGCATATTGACAGTCGCGATTGTTACAAAACCATTTTCTTTTGAAGGGGACGTCAGAAAAAATATCGCGGAGGAGGGTTTGGTGCGTTTGAGGAAAGCCGTTGACGCGATGATAGTAATTCCAAACGACCGCCTTTTGAGCATTGTCGAGAGGGATACATCTTTCTTGGCGGCGTTTGCTATGTGCGATGAAGTTTTAAGGCAGGCAGTTGAGGGTATCGCGGATTTGATAATAACGCCGGGCATAGTCAACGTTGATTTCGCGGACGTCAGGACTATTCTATTGAATTCAGGCTCAGCGATAATCGGAATCGGTGTCTCGCATGGGAAGTCAAGGGCACAGGAGGCGGCGCGTATGGCTGTCCACTCGCCTTTGCTCGAGGTTTCCGCTGAAGGAGCCAAGGGCGTTTTGTTTACGATTTCCGGAAAAGACGACCTTTCTATGTGGGAGGTGCAGGAGGCGGCCAAAATCATTACGGAAAACGTGGATCGAGAGGCCAAGATCATATTCGGAGCGGTTCGCGACGAAAGATTAAAATCTGGGCAGGTAAAGGTTACTGTTATTGCCTCGGGCTTTCCCGTTGGCTTCGGCAGGAGCCCATCTTTATTTTCCGAGAGCTCTAAATCTGCTCGCGCCGAAAAAGACGGAACAAAAAACGAAGAGAATATTCAAAAACAGGAACCAGAGAGTTCCGAATGGGATTCGATCCCGGCATTCTTAAGGCGCTCGAAGAAACTCTAAATCAAAAATCGCTCCATTACGAGCGATTTTTGATTTATGGATACGTCTATAAGCCGAATTCTGTCCGTCCGACCTAAGTCGGACTGTGTGATCATTTATCTCGAATCTATCTTACGGTAGAAACTGAAGCGGCACTCCCACTCGAAATTTCGAAATGTCGATATATCGAGAGAGCACGGCCTTGCACCAGGCAGGGTTTTCCACGCTCCGACCTTGCGTCCGGAGCGAATCCTTTTGAAGGACACTTTTCACCTTTCACCTCGATATTAATCGCGGTTAGTATTGTCTCTGTGGCACTTTCCGTCTTTGCTTATTATGGCAAAGCATGGCCGTTAGCCATTGCCATTTTAAATTGGTGTTCGGACTTTCCTCCCGCGCCTAAAGCTTGCGCATTATGGCGGGGCGATCACCCAACGTATCTCCGCTCATTATACTCAAGTTTATCCCGATGTCAACTTTTCTTGCTTTTATTGTATTTTCTCTTTCGGATTTCCCTGAATTTTTGGAGCACGCTTATTTTGTATAATCTGTAATTGTTTCTCGGATCCCGCGCGCACGAAAGTTTCTTATTTTTTTCCCAGAACCGCAATGTTTCAGGGCTGACTCCAAGAAAAACTGCGGCATCTTTTATCTTCAGATATACACTCGACACCTTCTTAAGCATTATTTAAAATTATGTTATTATTTGCCTATTATCGTTAATAAAATTCTATGTTAGAAAGATTTAGAGAACAAGTGGCGGGCTTTGGTTCCAATGCCAGCGAGTGGTTATTTTATGTCCTTACTTTTATTTTCCCGTTCTTTGTCTTGCCGTATACCGTTTTTCCAGTAGCCCTTAGCAAAAGCTACTTGGTTTATTTCGGAGTCCTAATAATCGGCATTATATATTTTATCTCCGCTCTTCAGTCAGGGGGAATAAAGATTCCTAAAAGCCTTATTGGAGTTTTTCTTTTGGTTTTTATCGCGAGCGTCGCGGTTTCGGGCCTTATTTCGAAATCCACGCACGTTTCTTTTTCGGGGATAGGTTCCGAGCCGGGGACACTTTCCGCGATTGGCATTTTCGCCCTGACGCTGATTTTCGCATTTTTGATAATTGATTCAGAGGAAAAAACTTTCAGGACGATCTTGGCGCTCTTAGGATCTTTCCTGGTTCTGGCTATTTTCCAGATTTTCCAAACATTATTGAAAGTTCCTCTTTGGTCTTTGGTCGGCGGCGCGGCAACCGCTAATTTATTTGGATCGTGGAACGAGCTCGGTATTTTTTCCGGCCTTGTGGTTTTACTTTCCTCAATTTTTCTCGAATTTCTCCCAAGATCTTATCTCAAAACAGCGCTATGGGTCATCTTGATTTCATCGCTGATACTGACCGCGCTTGTTAATCTTAGCCTTGTTTGGTGGACGCTTTCCGGGATACTGATCGTTCTGCTTGCGTATCATTATTCCCAAGGCAGAGGCACATCTAATATTTTTCGGGTAACTTTTGCAATCTTGCTCATCTCTCTCGTAATGCTGTTTTCCGGCAAGCTTATAGGCGATATCGGAGATCAGCTTAAGATACAATTCATTGAAGTTCGCCCGAATCTTGAGTTTACGCTTAAAACAGCGGCTGGCTCGCTATCAGAGAACGCGGCTTTCGGCTACGGCCCAAATACTTTTGCGTATGCGTGGGCTAAGCACAGGCCTCTGGAAATTCTGTCCACGCCTTTTTGGCAGGCAAGATTCAATGCTGGATATGGTTTTGTCCCAACAATTCTTGTTACAACCGGGCTTGTCGGCACCCTTTCGCTTTTGGTTTTTCTTGGGTTCCTTCTTTATTACGGCTTTAAAGGGCTGGTGAAATCGACTCCTTCTTCTTCTTTTCTAATTTTGGCGACGTTCGGAGGATCTTTGTATATGTGGGTTTTCGCATTTCTTTATGCTGGAGGTTTCGCGCTAATATTCCCAACCTTCCTCTTGACCGGATTATTTCTTGGGCTCGCGATGCAGAATGGTATTCTGGAAAAATTTGAAATATCCCTCTTTGAAAGATCAATTGCTGGTTTTGTGGGAGCGCTTCTTCTAATATTCTTCATTGTTCTCGGCGCATCATGGGTATCGATACTGGCCCAAAAATATTATGCTTCAATTTTATATGGGGAAGGGGTTAAATACGCGAATGCCGGAGATTTGGATAACGCTGGCGACGCGTTTACAAGAACGATTAAATTTGACAAGCGCGATATGTACTTGCGAGGATATGCCGATCTGGGATTGCTAAAACTCCAAAGGATCGTTGATTCATCCGCGACAGATGAGGAAAAAAGGACCCAATTTCAAAGCGTTCTGACAGATACAATTGATAAGGCGCAAGAAGCAAGCAACATCAACCCAATCGACTCATTGAACTGGATGAATTTGGGCAAAGTTTACGAAGCCGTTATTCCATTCCGGATCCAGGGGGTAATTGAATTAGCGCAAAACGCTTATGCTAAAGCGGCGGAAACCGCGCAGACAAACCCAGAAGCATATCTTGCGGGGGCCCGCGTAGAAATTCTTAAAAATGACTTGTCTAAGGCGAAGGAATTTTTGGATAAGGCGATAGATATAAAAAAAGATTATGCTGAGGCGCATTTCTTGAGCGCGCAGATTGACGCGACAAGAGGAAATATCGCAGGCGCCATTAAGAGCGCTGAAAATACCGCTTATCTTGCCCCAAATGATGTTGGCGTTCTTTTCCAGCTCGGATTGCTTTATTACCAAAATGCGCAGTTGGCAGAATCTCAGATTGTTTTGGAGCGAGCAGTAAGCATTATTCCTAGCTACTCCAATGCGCGCTATTTTCTCGGCCTTATATACGCGAAACAAGGGAACAAGAATAAAGCCTTGGAGCATTTTCTGAAGATAGAAGAATTAAATCCAACTAACACAGAAGTTAAAAAAATAATCGCAAATCTGTCCGCCGGCAAGGATCCCCTTTTCGAAATCGCTCCTCCGGCTCCCGAGAAAAGACCGAGCGTCCCAGTTAAGCAATAATGGTGAATTATCTCCTTTCTATATTCGGAAGTGAGCTAAAAAGCGTCACTCAGGGCGCTGCTGTATTGGCGATCGCCGGATTATTGGCCGATATCCTGTCTCTTTTCAGGGACCGTTTGCTTGCCGCCGACTTCGGCGCCTCTAGAGCCCTCGATATCTATTACGCGTCGTTTAGGATTCCGGACCTTATTTATACAATTTCTCTTTTCTTCGCTGCCTCCACAGCTCTCATTCCAGTCCTGCTTAAAAAATTCTCTGAAGATAACAAGGAAGCTGAAAAATTTTTCGGAAATATTTTTTCGCTTTTTTTTGTCGGCACGAGTTTCTTTGTAGTTGTAGCTTATTTCTTAATGCCAATATTAGTGCCGTATTTCGCGCCCGGCTTTTCTGGAGAGGAACAGGCGTCAACGATCAATTTATCTCGAATTCTTCTTTTGTCCCCGCTCCTTCTAGGCCTTTCTAATCTCGCCTCATCGGTTGTTCAATCATTCCGCAGGTTTTATATATATGCCGTGTCTCCTCTTTTTTATAATTTAGGGATTATTATAGGCATTTTATTCTTAATGCCAAAATTCGGCTTATACGGCATAGTTTGGGGAGTTGTTCTGGGCGCTTTAATGCATCTTGCAATACAATTGCCCACTGTTTTTTCTCTAGGTTTCTCGATCGCGCCGCGCTTCCCAAGAGTTTCAGGCGATGTTATCGAGTCTCTAAAACTTTCTTTTCCGAGGACTCTCGGCCTCTCATTGAACCAGATTGTCGTGAGCGTGATTACGGCGATGGCAAGCACCCTAGGACCCGGGGCAGTGTCTGTTTTTAATTTCGCGGCCAATCTCCAATCGGTTCCTCTCTCCGTGATTGGCCTTTCATATTCAGTTTCCGCTTTCCCGACCATGGCCGCTCTGTATGTTAAGAACGGCACCAAAGATTTTCTTGATCATTTTTCGCTCGCTTTAAGACATATCTTATTTTGGTCTCTGCCGGCAACCATTTTGTTCATTGTGCTCCGCGCGCAGATAGTGCGCGTTGTTTTGGGCGCGGGCGCCTTTTCGTGGATGGATACTCGCCTCACGGCTGCCGCCTTGCTTCTTCTTTCCCTTTCAATATTATCTCAAGGCCTCTTGATGCTTTATATCCGGGCGTTTTACGCTTCGGGACATACTTATCTTCCGGTCATTATGAATTTCTTTTCATCTGTCGCGAGTATCGCGTCGGCATGGTGGCTTTTAAATCTTTTTAAAAATTCTTTTCTTTTCAGAGATTTATTTTTATCCTGGCTTCGCGTAGCGGATATTTCTGAAGGGGGAGTATTGGTTCTGCCTTTAGCGATTTCGCTCGGGAGCGCCGTAAATTTACTTCTGCTTGCGATATATTTCAGAAAAACTTTCGAAATTCGCGATATTTCCTCAAAGATAAGCAGATCGTTGCGGGATTCCGTGATTTCAAGCGCTGTTTTGGGGGCGGTGGCTTATTATTCTCTAAGGATTCTTGCGCGATTTTTTGATCTCGATACCTTTATCGGAATTTTTATGCAGGGATTTTTTGCGGGAATTTTTGGCATAATTTCTGGAGCGATTATCTTAGCGCTCCTAAAGAACCAGGAATTTTCCGAATTCTACGACGCGTTCCGCGACCGTTTCTGGAAGAAACTTTTTATCGTCGCTTCCGAACCGGAAAAATTGCCTTGATAAATGTCCGACACTAAATGTCCGACACTCGGTGTTGACCATTTTGGGGTATAGAGTAATATATAATTATGCGGAAAGTATTGTTTGCGAATAATCAGATTTATCATATCTTCAACCGTGGAACGGAGAAAAGGAGAATATTTATTTCGAATAAAGATTTCGAGAGGTTTTTAATAAATATGAAGATTTTTAATGACCCTGATGTCGGACAACATCACCTAGGACGTTTTGATATTAAACACCCAAAATTAAGTAAGCCACTCGAAGATCCTCTAGTCGATGTCTTGTGTTATTGTTTAATGCCGAATCATTATCATCTCTTGCTTCGGCAAAAAGTTGAGAATGGGATTTCGAAATACCTTCACAGATTACAAATGGGATATGCAAAATATTTTAATACTTTGCACGATAGGTCAGGTAACTTATTTCAAGGATCTTTTAAAGTCGTTGAAATAAATAAGGGCAATCAGTTTAAATATATACCTCTATATATTCATATGAATCCTCTTGATCTAGTGGAGGGTGGATGGAAAGAAAACGGGATCAAGGATTTAAAAAAGGGCTTGAATTTTTTAAAGAATTATAGATGGTCCAGCCTGAGAAATTATATGGGAGAGAAAAGGACAGCATACTTAAACGCGAACATCATTTCTGAATTATACGATCCCAGTGATTGGGAAGAAGAAATTAAAAGTTTTCTTAATTCCTCAAATGTCCGACACCGAGTGTCGGACATTGTGGGTGATATTTATGAGTGACATCAGGAATTTTTCGATAATCGCCCATATAGATCATGGGAAATCAACTCTCGCGGACCGGATGCTTGAGATAACAAAGACGGTGGAAGACAGAAAAATGCGGGAGCAGTATTTAGACCAAATGCCGCTTGAGCGTGAGCGCGGGATAACGATCAAAATGCAACCCGTTCGGATGGAATGGAAAAGCTATATTTTAAATCTTATCGATACCCCGGGGCATATAGATTTTTCGTACGAAGTTTCCCGCGCTTTGGCGGCGGTTGAGGGCGCAATTTTGCTTGTGGATGCCACGCAAGGGGTGCAGGCGCAGACAATATCAAACGTGGAACTTGCGAGATCGCTCAATTTGAAAATTATCCCCGTAATCAATAAAATTGACTTGCCTCATGCCAGAGTTGATGAAACGACATATGAAATCAGAAATATTCTTGGCGATGCAGAAATATTTAAAGTTTCCGCGCGGACGGGAGGGGGCGTTTTGGGATTGTTAGAAGCGATCGTTAGAGAAGTGCCCCCGCCAAATAATTTGGAAGCTCGGCTTCCAAGCGGAAGCCGAGCTTCCCTAGGGGCGCGCGCTCTGATTTTTGATTTTGACTACTCTCTTCACCGTGGAATAATTTCTCATGTCAGAGTCTTTGACGGCGATATAAAAAAAGGAGACCGATTGCGCTTATTTGCTTCAAAAGAAAATTTCATTGTCGGCGAAGTCGGATTTTTCAGGCCGGAGTTGAGGATGTCAGAAAAAATTTCAGCGGGAGAAATCGGTTATATTGTAACCAATATAAAAGAGGCAAAAGTTGTACGCGTTGGGGATACTATTCTCGACCCAACGCAGAAACCATTGCCCGGATACAAGGAGATTAAGCCAGTTGTTTTCTCTTCGCTTTTTCCCGAGAATCAAAACGATTTTGAGGAATTGCGACGCTCTTTGGAAAGATTAAAATTGTCCGACTCTTCCCTATCTTTTGAAGAAGAATCATCAGGAGTTTTGGGAAGGGGCTTTCGTTGCGGTTTTTTGGGGATGCTTCATTTAGAAATCGTGGTTGAGCGCCTAAAGCGCGATTTTGGAGTGACTACGATAGTGGCGACTCCTACTGTTAAATATACTGTGAAAACTAGAAAAGGCATTTTAGAAATATATTCTCCGCACAAATTTCCGGAAGCCGGAGAAATAATTGACATTGAAGAACCGTGGCTTAAAGTTGAAATTCTAATGCCCCCGGAAAAACTTTCTTCAGTAATGAAGCTTTTGCAGGAGCATGAAGCGGTTTTAGGAGAGACGCGGAAATTTTCTGAATCCAGGATTAGTTTAGCGGTCGAAATGCCGTTACGCGAGCTGATGCGCGATTTTTTTGATGAACTCAAAAGCTCCTCACAGGGCTATGCGTCTATGAACTATGAATTTCTTGAAAATCGCCCAGGAGATTTATTGCGTCTAGATTTGCTTGTTGCCGAGGAAATTGTTCCCGCTTTCTCCAAAATAGTTCCACGAATTAAACTTGAGGATGAAGCGTTTCGTTCCGTTGAAAAATTATACAAAATTATTCCGCAAGCTCTTTTTTCGCTGAAGATCCAAGCCAGGGCAGGAGGAAGGATTTTAGCTTCGCGCACGCTCAAAGCCCTGCGGAAAGACGTGACCGGTTATTTATACGGGGGAGATAGATCCCGCAAGATGAAGCTTTGGAAAAAACAAAAAGAGGGGAAGAAGCGCCTTCAAGAAGAAGCTCGTTTTACCATTCCAGCGGATGTTTTTGTGAAAATGATAAGGAAATGATTAAAGTATCGGAACAAAAAGATAAGCAACCATCGACAAAACGGCTATAATGGTAACAGCCGTCCATATCGCTTGATTGCGCCTCTTTTGTCTTAATGTCGCCATTATACTCTAAATTTTATAGAAAGGATGCAAATTTATCAAGAAAGAAGACGTTTACGGAGTATTATGCGCTCGCGCGCCGTCTTATTTTTTTTATCTCTCCTTGTCTTATTTTTGCTAGTGACCTCTATTAGAATGGGCATCGGCGCTTATAGGGCGACAAACGCGAGGAAAGCCGCAGAGGAAGAATATCAAGCGCTTACAGACCAAAAAACGCGACTCGAAAAAAAAATAGAAGATTTAAATAACGAAGAAGCTTTGGAAAAGGAAGCAAAAAGCCGGTTTAACGCGACTTTGCCTGGCGAGAAAGTATTGATCATAGTTGAGCATGATTCATCCGGTTTAGATATTGATGCAAAACCAGCAAGCGTATGGGAATCAATTAAAAATTTTTTCAGGTGATGTATGAATAAAAAGCTTGTAGTGCTAATTATGGGGCTTATTGTCTTGACAGCACTTTTTTTGAGAATTCGTTCTTCTTTGCCGGTTTTGCGAGTTGAAGGAGAAAATTTCCACTGGGAGGATTTTTCGAAAATAAAGAGCGGGCTCGCGCGGTTCAGAGATTTAAATAAAGATAACGTTTCGGATTTAGACATCGAGCGGGGAGTGCTTATGTCTTATGTTGAAGACACCCTGATTAAAAAAGAGCTTGAAAAAAGAGGGAATGGAAATGATATCGTCGAAAAAATGGTGTCTGGAACCATCTCGCCGGAAGAGCGCGGGAAAATCGAAAACGCCACGGCCCAGCTTTACGGCTGGACGATTGAAGACTTTGAAAAAATTGTTTTGGCCCCGCAGGCGCGAAGGACATTGCTCGATGAAGAACTTCAAAAAGAAAATACTGATTTTGAAACCTGGCTTGAAAAATCGCAGAAAGAAGCTAAAATCTCAATATATCTTTGGCGCTGGAAATGGAGCGGCACGGAAGTCAAGGAAAGATTTTGAATATTGCGAGATTAGTATAGTGGCAGTACACTTGCTTCCCAAGCAAGGAGCACCGGTCCGATCCCGGTATCTCGCACTAGGCAATCAAAATTTCTTGCGGGGCAAAAGCAAGAGACACCAAAACTAAAACAAGATTATGTTGTAAAAAGATAAAAGTAAGTATACTCACGATCGTGAACATACTGTTTATTCAAATTTAGCAAGTTTGGATAGAAAAGGTTAAAGTTGAAATTGAAGAATTTTAAGTCTATAATTCCAAAATTGCCACCTTAGCTCAGCTGGTAGAGCAATGCTTTCGTAAAGCAGAGGTCCCCGGTTCGAATCCGGGAGGTGGCTCAAAAATCATCTTTGTGTTAATATTTTCAGATGGAGATTATTCCTGAAAAGATCGAAAAGCTTGAATCGGAGGTCCGCGCTGTGGCGGACCGTCTTTGACTTGGCCAGAAAAAAAGAGGAATTAATTAAATTAGAATCGGAGACAAACCATCCAAACTTTTGGGATAATAACAAGCGCGCGTCGGAGATAACGCAGAAAATATCCGAATTAAAGGAACTTGTTTTGATGTGGGAAAAATTGATTTCGGACGCAGGCAGCTTAAGGGAATTATCGGAGATGGGCTCTCATGACATTGAGGAGCAATTCCTCGACATCTCAAGAAATTTTGAAAAATTGAAAAAGGAGGCGTTTTTGTCCGAGCAGTACGACAAAGGCGACGCAGTTTTAACGATTATCTCCGGAGCTGGGGGAGATGACGCAGAAGACTGGGCAAGAATTCTTTTTGAAATGTATCAAAAATATTCGATGAGGCAAAAATGGGGAGTTAAAAATATTCACACGCATTTCAACGAATTAAATGGAATAAAAAACGCCGCAATCGAAATATCCGGGAAATACGCTTATGGGTATTTAAAAAACGAAACAGGCGTCCATCGCCTTGTTCGAATATCGCCGTTCGACGCCAATAAACGCCGGCACACGTCTTTTGCCCTAATTCAAGTAATGCCGAAATTCGTTGATCCAGGAGAAGTTGAATTGAGGGACGAAGATTTGGATACGACATTTCAGCGAGCGGGAGGACCCGGAGGACAAAATGTAAATAAGCGCGAAACAGCAGTCAGAATTGTTCACAGGCCTACTGGAATCCATGTTCATGTTTCCTCTGAGCGATCGCAGGAACAAAACCGCAAGAAGGCTATAGAACTCATCCGAGCCCATCTCTACGCAATAAAAATTAAAAGCCGCATGGAAGAAAGGGAATCGTTAAAAAAATCCAAGTCAGTAGAAATAGAGTGGGGGCATCAGATACGCTCCTACGTCTTGCATCCGTATAAATTAGTGAAGGATTCAAGAACTGGGATTGAAACTTCCGATATCGATAGTGTTTTTGAAGGAAAGCTTGATTTTTTCATAGAGGCCGAGTTAGGATTATAAAATATGATCTATTTTGATCGCGTCTCGAAAGTTTATTCTCCAACATCAGTCGCGCTTGATGAAGTTTCTTTTACAATAGAGCCTCAGGAGTTTGTTTCCATCGTCGGACAATCTGGAGCTGGAAAATCAACTTTGCTGAAGCTTCTGCTGGCGGAGGAGCGCCCAAGTTCCGGGAAAGTTTTTTTTGAATCTTTGGATATGCATAAAGTGAGAAACGAGGATCTTCCTAGGGTGCGGAGGCGCATGGGGATTGTTTTTCAGGATTATAAATTACTTCCGACAAAAACCGCTTACGAAAATATCGCGTTTGCGATGGAGGCGTCGGGCAAGACTGAAGAAGAAATACAGCAGGACGTTCCGCAGGTTTTGGAATTAGTTGGCTTGATGGATAAAGCCTGGCATTTTCCATCCGAACTTTCCGGAGGAGAACTGCAGCGAGTCGCGATCGCGCGCGCGATCGTAAACCGGCCGGATGTTATAATCGCAGACGAACCGACAGGCAACCTCGACCCGATAAACACCTGGGAAATTATTAATCTGCTTGAGAAGATAAACGAATTGGGGACCACGGTCGTTTTAGCCACTCACGATAAAGAAGTTATTAACTCTCTTAAGAAAAGAGTGATAACATTGGAGAAGGGAAAGATGGTGCGTGATGAGAAAAGGGGAAGATATATTTTGTAAACTATGCTTATTCAAATAAAAAGAAATGTTATTCAGGGGTTTGTAAATTTTTGGAGGAACGGATGGGTTTCTCTTGCCACGGTTTTGATAATGGTTGTAACGCTTTTTGTATTTGGCAGTCTTTTTTTCTCGAATGTAATCTTAACGTCTTCGCTCGAAAAGTTGGCAGATAAAGTGGACATAAACGTATATTTCAAGGTTACTGCTAATGAAAACGAAATAATGGATTTACAGTCTTCCGTAGAAAAACTTCCGGAGGTAAAGAAGATATCTTATATTTCTAGAGATCAGGCGCTTAAAAATTTTCGAGAGAAGCATAGCGAAAATGCTTTAATTACGCAGTCTCTTGATGAATTGGGAGACAATCCTCTAGGCGCAAGCCTGAATATTAACGCGAAAGATCCCAATCAATATGAATCAATATCAAAATTTCTGGAATCTCAAAATTATGAATCGATTATTGACAAAGTGAATTACCATGAAAATAGGAAAGTAATTGAAGGGCTGAACTCCATGATAAAATCTTCCAGGGCATCAGGCCTTACTTCCACGATTGTACTCGGCATAATTGCCGTACTAGTGGCTTTCAATACTATTCGTCTCGCGATTTATACTTCCAAAGATGAAATCTCGATAATGCGCCTCGTGGGGGCTACCAACGCATATATAAGGGGACCATTTGTCATGGAGGGCATTATACATGGAATTCTTGCCGCGGCGATTGCGATGGCGGTTTTCTGGGTCCCATTGTCGCTTGGCCGTGAAAACATTGTCCTCTTATTTTTGCCGTTTTCTCCGATTCCCGATGTATCGGGAGTAAGTACGTCTGAATTTTACGGAGGGCCGAACCTTTTTAATTATTTTATTTCCAATTTTTTCGTAATTTTTCTTCTTCTCTTGATTTTGGGGGTAGCTCTCGGGGTTATCTCGAGCTTGATTGCGACCAGAAGATATCTGAAAATATAAAATAACCCCGAGAAAAAATCGGGATTATTTTATTTAATAGGCTTGGTTAGTTATTCTCGTCTTCCGTAACCGCGCTCGCCGCCCCTTGAGAATCCTCCGCCTCTCGGACGGTTTTCTCTCGGTTGCATTGGGCGGGCTTCGTTTACGACGATCTTGCGTCCATCCAGCATCTGCCCGTTTAACTGCTCTGTGGCAGCATGCGCTTCCGCGTCGGATGACATTTCAACGAATCCAAATCCTTTGGATCTACCGGTGAATTTGTCCGTGATAACATTTGCCGAAACTACGGTTCCCGCTTGCGCGAAGAAGTCCCGAAGTTTCTCGTCCGTGGTATCCCAGGATAAACTCCCGATAAACAATTTAGTTGCCATTTATTAGCGAACTACCGAATAAAAAATAATTACTTGACTAGAGTTAATTATCTAAATCCACTCTAGCATTTTCTCGGCTATATTGCAATATCAAAGAAAGACTTGGCGAAAGAAGCCAGGCTGTACGTTACGCCCACGGCGATAGCGATTATTATTATATTTGTCGCAATTCTTTTTCCGGCATCCATCCCCGAGAGAAAGGCGACTATGTATGAAACGGCGATTATAATTATCCCTGCGACGACTATGGAATATAGCGGGCTTGTCGCCCCGAATATTACCGGCAGAACCGGTACGAGAGAACCTATGAAATAGAATATTCCGACTACCATGGCCGATCTAAATGAACCGGTGCTCTCAATCTCCGTTGCATTTTCTCCAAGAAATCTTTTTTTGCCTATTTCCGTATTTTCGATTTCTTTCTGCGAACTTTGAGCGGCGAATGCGGAAGCGGCCATGGAAATCGACCCCGCGACGGCGACCGTTAAGGCCGCAATCAAAACTGAAATGTTATTCTCGAATGCCGCGAAAAATCCCGAGACAGCGCCGAGGATTTCCACAAGCCCGTCGTTAAACCCGAGAAATATATCCCGCACGCGTTCCGGATATATTTTTGTTCTTTTCGCAGAAGAGACGATTTCATCTTCGTGTTTAAATTCGTCTTCGAGTATATTTTTTATTTCAGCGCCCAGGGGGTCATTTTTGTATCTTTCCCACGCGGCAAGATATTTTTTTATGCCGTGAATTTCAATTGCCTGCAAAATAAGATGGATTCCGGCGCTTCCGGATAATCTCGCGAGCGAAAGAAGAACAAATAACTTTATTTTCCGGCCGAGCCCAAGTTCTGCCGATTGAGTATTGAAAAAACTCTGCCACGCTGCGAGATGCTTTGTCTCGATCGGTATCAATTTGTTTAAAATTTCCTTCTCGTTCAGTCCTGCGAAATTCAGCATCTTCTTGTATAAAGTCAAATCAAAAAGCTCGTCCAAGACGAGATTCTGCGCAAGTTTTTTGTCAATTTCGGTTTGCATCTTTGATTTTATTTACCATATCTAAAGTTCTTTCCACGACATCCGGAAGCTCGTGCGTTGCTTTTTCGTTTTCGATTGATCCAGAAAAATGACCCATTTTATGCTTGATAATAATCTTGGCGCCGAGCTTTTCTTTGAAGATTTCGGCGAATTTTAGATCGACATGCGGATCGTTATCAGAGAAAATCGCGGCGAAACCGCTTTTCGCGCTCTTTTTTATTTTCTCGAAATCAATCGGCTCATCGAAAAAAGTTTGAACTTCTTTGTATCCGGGGTTTTCAGTAAACCCGGCGACGAAAACGGCGCCTCCAATTTTTTCGGAATCGTCTATATTTTCGAGGTATCGCAGGATCGTCACGCATCCAATCGAGTGCCCGATTAAATAAAGATTTTCGTCCGGGATGCCGACTTCTTTTTCCAAATGCGCGACCCAAGCGTTCATATCGGGATTATTTGTATCTGGGAAAGCGGGGATTTTAACTTCAAGTCCTTTTTGTTCTAGTTCTTTTTTAACCCATGGATACCAGCAGTATTCCGGCGTCCCTTCCCAGCAATGCACGATAATCGCGCGTCTCATTTTTCTCCAAATAACTTGACAAATTTTTCGAGCTCTTCTGCGGAAGGACGCGCCCACATGTCGTGCTCGAATTGCATGCTTTTTTGGTAAAGTTTGTCTTCGTTTTCGCGGGGGATCAAATGGATATGAACATGGTCAACCTTAATGTCCGATTGGGACAAAAAGGGGCGGTAATTCTGGCGG
>MFHJ01000041.1 GCA_001778545.1 Candidatus Giovannonibacteria bacterium RIFCSPHIGHO2_02_43_16
CGAAAGGGGAGACGAAAATTCTTGTGCGCCTGCGCTCCGGCATTGACGCGGATTTGCGAATTGTTCCCAAAGAATCTTTCGGCGCCGCGCTCCAATATTTTACAGGGTCGAAAGACCATAATGTCGAAGTGCGGAAGATCGCGATTAAAAAAGGATATAAATTGAACGAGTACGGACTTTTCAAAGGCAAGAAAAATATCGCGGCCGAATTCGAGGAAAAAATTTATAAAAAATTAGGAATGGATTTACCGCCTTCCGAAATCCGTTTGAATTTGGGCGAGATCGAAGCGGCTTTGCGCGGCAAATTGCCGAGACTCATTGGATATGGAGACTTGAAAGGCGATTTACAATTACAAACGACCTGGACCGACGGCAAGCATACGATCGAGGAGATGGCGCGTGAGGCGGAAAAAATCGGGCATGAATATATCGCGATTACAGACCATACGCGTTCGCTTGCCATGACAGGAGGCGCGGATGAGAAAAAATTAGAGCGGCAAATGGCGGAGATAGATAAAATCAATGCAAAATTAAAAAATCAAAAATCAAAATTAACGGTTTTAAAGGGAGCGGAAGTAAATATAATGAAGGACGGGTCTCTGGATATTGATAATAAAACTTTAGAAAAACTCGACGTGGTCGGGGCGGCAGTGCATTCGCTTTTTAATCTTTCGCGAGAAGAACAAACCGCACGTATTGTTAAAACGATGGAAAATCCGAATGTGGATATTTTGTTTCATCCGACTGGCCGCGTGATCAATAAAAGAAAACCTTATGACATTGATATGGAAAAACTTATTAAAACCGCGAAGCGCACCGGGACGATTTTGGAAATTGACGGGCATCCTTGGCGTTTGGATTTAAAAGATGAACACATTAGAATGGCGCGAGAGGCGGGAGTGAAAATGGTTATCGACACCGACGCGCATTCTATTTACGAGATGAGTTATCTTGAGTATGGCGTTGCGCAGGCTAGGCGCGGCTGGTGCGAGAAGAAGGATATAATTAACACTTTGCCGCTTAAAGAATTTTTGAAAGCGTTAAAATAAGCCTGAAAATAAGGTGATTTTAGACCTTGACAGCAAGGCTCTTTTGGATGTATAATTGAACTTAAGCTAAGGAAATGGAATTGGCTCATTTCCTTGAAAGCGATGGCTCTTTAACGTTTTAGAAAAACAAAGAAAGGGGAAAATCGTCATGACAACACAAATTGTCGCAGACGATGTTTTAGGAAAATTTGCAAGGCAACAACGCGACTGGTTTACGCGCGTCGAGAAAGGATCTTTAGATCCCGATGCTGTGATGCGAGTGGTACAGGAGATTATCGACAAAGCTTTTGCCCGCGATATGCGTAAAGAAGGTTGGAAGCTCCTCGAAGACGTGCCGCGTAGCATTACCTCAATCAAAGATCTCGAGCTGGTACCGTTTCTCAAAGACGGCGAAAGCTCGATCCTTGGCGAAGAATTAGTCGTTCGAGCCCGTGAGGAGTTTAAGATAAATTACGGCCAACACGACGCCGAGTGGCTCCTCGAGCACCAGGACGAAATTCCCGAGGAGTTTCGCAAGTACTATCTGGTCTTCACCGGAACTGTCTGGGAGGACTCGGGTGGCGACCGCTACGTCGCGTGTCTCACTTTCTATGGCAAGCGTTGGTACCTGTGCTTCTATGGGCTCGCGTACGACTTCCTCTCCTCTGATCGTCTCCCGCGTCCGCGCAAGTAGCTCTTTGGATCTTGTTTCCTCGGAAATTTAATCTTGGAAACTTGATCCCTTAACCCCAGCCCCGCGCAGAAATGCCGGGGCTGATTCTTTTTATGCTAAACTTGTAAATGGTAGTAGGCGAATCTGCGGGCGGTCAAGGCTTCCCGTGGCCGAATCCAGTATCCATATATCCAGAATATCCTCGGGTATGCCTTAGGGTAGCGTGGTATATGAAGACACTTCAAAAAATGAAGCTACTTGGTGCGAAATGTTAGAGGGCTTACAGGCCCCAAATAAAATACAGCTCTAAGAGTATTCAAAGAGCAGTGGAATTGACAGCATTTCGTACGATGGTCTGGGAGGACTCGAATGGCAACCGCAACGTCGCGTATCTCAATTTCAATGGCAAGCGTTGGAACCTGAACTTCAATAGGCTCGCGAACGACTTCAACTCCAATGATCGTCTCCCGCGTCCGCGAAACTCGCTTCATTCTCCGCCTTTACCGGCGGAGTTTTCTTTTATAGAAATTCCTCGTATCCACCCACCAAGCATTTTCCCAATTTCATCCAATTTTTCAGAAAGTGAGATATACTTTTTAGTATCCATGGCCTTGATTTCCCAACTTATCTGCAGAAAGAATTTCAGGAGATCAAGTTTTGCCACTGCCTTCTGCAAATACGGCAATTTTGCTTGCTTTGATAAATAACTGGCGATAAACAGTAATTCTAATGTTTCAATGAAAAGTAAATCTATCTTTGTGCCAAGAGTATACCTCGATTTTTTTGAGATATGATCTAGGATTTCATGCCAGAGTTTGTAAATCAGAACAGATCGCCCGATAATCGGCAAAACTCGGTAGGGGGGGGGGCTTAAAAGAAGAATTCAATTCAGCCATAGTTTTGAGGAGATTATTTCCGTTGAAAATCTGGTTGCCGCCTGGCGCGAGTTTTTGAGAGGAAAACGCGATAAACCTGATGTACAGGAATTTTCTTTGCATCTCATGGATAATATTCTAGCACTTCATCATGACTTAGCCAGACGAACATATAGACATGGAGGATATAAAGCATTTAATATCTCCGATCCCAAGCCCAGAAAGATTCATAAAGCAAGCGTGCTCGATCGCTTATTGCATCACGCGATTTATCGAAAACTATATCCGTTTTTCGATAGAACTTTTATCTCCGATTCGTATTCGTGCCGGATTGACAAAGGAACGCACAGAGCCTTAAACCGATTTCGAGAATTCGGCAGAAAAGTTAGCAGGAATGGCACTAAAACCTGCTGGGTTTTGAAATGCGATATTAGAAAGTTTTTCGCGAATATTAATCACAGCATCTTGATGAGAATTCTGAAATTATATATTCTAGATGATAATATCCTTTGGCTACTTGAAGAAATTATTGAAAGTTTCTCTCCAGGACTGCCGCTCGGCAATCTAACCTCGCAACTTTTTGTGAATATCTATATGAATGAGTTTGATCAATTTATGAAGCACAAACTTAAAATAAAATACTATATTCGCTATGCGGATGATTTCGTGATTTTTTCTAGGGATAAAGTAGGGCTTGAAAACTCAATCCCTCAAATCAGAGATTTCCTCAAAGAAAAACTTAAGCTGGAATTGCACCCCGATAAAGTTTTTATCAAAACTCTTGCCTCTGGAGTTGATTTTCTGGGTTGGATAAATTTTATAGACCATCGGGTTTTGAGGACAGCTACCAAAAGACGTATGATGAAAAGAATGAAGGGGACACAAAAATCCGGAACTACACAATCATATTTAGGGCTTTTAAAGCATGGAAATACTTTTAAAATTAGAAAAAGAATTTTACGATAATATGCCGGTTTTACGCTCTGCTGGAATTATTTTTTTTCGCAACACGCCTGAGGGGCGAAAGTATTTGATTTTGCGCGCATCAAGAAAAGATAATAGGCCGGAGTTTTGGGATATCCCAAAAGGCGAGCTTGATAAAGGGGAATCGGGGATCGGCGCGGCGAAGCGCGAAGCGCGGGAAGAAGCGGGGATCGAAAATTTTGAATTGATTCCGAAATTTAAAGAAACGGTGCAGTATTTTACGCGCCACGACAGAAAGTCTATAATGAAGTTTGTCGCAATCTTTTTGGCTAAAGCCTCGAAAGATAAAGTTACGCTATCTCAGGAACATGATGCCTTTGAATGGGCGACATTTAAAGAAGCCATGAAGAAATTGACCACTATGAAGGAAGCATTGAAAAAAGCCGATGAATTTCTTTCACGGCTCAAAGAAAAAGCTATTTAACTTTCTCGATAAGCGCGGAAAACGCCTTCGGGTATTCCTGCGCCAATTGGGCGAGGACTTTTCTGTCCAATTCTATGTTCGCGCGTTTTAGCTTATTTATTAAAACGCTGTAAGATATTCCGCGCTCTCTAGAAGCCGCGTTTATCTGAATCTGCCAGAGCTTGCGGAAATTTCTTTTCTTTTTTCGGCGGTCCTGGAAAGAATGTTTTGCGGCGTGCAAAAGCCGCTCTCTAGCAGTCCGCTCTTTCGATTTCGCGCCCCACCGGAAACCCTTCGCGCGCTTTAAAATTTTTCTCCGCTTCTTTAACGCAATTGTCGCTTTTTTGACCCTTGGCATAGCTTATTTTGTCGGGAGATAATGATTAAGCTCGTTTTTGGGAATGCGAAAATTAACAAGGCCTTTTTGGCGAAGCTGTTTTGCTCTGCGCACTTTCGCGTTGAAATGATTTTGCCCCGGAATTCGCGCAAGGACTTTCCCGGTGCGCGTCAATTTAAGGCGCTTTCTAAATGATTTATTGGTTTTATTTGCCAATTTATTATGAACGACAGTGAATTAATAAATTGAGCATCCGGCGAAGCTTCAGCGAAGCCGGAAACTCCTACTTTTTCTCTACAAGTACGTATATGCCCCGGGGGCCTTGTTTGGGCCCATCGCTTACTTTATAGTCCCTAGGGATAAAATGCAGTATCCGCTCTATTCTCTCGTTTTTAAAGTTTTTGTCAAGATATTTAGCCCGTCCGCGGAGCACGAGGTCAATTTTTACTTTATCCCCGCTATCCAGAAATTCTCCCACTTTTTTGGCTTTCATCTCCAAATCATGTTCCGACGTATTTAGGCCTATCCGCACCTCGCGCACCTCCGACGTGCGCGCCTTTTTATTCGCCTCCCTGCGCTTTTTTTCCTCTTGGTAGGACCACTTGCCGTAGTCCATTATCTTGACAACTGGCGGACGCGCGGTTGGTGAAATTTCAATGACGTCGAGTCCCGCCTCTTTCGCGATGTCGATTGCCTTCGCGATCTCGATTATGCCGTAGTTCGTCCCGTCATCGCCAATTGCCCGCACCGGAGTAGCGGTGATTTGGTTATTTATTCTTGTGCGCTTTGTAGCCAGAGATTTAAATATAGCATTTTTTTGAGTTATCCACTAATCTTAATTTTGCGGCGAGCATATAATGAATTTAAGATTCCAAGGTTAAATTTATCTATGACAAAAAGCTGGCCAAAATTTATAGCGGGCTGGGTTATTTCCTTCCTCATCCGCCTGGTCCCGTTTCGTCCGCCAAACATCGAACCGATTTTAGGAATTCAGATGCCGTTTAGCAAAGCTTACGGGCACGCTCCTGCTTTTCTTTTCGCGTTTTCAAACATAGTTTTATTCGACCTCTTGGTTAATAAATTTGGAGTCTGGACTTGGATAACGGCGCTCGCTTACGGATTTTTAGGAATCTGGAGCGCTCAATATTTTAAAACACGTAAAAATTCGCCATCGAACTATCTTAAATTTTCCATAATGGCGACTATAGCTTACGATGCCGTAACTGGCCTTTCCATTGGCCCTATGCTCTTCAATCAGCCGTTTATGGCGGCTGTAATCGGCCAAATTCCCTTTACTTTACTGCATCTTTTGGGCAATTGCTCATTTGCTGTATTGGCAAGCCCTCTTATTTACCGCTTCGCTGTCTCGAAGCGCAGCTTTGCGGGGGCGTATTTATTAAACCTAAAGCCGCTGGCTAATTAAACTCGATAATCATGGAAACTTTTGTGGAAAAAAAGACAAAAACACTTTCTCATATCGAACTTACTCAAATCAAAAAACGCGACGGAACTGTTGTCCCGTTCGATTTAGCTCGGATTAAAAACGCGATCACGCGCGCTTTCGAATCGACCAAAGAGGGAGGAGAAGAAGAAGCAAGAATGGTTTCGTTTCGCGTATACGACATTTTGAGGCAGATGAAGTTAACGAGCCCTCAATTTGTGCCGACTGTTGAACAAATTCAGGATTTAGTAGAAAAGGAACTCATTTTGGATAAATTCGCCGTCACAGCAAAGTCGTACATCTTATATCGCGAAAGACATGCAGAGATGCGGAGAGAAGCGAGACAAGTATCAGAGCGCCTACGGACGCTTGCCAAAGAGAGTAAAAAATATTTTAGAAATCCGCTCGCTGAATTCATATATTATAGATCGTATGCCCGCTGGGTAGAGAGCGAAGGGCGAAGAGAGACTTGGATTGAGACGGTAGATAGGTATATGAACTTTATGAAAGAGAAGTTAGCGGATGCTTTAACTGAGACGGAATATTTCGAGGTCAGAGAAGCTATCTTAAATCATGAAGCCATGCCTTCGATGCGCTTGCTCCAGTTTGCCGGTCCAGCGGCAAGGGCAACCAACGTTTGCGCTTATAATTGCTCGTTTATCGCCCCTAGATCTTTCCAAGATTTCGCTGAAATTATGTATATTTCCATGTGCGGAACGGGGGTTGGATGGTCTGTTGAGAGCGAAAATATCCAGTCTTTGCCTCAAGTAAAGAGACAGACTGGCAAAAAACTCCCTACCTATGTCATTCCGGATAGCAAAGAGGGATGGGCGGACGCTTTTGCCTTTGGACTCAAGACTTGGTTTGAAGGAGACGACGTGGAGTTCGACTTCTCGCAGCTTAGGCCCGCCGGAGCCCGCCTAAAGACGATGGGAGGCAAGAGTTCGGGACCAGAGCCGCTTCGAAACCTTCTGGAATTCACGCGCGAGAGAATTTTAAATAGGCAGGGGAGGCGGCTTTCCAATATTGATGCTCATGACATAATATGCAAAATTGGCGATTGCGTCGTATCGGGCGGAGTGAGGCGGAGCGCTATGATTTCTCTTTCTGATTTGGACGACGCAGAAATTCGCGATTCGAAGAAGGGGCAATTTTACATGAACGATCCCCAGCGTAGTTTGGCGAACAACTCTGCCGTATATTGGCAACGGCCGACAACGAAAGAATTTTTGGATGAGTGGACAGCCTTGATTAAAAGCGGAAGCGGAGAGCGCGGAATTTTCAACCGCGGAGGGCTCGCGAAAACCTTGCCCAAGCGCAGGCTCGAACAATTTGGCGAGAACCATCCTTCCTGGGGAACAAATCCGTGCGGAGAGATAGTTCTGCAATCTAAGCAATTTTGCAATCTGACGGAAATCGTGGCGAGAGAAGAAGATACCGAAGAAACTTTAATGAAAAAGGCGAGAATCGCGGCGATCCTCGGCACTTACCAGTCCACGCTCACTTATTTTCCTTATCTTTCGAAAAAGTGGCAGGAAAATTGCGAAAAAGAGAGGCTGCTCGGAGTTTCCATAACCGGCCAATGGGATTCGCCGGCTGTTCGCGATGAAGTTTTTTTAGGAAAGCTCAAAGAATATATTGTTAAGGCCAATAGAGAATATGCCGCTAAATTTGGAGTCAATCAATCAACTTGCACAACCTGTGTTAAGCCTTCGGGAACTGTCTCCCAGCTCGTTGATTGTTCTTCAGGCATGCATGCGCGGCACTCGCAATACTATGTCCGCCGGGTGCGCATCTCCGCGACAGATTCTCTTTTCAAGATGCTCAAAGATCAGGGCATCCCGTTCTATCCGGAGGTAGGCGAGACTATGGAGAGCGCGGCGACCTTTGTTTTAGAATTTCCCGTAAAGGCGCCAGAGGGGAAGATTTTTCGGGATAATCTTACGGCGATGGATCAATTAAAGCACTGGAAAATGGTGAAAGAAGCGTATACTGAGCACAATCCATCGGTGACGGTTTCCGTAGGGGATGACGAATGGGTGGCTGTCGCGAATTGGCTCTATGAAAATTGGGATATTGTGGGCGGGCTTTCTTTCCTGCCTAGATCCAACCACGTCTACCGCCTTGCCCCATACGAAGCTATAAAAAAAGAAGAGTATGAAGAGCGCGCCAAAAAACTCGAGCACGTGGATTTTTCAAAGATTTATACATATGAAATCGAAGATGAGACGGAAATTAAGCGCGAGCTTGCCTGCGTCGCTGGAGTTTGTGAAATAGAAATGTAATGTACTGGACTGGAAAAGGCGATGACGGTCGGACGAAACTATACAATTCGCCCGCCGGATGCCGTATTCCAAAAAGCTCGCGCATTGTTGAGGCGCTCGGTTCTCTCGATGAGGTAAATTCGTATTTGGGGTTAGCGAAGGCGCTCTCGCGGGAGCAGAAATTGGATTTAGAATCTTTTGTAAATTTCTTGCAGGAACAACTTTTCATATTGCAGGCCGAGCTTGCCGGAGCGGAGAAGACTGTTACAAAAGAGTCTCTTCGAAAAATGGAATCAGAACTTTATATTTTTTCGCAGAAGATCCCGCAGATTAAATCTTTCTCTATTCCTGGAGGGACGGTCCTCTCCGCGCATTTTGATGTCGCGCGCACAATGGCGAGGCGAGCCGAGAGGGAAATTGTGGCACTCCGCGACGATAAAGAAAAAGCGCTCGGCGAGAAAAGCTACGCATTCCTGAATCGCCTGTCTAGCGCGTGCTTCATTTTGGCGAGATACGTAAATTCGGTTCTAGGGGTCAGCGAGGCCGCCCCAAAATATGACGCTTGACACAATAGTCTAAAATATGCTAGCTTTATAGCAAAATATAGAGTTTTTTGATATTGGCTTTCCTTCCCCGCCCAACATCAAATTTTGGTGTATAGCGGGGAGGGAAAGCTACGATTAGTAGCAGGTGCCTATAGTTGAGAGGCGCCATAAGGTCCCTCTCAAAAAAATTGGAGAAAAATATGAAAATTCTCCGTGCTATAGGTTTTCTGCTTGCGATCTTCGGGCTCAAATTCGTTCTGATGTGGAGCGTATTTCGAGCCTTCGAAGGTTCGCTGATTTCACTCTTTAGGACTTTTTCGTCCCTGATGAGTGCAGTCCCTGCCAACCTCCCCGCGTCGTTTTAAAAATGACGCGAAATGTGCCAGAGAGATCTGACTTCAGTCAGATTCTCTCTGGCTTCCTCCGAGCGCTTTACTACGATATATCGTAGTAGTAGAGAATTCAGAGGAAGTAAATCTAAAAATAAAAAGACCATTTTTGGTCTTTTTATTTTTTATGGTGGAGGCGGGGAGATTTGCACTCCCGTCTGGAAAAGTGGATTGAAAAACTTCTACAGCGTTAGCTCATTTGATGACTTTTGAAGTGCGAATGAGCAAAATAATCCAAAAGTTTCTCCCTTTATTTTTCCGCTAAATCGGGAGAATTTTCGCGGTGAGCCTCAAATATTATGCCTATCCCAATCTATGAGGCATTGAGAGGGTAGACACCAAGCTTAGCTGTTAGGCGTAAGCGAGGGCAGGTGCGTTTTCGTTTGCACTTGAAAGTTTGCGAAGGAATATTTATGAGGGAACTTCGCATCCTCGCGCTGCATTTTTCAATGTCCTGATCCATCGAGGCTAGACGCCCCCATTATTTAATCGATCTTCCGATTTCGCGCTCCATGTCGCGTTTTTTTATTTTCTCGCGCTTCTCGAATTTCTTCTTTCCGCGGACAATCGCGATCTCGATTTTGATTCTACCGCCCAGAGTATACACCTTTAGCGGGATAATTGTCAATCCTCGCTCTTCGGCGCGTCCCGTCAAATGCGCAATTTCTTTTTTGTGCAGTAAAAGTTTTCGCGTCCGCTCCCGCTCGTAACCTTTAGGCGTGTTATTTGGCTGATAGGGAGGGATATCCATCCCAACAATAAATGCTTCATCCCCACGGATTAAAACTCGCGCCCCGGAAATGTTTCCATTTTTATTTTTAAGCGATTTTACTTCAATTCCGGTGAGCACCAATCCCGCCTCGCATTTATCGAGGATTTCGAAGTTGAAATATGCCTTTTTGTTTTCGAGCAAAGCCGGCATTTTTTCATTTTAGCATTTTTTGAGTTAAAGTAGATTTATGCTTCGCGATGAGTTAAAAAAAGAAATCTCACGGGTCGCCGGCGCGGATATTGAAATAAAACTTGTTGAGCCGGAGCGATCTGAGAACGGCGACTATTCAACGAATCTGGCGTTTTTGCTCGCAAAGAAAAAGGGAAAATCGCCCAACGATATTGCCGAAGAAGTCGCTCATAAACTACGCTCTGCCAAGTCCGATTTGATTGATCGCGCCGATTCCGTTGGCGGGTTTGTAAATGTCTGGGTGAAGGACGAAGCTTTAATCAAAAAGCTCAGCAAAAAATTAAAATTTGATAAACAAAATAAAAAGATAAACGTTGAATTTGTTTCGGCGAACCCAACTGGGCCTTTGACGATGGCAAACGGACGTGGAGGATTTTACGGCGACGCGCTCGCTAATGTTTTAATGAAAGTCGGCTACGATGTCACGCGCGAATACTATATTAACGATGCAGGGAATCAGATTCGTCTTTTAGGCGAATCTATTGAAGCCGCCGAAGGAAAGATGGAAGAAAAGAAAGAACATTATAAGGGCGACTATATTAAAAAGTTTATCGGAAAAGACATAGAGGATGTTGTAAAAATTTTACGCGAAGAAATTGAAAAATCTTTAGAGAAGGCGGGAATAAAATTCGATATCTGGTTTTCAGAGAAAGAGCTTAGAGAAAAAAAAGAGCCGGAGGAAGTTTTAAAATTTTTGGAAGGTAAAAAGTTAGTTGAGAAAAAAGAAGGAGCGATTTGGCTTGGTGATGCCGTGCTTGTAAAATCTGACGCGGAATTTACTTATTTTCTAGTTGATCTCGCGTATCATTTCAATAAATTTTTTGATCGCAAATTTGATCTCGCGATTGATGTCTGGGGCGCCGATCATCACGGGTATGTCGAGCGGATGAAAAAAGGGATTGAGGCGCTTGGCATTGATGACAAATGCTTGAAGATAATTATGATTCAGCTAGTTCGATTGATACGGGGAGGGAAAGAAGTTCGCATGTCCAAGCGCGCCGGAGAATTCGTCACAATGGATGATTTATTGGAACAAGTTGGCGTGGATGTCGCGCGGTGGTTTTTCTTGGAACGTTCGCCCAATACCCACATGGATTTTGATTTGGATTTGGCGCGTGAGAGATCGGAGAAAAATCCGGTTTATTACGTCCAATATGCGCATACTAGAATGGCAAGCATCCTCTCCAAATCTGGCTACTTGGACACCGAGTGTCCAAGTACATTTGGGCATGCGTCAGAGCGGGAGCTCGCGCTTAAAATTTTACGATTGCCGGAACTTCTCGAAGATATTTCAAAAGATTATCAGGTCCATCGGCTCACGACGTATGCCTACGAACTCGCGCAAACTTTCTCTGCATTTTACCGCGATGTCAAAGTCGTCGGGAGCGCGCGCGAAGCGGAGCTTCTATATTTAGTCTCAAAAACAAAAGAAACTTTGGCCGATGTATTAAAACTCCTCGGTATTTCCCAACCGGAGAAGATGTAATTAAATTTTTTCAGCGGAGATTTTTAAACTAAGAAAATCTTTTGCGAATTTTGAAAATTTTTCCGGGTCGCCAGTTGTGATATAGCGCCTCACTCCGTTTTTAGAAAGGCGTTTTTCTATTTC
>MFHJ01000042.1 GCA_001778545.1 Candidatus Giovannonibacteria bacterium RIFCSPHIGHO2_02_43_16
TTTATTTTCCTCCCATTAAATGCAGGTGCAGGTGATCTATTTCCTGCCCGCCTTCTCGGCCGACGTTAAACAATAACTTATATCCGTCTAAATTTTTCTCGTGGGCAATCCCTTTCGCTGCCATCACCATTTCTCCGGCCAGCTCCGGGTTTTCAAGCTCTTTTATTGAAGCCACGTGCGCTTTCGTCACAACTAAAATATGAATGGGCGTTTTTGGGTGAATGTCGTCAAATGCCACAAGCTCTTCGCTTTCTAAAACGAAATCAGCTGGTATTTCTTTATTCACAATTTTACAAAATATGCAGTTATCCATTTTTATTTTATTTTTATTCTTAATCTTTCAATTGCGCGTGATATAGGCAGGGTTTCCTGCATACCAGAGTCCATGTCCCTGATAATAACGCTCCCTTCCAAAGCTTCTTTCTGCCCCATAATAAGGCTGTATGCGACGCCGAGCTTCGCGGCAAGGCGCAATTGCCCCCTGATAGAATCTTTTGACAAGGATTGCGCCAAAGGAATTTTAGCTTTCCTAAAGTCTTCCATCAAGCCCAAGGTTTTTCTCTTGGCCGCTATGCCGAGCTGAATCAAGAACACCTTGGGCTTCTCTGCTTTGACAAATTGGTCAAACTTTTCGGAGTCCATTCCGTCGGACAAAATCGAAACAACCCTATCGAGGCCGATTCCCCCTCCCGCCCCAGGCAAATCCTTGCCTGCCAAAACCTGCCCCAAATTGTCATATCTTCCTCCTGCAGCTACCGCCAAACTTTTAGTTTCTTCAATTCCATCTTCTTTTACCGTCTTGATATCGGCGACAAATTCAAAAACCGTGCGAGTGTAATAATCGAAACCGCGAACAAGGCTTTGATTAAGTCTGTATGGAATTTCGAGAGCATCCATAAATTCCAAGACTTCCTTGAAATGCGTCTTGCATTCATCGCAAACATATTCAAGCATCTGCGGAGCTTTGGCTTTAAACGCCTGGCAGTCTTGTTCTTTGCAATCAAGAAGCCTTATCGGGTTTTCTTTAAACCTTCTCTTACAATCCTTGCAGAGTTTTTCCTGATGTTTCCTATAATAAGTAGTGAGCTCTTTGCGCCATACAGGACGGCATTCTTTATCTCCCATGGTGTTTAATTCCAAGCTCGCCTCAATCCCGAGTTCCTTCAAAATAAGCCAGAAAACCCTTATTACAGTGGCCTCGGCTACGGCCAGATCTTCGCCCAAAACCTCCAGGTCAAATTGCCCGAATTCGCGATACCGCCCTTTCTGCGGAGCTTCGTGCCGAAAAAACGATCCATTCTCGTAAAGCAAGACCGGCTGAGGCAAGGATTGCATTCCTTGCTCAAAATACGCGCGGACTATCGGAACCGTCGCTTCGGGACGCAAAACAAGCGAATCTCCTCCGCGAGTGCGAAAAGAGTACATTTGTTTCTCCACTACATCGGAAGTTTCGCCAAGCGAGGCGGAAAAAAGCTCGGAGTGTTCGAAATGCGGAGTTCGAATTTCTTCAAAACCATAATAAGAGGATATTTCCTCGCATATTCCAGTAACCCGCTTCCAAATCAAAAGCTCTCGCCCGATAAGATCTCTGGTCCCTTTTGGAGTTTGCAATGAATCTTTCTTAATTTTCATATTGATATTGGTAAAACCCGGGCAAAAAATCTATTTTAGACGGAGGCCAAAGTCTTAAAAATGCGCGGCCGATTATTAGATTCTTTTGAAGCATTCCCCATCGTCTTGAGTCCGAAGAATAAAGGCGATTATCGCCGAGCATAAAATATTCTCCTTCTTTTAGTTCAATGATTTCGTCCGGCGTAGTCAGAGCTTCATTCAAAAATGTTTCTTTCAATTCCGTTTTTTTATCTCCTTTGATCAAAAAAAGCTTATTGTCCCGTATTTCAATCGTCTCTTCAGGAAGACCGACTACTCTTTTGATGAAAAACTTTGACGGATCTTGCGGATATCTGAATACTAATACTTCTCCGCGCTCCGGATTCCTGAATTGATACGTAATCTCGTCGATTATTATATATTCGCCGTCGTCAAAAGTCGGCTCCATAGATGCCCCCCGAACTAAAAAAGGCTGGGCAACCCAGGTTCGAATAGGAATTATTATGATAGCGGATATGATTATAAAGCGAAGAAAATCTCTCCAAAATGAATTTTGCGGCATAGAATATATCAAGAGTAATAAATTTCTTCATAAAAATCAAGGGTTATGATAAAATTCTCCCTATGGCGGCATACTATATAGTAGGTCTCGGTAATCCAGGACCGGAATACGACAATTCTCCGCATAATGCTGGGAAGCTCATGGCCGAGCTTTTTTTGAAAAAATACACTGGAAATAAGGCGAAAATTATACTGCCCGCCGTTTTTATGAACCAATCAGGAAAAGCGGTGAAGGGCATCCCGGCAAAATGGCTTATTTTACTGCATGATGACATTGATTTACCTCTTGGCAAGTTTAAAATAGTTTTTAATCGCGGGTCTGGCGGGCATAAAGGCGTGGAATCTGTAATCCGCGCGGTTGGATCAGAGAAATTTGTCCGCGTTCGAATCGGCATTTCACCCAGAAAGAAACCAAGCCACGCTCAATTAATGAAATTTTTAACTCACAAATTCAAACCATCCGAATCGACCGCGATCAAAAAAATTTCAAAAAAAATTCTCGAGGCTCTCGAAGTTATCATCACCGAAGGCCACGAGAAAGCAATGAGTTTGTATAATAAAAATTAAATTGCTATCATTTAATTATGACTGCCGTAAAAGAAAAAGCGATACTCGAGGAATTGAAACAATTAAAAACCAAAATGCAACTTTTGGGCTCTTTGCGCCGCTTCAAAATGCTCTCCATAAAGGGGAGGATATTCGCCAAGGCAAAAAAGATTAGTCCTTCCGATGTTCTCAAGGATGATTAAAGCAGTCCTTGATACCAATGTTTTTATTTCGGCGTTATTTTGGACTGGTTCCCCGCATAACGTATTAGCGAAAGCGCTTGAGAGCGAGTTCATTTTAATCACCTCCAGAGAAATTTTGAAAGAAATCGAAGAAAGATTATTAAATAAATTTAAATTTCCAGTTGAAGATATTTTGTCCTTTCTGGAAATCATTGTTTTGAATTCGCATATCGTCGAGCCTAATATCAAATTAGAAGCAGTTCCGCAAGACCCAAATGACAATAAAATTATCGAATGCGCGGTCAGCGGCAACGCGGATTACATTGTGACGGGTGACAAAGATATCTTAAACTTGAAAGAATTCCGAGGAATAAAAATTATAACATCAAATCAGTTTCTAAAAGTGTTGAATAACTTAAAATAAGTAAATTTATTATTAACTAATCAAAATTTATGCCATTAATAAGCGGACCATTAGCTTTCGCTCTAGGATTTCTACCAATTATTGGATTTATATTGGCAATTCTTATTGGGATCTGGCTTTTTAAAAAGATATTCCGAAGTGATTCAAGTCAAACTTCAAAGTATAAAATTTTACAAATTGTTATACTCATGGCTTTAATTACATCGCTTGCTTATATAGTTATTAATAATCGAGCAATGCTCTGGTATATGTAAAGACCGATATGCACAGCACGGATGGACCCGCCTAAAACGTATAAAGAAATAATGATAGCCGCGCCTACCCCCTCTTTTTTGGAACGGGGCGATTTGGCGTTGGACCGCGACCTCGAAAATTATAAAAAACTGCGCATTCATAATAATTTCTGGAGAAGAAATACTATTTTTATAGAAATCGAGCAAGTAAAAAAGCCTTCGGAGTTTGTTCGCGAACTCTCGGATATGGGATACGCGCGGCATATGGGCGACCTGCACAAAGGCGAGTTTTTCCAGCAAGGCGGATTTATCACGATCTATCCTATAAATAGCGAGGCGCCGATAACGATCGAATTTTCCGGAAACATAATAGAATTAATCCGCGAGGCGAAAATAATCCTGCACCAAAGACACTCGGTGTCCATTGGACACCGAGTGTCCAAACTGGAACCCGGGGATTATGTCGTTCACGAAGATCATGGCATCGGAATCTATCGCGGGAAAAACGAAAAAAAATTTTTAATTCTCGAATACGCCCCGGCGAGAAAAGGCGGCGACCCGGATCGACTTTTGGTTCCTGAAGCGATGGCGAAAAAAATTTCCCCGTATCTCGGGCTTAAAAATCCGAAAATAAGCAGGCTTGGAACGCCCTTATGGTTTGAAACAAAAAGAAAAGCGAAAGAAAACATTATTAAATTCGCCCAGGAACTTTTGGTATTGTATAAAACCAGGTCCGAAATAAAGCGCCCGCCCTACGAACCGTCGCACTTTGAGAAAAGCGTTTGGGATAATTTCGAATTCGAGGAAACGCCATCTCAAAAAACCGCCATCGAAGATATTTTTCTTGATATGGCTAAAGCTGAGCCGATGGAAAGATTGGTCGTGGGAGACGTCGGGTTCGGAAAAACCGAGATCGCGCTCCGGGCGGCTCTGCGAGCCGTATTAAACGGGAAGCAGGTGGTAATTCTCTCGCCGACGACAGTGCTCGCCGACCAGCATTCAGAAACTTTTAGGAAAAGATTGGCTCGTGAGGGGATAGAAATAGAAAGATTAACCAGACTTGAATCACGCGAGAAAACTAAGGAAATTTTAAGAAAAATTAAAGACGGTAAAATCGATATAGTCGTCGGCACGCACCGTATTTTATCCAAAGACTTGAACTTCAAAAATCTCGGGCTCCTTATCATAGACGAGGAACAAAGATTCGGCGTTAAGCACAAAGAAACGCTGAAGAAAAAATACCCCGATGTTGATATTTTATATCTATCCGCGACTCCGATTCCGAGAACTCTAGCTTTCTCCCTCTCTAAAATCCGCCCTCTCTCGCAAATAACCGATCCCCCGGAAGGCCGAATCCCCATCAAGACTTTCGTTATGCCGAGAACGGATAAAATAATCAGAGAAGCTATAAGAGAGGAATCAAAGCGAGGCGGGCAAGTTTATTTCCTCTCGCCCCGAATCATGAAAATGTCTTTTATTATGAAAAAACTCGATAAGCAATTTCCTGTGATAAGAAAAGAAATATTGCACGGGAAAGTCGGCGAAAAACATCTGGTCCGAACGATGCGTAAATTTAGAGAAGGGAAAATTAAAATTTTGGTCTCGACGACCATTATCGAAAACGGACTCGATATCTCGTCCGTAAATACTCTGATCGTTGAGGATTCTACAAAACTCGGCCTCTCGCAATCGCACCAGCTTAGAGGACGCGTCGGCCGGACTAATATTCAAGCGTTCGCTTACTTTTTGTATCCGTCGCAAAAACTCACACCGAAAGCCGAAGACCGTCTCGAAGCATTATTGTCTTTTCAGGAATTAGGCGCAGGAATGGAGATCGCCAAGCGCGACCTCGAGCTCCGCGGCGCGGGTAACATCCTCGGCCGCGAACAAACGGGCGTCCTAAATAAAATCGGCTGGAACCTATATTTCGAAATCCTCGGCCAAACTTTTAATGAATTAATGTAACAAAATGACTATACTCATTTTGTTACGATCGTGAGAAATTGAGTATAAACAAAAAAGAGACCGCTCGCGGTAATAGCGAACGGCCTCTACTCTCGATATTATCCTTCTTGGATTCAATCCAGAGGCACAATTTTTAGGAGTTCCTTCTTATTAGGAGTGAACTTTTCATCAGGATGACGAGGCAGGAGTCTGCACAGTGCCTTCGCCTCTTCGTCGCCTGGGGCGTTGAATTCGCAAACCACTCTACTAGAATATCTTTCCTCCTGATGGAGATCAAAAAATGGCGATATGTCTTTTGAGTAATCTCCGGACGAAGAAATTCCTGCCGCACAATTAAATCGATACCTAGGCATAGAACACCTCCTTCTTATTTTCTAGGATTATATAAAGTAGAGGGGATTTTGTCAATATAAGAAAAACTCTATTTCTAGGGCCTTTTGGCACGATCTATTAAGTCTTTAGTTTTCTGGGGTTTTCGGAGAGTTCCGGGGCTTTGG
>MFHJ01000043.1 GCA_001778545.1 Candidatus Giovannonibacteria bacterium RIFCSPHIGHO2_02_43_16
CTCCATAACGGATTGGGCACCACCATGGTGCTGCTTCGCCGGCACAATGAACCGGACGTGCGCCGAGCGATGGAAGCGTGGTGGGATATAGAAAGGAGCGAAAGTAAGCGCGACCAGCTTTCATTTAACTACGTCGCATGGAAACAAAATTTTTCTTTCAAGTATTTTGCGGGCTATTCTCGCAATAATGACTATTTTTACCGCCATAAAGGACACCATAAACCTCCGGAAAAATTCCTGCGCCGGTTCTTCCGAGCGCTTTTCCGCCCAGAGTTATACTCCCAAAGACTAAGAAAGCGTTTTGCGCCCATTCGCATGTTAAGCACGTACGGGTTTAGATATTCCTGCCCGTTCTGCGGCTGGCACGCCCGAAGGTTCTATACGCTTGGCCTTTCGCATCCCGTATTTGCAGAAAAAGAAATAATCGGCGCGGGAGAGCGAGCCAACTCCAAGTGCCCCAAATGCGGCTCCAAGGAGCGAGAGCGGTTAATTTATCTCTATCTTAATGAAAAGGGATGGTTTAATGCTGAAGGTCGCCGCATACTTCATGTGGCCCCGGAACCGAGCTTGAGGCGCGTGCTACATACGCACTATCAGAACTCGTATGTCGCCACTACCTATGATCCGCAAAAAAAGAAGCTTGTGTACGCTGACATACAAGCGCTTCCTTTTGAAAGCCAGTCCTTTGATCTAATTATTTGCAATCATATCTTGGAACACGTTGAAAATGACAAACTTGCTATGAGGGAATTATATCGAGTTTTAAAAGCTGGGGGGCTCGCGATCCTTCAGGTTCCATTTTCTTCGGCGCTTGCAAAAACGCAGGAAGACAGTTCTATTGTAACGCCAGATCAACGCACGCAAATTTTTGGGCAGGATGATCACGTTCGGCTATATGGCACTGATTATATAGACAGGCTCATGGGCGCTGGGTTTAAGGCGAAAGCGCTTTTGCCCAAACAATTTTTATCAGAAGGAGAAATCAAAAAAGCAGCTCTTAACCCGGTGGAACCGCTTTTTCTTGCGACGCGAGAAGAAGATTCTCATAACTCATGAGGCACATAGGAATTATTGGTATCGGAAAATGGGGCAGTAAATTACTTGATACTTTTTCGCTTCAAACCCGTGTTCTGTGGTGCGCTTCGCGCGGAAATGCCGAACGGATTGCGGCGGTGAAAAAAAATCATCCGGAAATTGCAGTCACCGATAATTATCAAGAAATACTTTCCGACAAAAAAGTTGACGCAGTGGTCATTGCCACGCCTATATCCGCGCATGCGGAAATTGTCCGCGAAGCGCTTAGCGCAGGAAAGCACGTTTTCGTGGAAAAACCCCTTGCAACCGAGGAAAAAATCGCACAACACCTCGTAGACGAAGCGGATAAGCGTAAACTAAGCTTATTTACCGATTTTACGTTTCTCTATCATCCCTGCTTTGTCACGCTTCAAAATCTGCTTCGCGATAGACGAATCAAATCCGTCCACTTTTCGTGGTACAAGTACGGCAGTTTTACGGAGGACATTTTATGGGGTCTTCTGGTTCACGATGTGGCTATGGCGATACAACTGTGCGGCGAGCCAAAGGAAATTAAATTAGAAAAAACGCTGGGAGTGATAACGGATGCCGACATAGTTTCGGTTAGCGGTATTTTTGAAAATGACATATCCGCCACCTTTAGCATTAATCGAATCTCACCCATTCGCTCAAAACTCATCGAAATTATTCTTGACAACGGCATGGTTGCCTGGCACGGCGATACGCTTTTTATTTATGACGACGGAAGCAAAGAATACCGAGAACATTTCGCCTCGCCCTCGCCCAACGCAGCCCTCGAAAACGAAATCCCCATATTTCTTAAAAGCATGGATGATCCAGCCCTCGCATCCGAGAACACTAAGGTCAGTCTATTGGTAACTAAAACTTTTGATAAAATTAGCAAAAACGGTCGCCTTGCCACGTAAACTTGACAAAGGAATCCTGAAGTGCTTAAATCATTGAAAAGGGGGAACAGTTCTTATGAATATGAACAAGAAGTGGACAACAGTAGAGATGCCGTTAAGCGAGGATCGAAAAGGGGAAATATACATTTTCCTTTCCAGCGTCGCGTGGTCATTCTTTCCCGTTATTACCGTCCTGTCCTACAGGACATTACCGGGGCTCGTATCCCTTGGGTGGAGTACTTTTTTTGCCACAGTTTTTTTCGCGGTTTTAGTGGGTATCCGGAAAAAATGGAAGGAGCTCATCAATCCGGTGCTGTGGAAATATATTTTCTTCATCGCTCTCTTTATCGGCGTTCTGTATTACCTCTTTCTTTTTCTCGGGCTTGAAAAAACAACGCCCGGGAATGCCGCCATTATTGCGCTGTTTGAGATATGTACTTCCTACACCTTCTTTAGCTTGTACCGGCGTGAGCGAATGTCGTTTGAGCATACGCTCGGAGTTGTGTTTATGCTGCTTGGTGCACTGATTGTCCTCGTCAAAGATTTTTCCGGCTTCAACCTCGGAGATGTCTTCGTACTTCTCGCTACTTTCTTCCCGCCGATAGGTAATCTCTTCCAGCAAAAAGCTCGCCTCATCGCCTCGAGCGAATCAATCATGTTTCTCCGAAGTGCAGTGTCCATCCCCATCGTTTTTATGCTGGCCTATCTGTTTAACGAACATGCCACCAGAAGCGATGTCCGGATATCATTGGCCTATCTTCTGATAAACGGCGTGCTACTTCTCGGACTTTCAAAAATCTTATGGATCGAGTCGATTCATCGTATTTCAGTCACGAAAGCCAACGCGTTAAGCAGTATCAGCCCGCTCCTCACGCTTCTCATCGCTTGGGCGCTTCTTAGCCAAGTCCCGACCGTCTGGCAGCTTGCTTCTTTGGCCCCATTTATTTTTGGAGTGCTGCTTCTTACGGACAACGTGAGGTTAAAGGAAACAAAAGCATATGTCACAAGAAACACCTAACGAGGGAATAGAAGGAGGTGAGACCATGGAGGAACCTAAATATGATGCTCTGTTGGTTTTGGGCGCTGTCATGGAATGGAGCGAAAAAAAGGGAAAATGGGAATTCCCTACGATTATTCAGGGCTACCCTGGGAAGCTAGTCATGGGCAAGGCAAGGGCGCTGGCAGCGAGCGAGGTTCAAGATGAAGCGCCAGTGATTTTGGTCACGGGAGGGTCCGACAAGAATCCGCGAACAGGTGAGATAGAATCGCGCTCAATCGAACTTTCAAAATTGATGACCGAGCGGTATAAGATTCCAAAAGAAAAAGTTATTCCTATGGGGAAAATTGGAGCAAGCCATACGCAGGGGAACATCGAAAACTTGATCCAATACATCGAGGAATATCCGGATATCTTAAAAACCAGGGTTATCGGCATTGTAAGCCCGCGCTTCCAAGAAGAGCGGACAAAGATGCTATTTGACAAAAAACCGTATTTTGCGGAGCACGGCATCAAACTGGATTGGATTATCGTCGAAGATATCCTGGAGAAGCGCGACCCGCGTTTTAAAAAATGGGCTGATGCGGTCTACGCAACTCCCGAAGCGGAAATCAACCGCCAGATGGAGAAAAAAGGCATCGAGGATCTCCGCTCGGGGCAATACAAACCAAAAACATAGTCGGCATTGACAGTATTCGGGCCCAGCGGTTATATGCTGCTGGGCTCTTTATTTTTCTCTTTTTCTTGAACGAGCTCGAGGATCTTGTCTGTGGTTTGCACACAGTTCCCTATTTTCCCAGAAAAAATGGTGACCACTTGGTCATTTACTCTCTCGACAATCGTTGGACGGGAATCAGTAGCTTCCTGGTTAGGTAATACGGTACGAAACGTGTACATTGAGCCGACATGCTCCGCCTTCCTTATATCAGGGAAAAACTCTGAAGCAGATTCAATAAACTTTGAAAAATTTGTTATGGGAGGATTTTTTACAATCCCTCTATTGAGCAGGGACTTAAATTCATCAGGGATAATGGGGTGCAGTCCGATGTTGCTCGTGTGAATTGCGTGCACTACGTGCCCCATAACAAAATTGCCACTCCGCCCAAGCGGGTCAATACACGTAAACGGGCCGTCGAGAATAACCGCGCTTTTACGAATGAAATTTTGCGGCAATTTTACAACAATTTTTTCACACAATTCGTATTGATATGAGCGTACGGGAGAAATGTCGAGCGCTTCTAATACGGCGTTCGTTCCCGCATATGCCGCAACTACAACGAGATCGTATCGCGACAGCATGGAACGCTCCGCAGATGTGTTAAGCATCAATTTGACTGTACTTCGCCGCAGCCGATCATAGATGGTTGAATAAAGTGCTACCGGATCAATGGCGTATTCCGATACTCTTACACACAAAGAAACGTTATCTCGCGAAACTATATCAAGAGGTTCTTCGCGATAGTGCAACCTAAATGCATCGCACATTTTTGTGAATTGCTCGGCGCTGGTCAGAGAATCTTTTGCAGAAATGCAATAATAATGCGTATTATCTTTAATAACGGCGTCTGGATATTCTCTCTCAAATGCTCCAGCACTTTCCTTACAAGATTGTATAGTCTCCAAGCTTCTAGGATAGTGATGGCCGCGATGTAACCGGTATTGATTGATGCTAGACGCACAACTCAAAATGCGGTCATTTCGATCGATGAGCTCAACATCATATCCGGCTTTTGCGAGTCGCAAGGCAGCAGTCGCTCCAAAAACGCCAGCACCAATTATGCCGATACGCATACGAGCGCTTTTTTTATTTCCGCCAGTAATTTATCATCTCCGTAGTTCTTTTTTTGATGTCTCCCGCTCCTGGCGTGAAAACCAAATGGCTTATCTTCGAGTACATGTTCTTCCCACCCCTCGCCCCGTGCGTCAAAAATTCCGAAGCCTTTGAAATCTAGGGAAGAATAGGAATCCCTTTGCTTGGGAATGTAACATAATCTGTCCGGAAGGAAAAGTTCATACAGCGTGTTTGCAATAAAACCGAGTTTGCCAAAGAGGCGTAAATCGCTTCGCGGTTTATATACCGGCTTTATGCACTCGGTCCTCGCAACCTTATCGTTGTAATAGCGCAGAAATATTTGATAACCTGTATCGTGCGATGTGCCAATATTTCTTTTTCTAATATTTAGATTAAATAAATTGGTGTGGCTCTTTGCCGTTCTTCTGTCATCATTCGTTTTATTGAAGCCGGGAGTAAAATCCAAAGTATCAAGTGGGACTTTTTCAGAATCGATAAAAGTGCAAAAATCCATGGAGGGAAAATAGCGAATTTTTCTATAGTCCCGAGGGTAATAGGGAGCGCCCAAGATAGCTAAATTATGCTTCTGTAAGTAATGTATCCCCTCGCGAAGCCACTTGGGCCGAATAACAAAAAAGTCATTATCCAAAATAACAACGAAACGAGTTTTAACATGCGTTAAGCATAGATTAAGGGCGGAAGCATGCTGATAGCTCGTCCAGTATTTTCCGCAGGATTGCCGGTTGATGGAAAGGGCTTCTTTATTCTCTATAACCCTGAACTTCGCAGAATCAATTTTTTCTTTGAGTTCGGGTCGAGAATTATCACCAACCAACCAAATCCAGTTTGTTGAAGAATTTAATTTCGTCAGCAAATCATAATTTGTCTCAATCATTTTTTTTGTGAGATAGTCGTGATATACGGAAATAATCGTTAACTCAAGATTATTCATGATCCTATGAAATATTCAATTATTCTATTGGAAGCATTGCCGTCTAATTTATAGAGTAGCTTATTTCGCAAAACTTCTCTTTCCCGCGCGTCAATTTTTGGATTTTTAAGATAGCTATCAATTGCTTCAAAGAGCTCGTCGAAATTGTTTGTTATCTTTATTGCTTTCGTATCCAAAACATCTTTGAAGTGTTCGGACATAAGAAACCTGCGTATTGACCTATTATATGGGCGTTTATTGTATCCATCGAAAACAGTTGTCACCAAGGGGACATCAAATACAGCCGCTTCCAAAACTGCGGTTGTGAATATAGAGATAATGACGCTCGAGTGGCGCATAATATTCATAAAATTTATGCTATTCGGCAAATCATCCCAGGCTTCCCTCTTCCAAAAACGAACACGTGGATTCTCTTCGAATTTTTCAAATTTTTTCTTGTCGAAATCGCGGTCAGCCCCTCTTCCGCCCAAATAAGGGCGGATTATCAAGTTCATATTTTCTCCAAGGCGCCCTTCTTCCGTCCACTTAAGAATTGTTTCAATAACATCCGGCTCATCCGGGCAATAAGCGCTTCCAGAAATATACAGAAGAAATTTTGCATCTTCTGGAAAATCCATATTCTTCAGAAAATCTCGGCGAGGCAGGGCATATCGCGGATTTGAGACAAAATCCAAATGGGGGTATCCGATAACGCTGATCTGTTTATCCTTATAGCCCTGATATTTTATCGCCATTTCCCAGACGTGTTCCGACTGCGCCAAAAATTTATCGGACTGAAAAGGAAGAAAATATTTATCTAAGTGATCCCATCCCGCGGCCATGCCTATCGTTTTGATATTTCTTCTCCGCGCTTCTGCGAGAAGCATTGTGTCAAACTGCCCGTATATATGGGGGAGAAATATCAAGTCCGGATTATATTTTTCGATAATCTTTGAAAACGGCCTTTCGGGAAATAAAATATAATAGATTGTCGGAATTACTCGGAGCTTGAAAAATCTCGATCTCCCAAATGTATTCGCGATAAGTTTTTTTATCGGCGCAAGATATGTCTTTCCGCCAGCCGGCGGCTCGTCCGGACGAAGACCCATAGTCGCCAGCATCTCGGTCGTCTTTGTATAAATTAAATAAGAATAAAAAAAATAAAAAATCTTTTGCAATTTAGTTTTCTTCGCGGGAATTGTCTCTTTCTCTATAACAAAATTTTTATTCTTTATCCCGGAGAAATTGGAAACAAATTTGTCATAATACGCGTCGTATGCCAAAAGTACTATCTTTATATCCTCTCTTGTTCCAACAAGATTTTTCAATTTGTTAAAAACGCTCTCGGGAAAGAAAAAAAGATTCCGGTATACTCCGGCAGACGAAAGAGTAAAAAAAATGACCTTTGTCCTATTCATCATTAATATATATTCAACTATAACGCCCCTAGTATAGTTTTAGCGAGGCGTTCTCCTGATTTGCCGTCGGTAAACTGGCACTGTTGCAAAACTAATTCGCGCCTCCCCTCGCCGAGCCATTGCGGATCCGATAAGCATCTATTAATGAATTCGCTTAATTGATCAGGATTTTTTGCTCTCGCGATTCCGTTTGTTTTTCCTATTTGAGCCAGATGCTCCCAATCAAAAAAGCGGACCGCGGAATTCCAGTATTCGAAGTTTTTTTCTCCATCAAAGCCAATCGCGACTAAAGGCTTATCAAAAATGGCGGCTTCGATGAAGAAAGTCGAATACATATTAATCACTAAATCCGAATGAGCAAGGCTATTCGCCAATAATTCGACCGCGTCTTCATTAAATTCCCAATCGCCCTTGCCTTCGCCGGTATGAAACACAGGTTGAACAATTAAAAATTTGTATTTTTCCTTGAGTTCGTCAAATTTTTCTTTTGGAAAGTCGTATCTCGGATACGGCCGCAATAAAACCTGCACGTCGTCTTTTATTTTTTTGTCCTTGATTGCTCGATATAAAATCTCCAATACTGAAAATTCAATATTTAGGCCGGATTTCCCGGAAAAAGCATAAAGCAATAATTTTTTAGAAC
>MFHJ01000044.1 GCA_001778545.1 Candidatus Giovannonibacteria bacterium RIFCSPHIGHO2_02_43_16
AGAAAATAATCTTTCCTGGGCCTGTTGGAGATTATCCCGCAATTCCTCGAGGTCGCGGTGCGCGGTATCGAGCATCGGATCTCGCACGAGGCCCTTCTCTTCCCTGAGATGAATTTGCGATTGGACCTCCGCGACTTTTTTCTCGAGCTGGCGCAGAACCGTATTTGTATCCTGAGGATGGATAAAAATCGAAATATCAAAAACTTTGTCTAAATTTATGACGGGCGCGAACCAGTTTATCGCGAGATATCTCGGATATGTAAAAACGAAAAGAGTTCGGGCGACTTTCTCTCCCAGCTTCACGTAGTTTGATTCTATCTCGAGGGCCGCGGGGGCGACCGCGTCCTCAACTTCAAAACCCCCAGCCCCTTTAATATTTTCGGGCAGCATTGACGGCATCTCCGTCACCGTAATATTCTCGCTTTTTTTATTTTTCCCAAATCCAAACATGTTATTGATTAACAGTTGGGGCCCCGCCTTTTTCGAGTTCCCCGGGATTAAATAAGCCGAAATAAAGCTCTATCAATTCCTCGGTATTGAGCGGGGCGACTCGCACTCCGGCCGATGTTAGGCCCTGCGCGACAGTATCCACGCGCTGGAAAAGCTGAATCTTATATTCCTCGAATTTATTGTCAGGGATTTTTTTAATTTCATTTTTCTTGCTTGAAAAAATTTCCAAAATAGAGTCGGCGGCTCCTTTCGGAGTTTCAAATACCGGCGGCTCAAACGGTACCACGACGTAGAAGGCCTTAGAGACTATATTCGTCGTCTCAACGAAATTTTTCACGAATTCTATGTATTCGCGCGTCTGTATTTTCAAAAGTTCATTGGTCTGTCCTTTCTCGACTTCTTTAAGCGTATCGAGATACGGATTAATATTCAGGCGCCTTGATTGGATAAAAAACTGGACAGTGAAATCGAGCGAATTCAGAAAGTTTTGGTATTGAAATATTGTCGCCTCCTGCTCCTCGACGGATTTGAGCGCGAAGTTAAGAGAAGACGCCATCAGAACCATCCGCAAAGTACCGTTTTTGAGAATGGCAACGCCTTCCCGGATTTCCTGGATCGGGACGAATTCCTGCGCCGACGCCGATTTTAATTTTGTATTGGCCATTTTATTTAAGCTTGGGGATTTATATTTTTCCCGCCGCGCACCTCGACCGACCACGCTAAATCCTGCAACTTTGCCCCCTCATTAGCGGACGGAATCCTCTTTTTAAGCAAGGAGAAATTATTTCTATGCAAGAATTCGCTTTTCTCCTCGGTTATGGCGACGGGTCTCGGCACCTTTTTCCATATATAGAGGCGGGAATTTGTGTAGTGCGAGAGGGCGTTTTCCAAAATTTTCATAAACGGCTGGCCGTTTATTTTATAGAACGCTAGCGCGAAGAAAAATGTGATGATTGGCGCGGCCAGAGTGAAGATAATAAAAAGAGGAAGGAAAGACCTCAAGAAAGCATACAGAAGAAAAGTTATTCCGCCGCCGCCCACTATATATAAGAACTGCTTCAAAGTCAGCGGCCCGAAAATTTTGTCTTCTACTTCAATAAATTGTGGGACTTGGAATTGTCTCATATTCTTTCTCTATATTGATCGTAACTTGGTTTTGGCGGCGTCGGCGGCTTTGGCGGCTCTAATTTTTTCTCGGCAATAAAGGCCATCCCCGATGGCGGTTTGGGAATTTTTTTTATCCCAACTTGCTCGGGAGAATGTGGCATAATTTTTAATCCCATGTCGCGCTCCGGTTCTTGCGATCTTCTAGGCGGGAAATCCAATTGCGGGCGCGGAGAAACTTCGACGCTTGCGGTCGGAGCCCCGGCCCCCGGGGGCGTCGGAGTTTTCTCCGGCTCCTCCAGCGGCCCGCCTTTAATTGGGCGTATCTCCAGAGGCTTTAATTCTTCTTTGGGCGCCTCCTTCGGAATGTCAATTTTTTCAGTAATTACTATTTTAGGTGGCTTTGCTCCGACGGCCTGCGGCGTCGGGAGCGGCGGAACGGGTATTGGAATTGTTGTTTCTTGTTTCTTGGTTATTGGTTCTTCGTCGGTTATCCCGTGCAACTTTCTCAAACTCACTCTAACTTTCTGGAAAATCTCGCGGTTAACATCCTCGGCGATTTTCTTCGCCACTTCTTTGTCTACTCCAAGTTTTTGCGCTAGATCCGGAATAAAATCTTTAGGGTGCAGGACGCCGAATAAAACTAAACCTGTTTCGTCTGCAAGGATGCCAATTTTTTTGATTTGAAAATTATATTTTTCCCCGATAGCCCGAATAGAATTTGCTGAGGCCTCACTGAAAAGAGCGTCTTTTAAATCCCAAGGCAGTTTCTTGTAAAGCTCATTAAGTTGTCGTGAAGAGTATTCCATGAGTTATTTCAGACTTTTTCAAGCGCTCGTTTTCCGGGAACAGTTTCAAGCCAATCTGCCGTCCCTTTGTTTCCCTTAGCGCGAAGCTCTACTGCAATTTGGTGTAAATCATCACTACCGCTCGCATCGTATTTCATGAGCTCCTCGCGATACCTTACAGATACACTATCCCCCCTGTTAATAATTTTTTGGATCTGGGTTGGTTTAGCTTGCGCAACAATCTGATCCATGATTATGCTATTCCTTGGGTTAGCAAGATGATCTTCGCGGATCTTTTCAAAATCAATTTCTCGCACAGCGTCCGCGGTAGTTTTCCCTATTGTTGTACCAATGCGTGCAGCAACCCCTGGAGCCACGCTCAACACATCATTTACGCGGTCCGCCCTATGTCGGTTAACATCCAGAGCAAAATTATCAGCCCCTCCGGGAAGTTTATCGAATTCCTGCGTCAATTTTTGCAGTTGCTCTTTGTTTGTGTTTTCAATAATAGCTTCCTGTAGCTCGCCTGAAAGAGTGCCCCATTTTCCTACGAGCGCACCAAATGGCCCCTTCAGTTCAATCTTGGCTCTCTCGTCGTGGTATTTCACCGATTGTTCCGTACTCAAATTTCTCACCGCTTGATCAATTTGCGTTTTTACCGAGCTACTCCCTTTATCGTGCATCCCTGCTAGCTCCCGTGCGGAAAGTTCTTTAGCGGCTATATTTTGCATATATAAAGGCAATTTTCCAAACTGTTCCGCCCTAATGGTGTCGTTCTTCAAAGATTTCAGGAAGCTCATCCTTTCTTTAACGACCTTTTCGTCAAAGCCGCCGACTCTCGCGCCTCTATTCAAAGCTTTATATGCGAGCGGGCTCCGCTGAGTGATAGCCTGACCCAATCTCGACTCTCTAAGTTTCGCAGCACCGCGGCCGATCGTATGCCTCGCCGCAAAACCGCGCGTCCACGTCCCGCCCTTTTTGGCCATGCCGATAGCCCCGTCCGCGCCGTAGACGCCGAGCTGTTTCGCGACCATGAGCGATGCGAAGAGAAGGATAAAGGCCATAGTTACTTGCAATAAAAGAAGAGCTACAAATTCGGTTTCACTTTCTATCTTGCCAGCCTTGTCTATAAGATCTCCAAGAGAGCCGAGCACTTTCAGCGCTATGAAGAAAAGAAATAAAAACGCTGGAGCAAAAACGGCTTGATCTATCAATTTCTTCCACCACTGCTGGGCGTAGGATCTCGTCGCTGGCAATATCAAAAATACAAATCCAAAGGGAGCCAGGATCATCAGGAGCCAAAGGACGGCCATCCTGGTTATAAATAAAAATGAGGCTACAAAAAGCAGGAAAGCTGCCAGTATGCTAACAACAATAGCAGCTAATTGCAGAAGGGTTATACCAAGAGCAGCCGTTGTTATTCCGGTATCGGAATTAGGAGCTCTCGTAAGTAGCTTTACTATATCAAACCGGTCGATCACCGCCGCCCCTAAGTTTTTTTTGAACTTAAGGCCCAGGGCAGTTGCGATAGCGCCCGCTTCTTTGTCGCTATCGCCGATATTAACTTGGGAGTTATATATTTGAACAGCAAGGGAATTTGAAATATAAATTATCCCCCGCGTTGCCAAAAGACTGAAATTTACCAAGAGAGCAATGATGATCAGCCGTGCCAATAACGATTTTGCTCCGTATGACTCAATCCCCAAAATTGTGGCTATCGCGATAAAAAGAAGAATAAAAATAAAAAAGATATTTACGACATCTCTTGAGAACGTCCATCCGTCATCGATCGCTTTGATTTTCGATGAAGAATAATTTTCGTTATCGAGCGCGAGCCCGAGCGACATATTGAAGATCAGGCCGGCTAATTTTACAGTGATCCCGCTCAACCATTTTACGAGCGCTAAGGCTACGACGGCTTTAAGGGCGGTAGAGCCTACAGTCATTGCGGCAGGCAGAATCGATTTTCCGACTCTCGCTGCGCCGCTGGTGAACTTACCTAGCCAAGTCTGAGCTTGAGCCTGATGGAATGGCAGGGTCAAACTTAGGATGGATATAATCAACAATCCTGCCAGAAATTTTTTGGAAACTATTACGCCCATATCAGTTATTTATGGTTACGCTTATAGAATTCGATGAAGTGTTATTTGCCGTATCGCGTACCAAGGCGGTAATTGTGGCGGCGCCGTTTGAGAAAAGCCCAGTATCCCAGACAAAAGTATAAGGAGATGCGGTATCTTCCGGGCCAAATGGCGAGCCGTTTATATAAAACTGGACTCCAGCAACTTGCGGAACGCCTGTAGCAGAAGCCGTAACAGGCACGGTTCCGGAGACTTGAGCATTGTTCTGGGGCGAGGTTATTGAAACCGAAGTGGCGCCAGGAGTCGGAGATGGGCTTGGAGTCGGAGATGGTCTAGGGGTCGGCGTTGGTCTAGGCCGATTGGTATTACGAAAAATGTCCGCAATAAGCCTGGCCGCGAGGTTTATAAGCTGGTCTATATTGTAAAGGGATGCATTTTTTCTTGTGGCGTCATTTCCCCCCACTACGGTATTTGGTCCGATAAATACGCTCTTGCCATTCGCTCCCGCCGCGGGCTCGGTTTCCTGTATATCAGTTAATTCATCTCCATTGCTCGCTCTTACTCGGTCAATGATTGGGATTTCTCCGAAGGCAGCAACATTCTGGCCGGCGGGATTTGTAATTTTGCAGTTAACCAAGATTTTCTTCCCATTTTCTTCTACTGTTTCGCATTCCTCGGTCGGGATAATCCCGGGAGAATTTAATTTAAATTGGGCATCTTCAAGCGCCGCTTGTTCTCTGGCTTGTTCTTCTCCGAGAAAAGCAAGATACGCGCCGTCCACGCTGTTTTCCGGTGCCAAAAGAGCTTCCAATGCGTCAAAACCGCCTTGCGTAAAATCGTCCATAAAGCCCTCCGAATCAGCGGGCATGGTACTTTTTACTCGGTCGGCAAAGTCCTCGGTTTTCAAGGCCTCACTTACTAATTTAGGAATACTTTCCTGAAGATGCAGGGCCAGATTTTGTTTTATTTGGAGATCATCTCCGTTTCCGAGAGTGCTTCCCAAGAAGGCCTCGCGCTCATTTTCAATTACATTTCCAAAATACTGCGAATAATTCGGCACATAGAATTTGCCATCCGTGAAGGTATTTATGGGGTTGCCGTTAGCATCTGTGATAGGGGTTTCGGATATTATCGCTCCGTTCTCATCCCTCTCGACCTCGACGCCCTCAAGGCGATCTTGGTATTTGCGCTGAAGATTTCTCATTGACTGCGCGGTAATCTTTGAGGCCAAGCAGTCCAGAGAGTTGCAGGGAAGCTCACCGCCCGACTCAACGGCTGAAATAATTTCTTGAATTGCCGGATCCTCCGCCGCTCCGGATTGAGTTGGTGCGATTTCTTTTCTAAAAATCCCGGCAATCATTTGGTTTAAGATACTTGTTCTCTCATCGATCAACTGCTTGGTTTCACGAAGAATAGTGTGAGTTGTCCCGTCAAACACAGGAACATCGGCATGGGCCAAGCCAGGCGTTACGAGAAAAGTTATTATCGCGAAAATCCAGATCATAATCATTTAAAAAATTTATAACCCCCTTCTTCCGGGGAAAAACTAATTCCCACGGAAAGCAGATCTCCGAACGTTTTTTTATGAAAACTTCGTACCTCATCCATCAACAAGAGCCGCTCTTTTAAAGCCAGAAGCGCTGCTAGCGGATCTTTGTCTACATTGCGGATAAGTTCGACGAATTTCTTGGAACGCAGAAGATAATTTAGCTCTTGGACCGCAAAATTCTCCCAGCTCCTGGGCACTGGAATTTTTTTAACTTCTTCAAAACTTTTATCAAAAGACGAGATGACCGCATCAATTTGAGCAAGCTTGGAAAAATTATCTTCGGAAATGGCTTCCGATAAAATCTTGACATCATCTTTCTCGATTGTCAGAAAAGTTTTTTCGTATACTCTGTAGAGCGAATTGAAATAATTTTTTACGGCCTCCGGGCTATTTTCATCAAGAATGGCAATGTCGTCTTTGGTCGCTATAGGAATTACCCCGACAATTTTTTCAAAAGGAACGATCTCTTGGGAAGCTGCGCTTATCTCTTCCGGAGAGATTTTAGAGAGATCCTCCCCTTTTACGATTTTATCGCCAAATTTATCTAAAAAAGTCTTTGAGAAATTTTCAGTGAGATTGGCTTCTCGGCTGGAAGCAGAGTCTGAAGTCCGCTCGTATTTAAGCACTCCCTGCAAAGAAAAATACCAAAACAAAGCCAAGGCGCCAATAATAGGCACTGCAAAAAGGGTAATTATAAATCTTGGGCTAAATAATCTTGTCACCCTACTTTATTATAGGGGGTAATCTGTGAGGATTTTGTGCATAAACTAAAGCGAAATTGTGCGATAATTAGGGATATATGCTGGATAACCAGAAAAAACTGATTTGGCTTGCAGCTTTGGCTGTCCTTGGGGCGTTATTGTTTATTTTTTACGTATTAACTTCTGCTTCCGGTGAGCCCAATAAAAAAACAGCTCAAGAAAGTGCCAAGTTTACGGGGGTTTTTGAAGATAAAGATAAGAAAAGCGCCGTCAGACAAGATTTTTATTCCGGGCGCGAAGATGTTATAACCCCCGCGATCGAGGCTTTTATGGAGGCCGTTTCTTCAACTTTCAACCAAAGCGCGCAAAATTTTTCAAACGAGTCTAGCCAAGCATCAAGCAAGCCTTCCATGGCTCAGACCTTTTCTAGTCCGTCACTGGCCGTAACAGTCACAGAGCAAGAAGTCTTTGAATTTGGATATAATTCCGAATACATAAATGTTCTTAAAGATACAAATAAAGAAATGATTGATGGCGGCTTCTTGGCTTCGGGCGCTGTTTACCCGCTAACAAATATGACGGAAGCAATCGCCCTTCAGGACAAGTACGCTGATTATCTGGAATCTTTAATGGTTGGAATTGAAGGCGGCGGCTTAACGAAAGATGATATTGATAAATATCGCAGGTCTTATCGGGTCATTTTGCCGAGTTTGTGGAAAGAGGAGCTTGTTGCGATAAAATCAATAAGTAAAAATTCCTCCATTTTTGAAAAAATTTATTTTACCTACCGCCAAAAAACGGCGCACCAAAAAGCCTCAAGTGAATTGAGTTTGTCTCAAATTCGCGAAATATTCATAAAAACAGCCGAGGCTGCGTATAGCATCAACCCATGCTACAGAGAAGGCGCCCCCAATCTTATTCGCGGATCTCAAAGATCAGCACCATGTTGCAATTGCGGAATTACCGGCTCCAGGTGCAGAACTTTTGTAAACGACTGCGGAAACGGAGGATGCAGATGCGTAAATCTAGGATGCTTAAATAGAGCTTGTCCGGGTCAGCCCGCGATTTGGGACCCGGCAACTAGAATCTGTGGATGCTATACCGGAGGCGGTGGAACGACTTCTCCCACACCCACGCCCACACCATCCACGACTCCAACTCCTGGCGTGACCCCAACTCCAAGCCCAAGCCCAACGCCAACTGGCTTGAAGTGCTCCGCGGACAGCATATCGCCGCAAGTCCAAGCGATAATCAATTGCGTGATGTCTGGCGCGGCTGCGCAGAATTTACTAATAAATCAGCCAACATCGAATCAGTTAAATGCCGGTTGCCATACTTGCAGAATGCCAAACAATCCTTATACGGGATGCTCGTCTTGGACGTCAGGCCCAACTAATATTTCGTGTCATTATGGGGGGACACAGTGTAATGGTGCAGGAAATGCGGTAGACTTTTCGTTATCAGCGCCGACGAGAACACCTCAGAATTGGGATAAATTGAGAAATTTGGCCACGAGTTGCGGAGCTTCCGGCGCTTGGTGCGAAGCAGGTTCGATAAGGTTTATCGGGACTTGCAGCGTTGTAGACATTGACCACGTTCATGCAAACGCGAGCGGATCTTGCGGGTGCAATTAATTTCCCGATATATTTTTATAGATTACAATATAATCATGGGTAAGACTTTATTGCCAGTTTTAGGCCTATTTCTGGCTCTTCTCTATTTTTGCATTCCCGCTCTTGCGCTCGCCCACATTAGTGTTCCAACGCAACTCGTCCCATGCACAAACGATTGCAACGTCTGCCATCTATACGATCTCGCGCATAATATAATAGACCTTCTTCTCTGGGGAATCGCGACTCCCCTTTTGATTGTAGCTCTCCTTGTCGCGGGATTTTTCTGGCTGACTTCGGCGGGCTCGGAAGAAAAAATTACCAAAGGTAAAAGCATTCTATTCTCCGCCGTAGTGGGATTCGTAATAGCGTTTGGAGCTTGGGTGATAATAAACACAATTATGACGACGTTAGTGTTTAAGAACCCTATAGACAATAACAGCGCGTGGAATGATACGAGTTTTTGCAGTCAGTCGCCTATAAAATAAAGCGATATTTCGGCCCAATCTTCGAGCGAGAGTTCTTCTGGTCGCCTCATACCGAAGTCGCTCATACCGAAGTCGGACTTCGGTAATTTTAGGGAATGACGGAGCATTTTGCGCTTTTGCTGAAAGGCTTTTCGCAGGATTTCAAAAAATTTCTTCTCGGAAATCCTATTTTCCCTGAAAAATTTATCAGATATCTCCGATATTTTTATAATCGCGGAATCAACTTTCGGCGGAGGAGAAAAGAATTTTTTATTGACGCTCCGAATAATTTCTGGCTTGCCGTAAGCTTTAACCGAAAGCGAGAGAAGAGACTCTTTCCCATCTTTTACTAAAATTCTTTCCGCGACTTCTTTTTGAACCATAAGAACCGCAAGTTTTGGCCTAAACTTAGTTTGGGACAAGAATAGACGCAAGAAACGGGAGGTGATGTAATAGGGAATATTCGCAATTAGCTTGTAGTTTTTATCTGGTAGCTTATTAGAATTAAACTCTAAAATATCGCCTTTGCAAATTTCAACGTTTTTATTTTTCGAAAATTTTTCTTGAAGAAGCGGAATTAAATCCCGATCTTTTTCCACGGCAATAACTTTTTTTGCGCGCCTCGCCAAAAGTTCCGTCAATTCCCCGTGTCCCGGACCGGCTTCCAAAATAACATCTTTCTTTGAAACTTCCCCAACGCGGATAATTTCTTCAAGAATTCTTTTATTTTTTAAAAAATTCTGCCCTAAACGTTTTTTAGCGCGCATATTTATTCAAGCGTTATTACGGCTTCGTTTCCTTGTTCGAGTAATTCTTCCGGGATATCTGAAATGAATTTCGACGGCATATTTATTTTTCTCTCGCCGAAAATCGTTCTGAAAATCGCGTAAGATAGAAAAATTTTTTCCTTCGCCCGCGTGATGGCGACATAAAAAAGCCGCCTCTCTTCCTCGTCTTTAAGATCTTCGCTATTGCTATCCAGAGCTTTATGGGGGAAAAGGCCTTCCTCGAGCCCGGCGACAAAAACGACTTTAAATTCAAGCCCTTTGGCCGCGTGCACAGTCATAAGCTTAATGGAATTTTCTTCTTTTTTTATCGTGTCTTGGTCGGACATAAGCGCGGCGTCTTCCAGGAGTTTCAATATCCCTTCGGGCGGATTATAAATATCATACCTTCTTGCCAATGTTACAAGCTCCTGAATATTCGAAAGCCGGATCTCTCCTTCCTCCGTCCCGTCGCCGAAATAATCTTCAAGGCCGGATTTTTTTATCGCGAGCTTAACGGACGCGCTCGCATTTTCAGCTTCAATATCTTTCTTTATTTCATCTAAAAGTTTCAAAAGCTCGTTTTTCTTTGCGGCCTCTTTTTGGTTCAGATTTTGATCAGATAAAATTTTTGTCAAAAGAACTTTCCCAATGCCTCGCGGCGGGAAGTTTATGATTCTTTTAAGCGACAGAATATCTTCTCTGTTTAGCGCTGCTTTTAAGTAGCCAAGCGCGTCTTTTATTTCTTTGCGCTCATAGAATTTTACTCCAATGACTTGATACGCGATATTCTCGCCGATCATTTTTTCCTCGATGATTCTCGATTGGAAATTCGTGCGATACAAAACCGCGATATCCCTCGGGTTTATTCCTGCGCGGATCATCTCCCGTGACATTTCTGATATTAATTTCGCTTCTTCTTCTTCGTTCGCGGCTTCGAAGAGCGTTATTTTCGGCCCAGCGGGTTTTTTTGAGTAAAGATTTTTCGGGAGCCGCGCTTTATTTTTTACGATTACCGCGTTTGCCGCGTCCAATATCAATTTTGTCGAGCGGTAATTTTCTTCGAGAGTGATAATTTTTGCGTCTGGCCAGTCGCGTTCGAAGTGTAGAATATTTCTGAAGTCCGCACCGCGCCAAGAATATATAGCCTGGTCTATGTCTCCGACGACGCAAATATTCCGATATTTTTCCGCGAGCAATTTAACCAAGTGATACTGTACTAGATTCGTATCCTGATATTCATCAATGTGAATATATTTAAATCTTTCCTGCCACTCACGAAGGACATCCGGATGCTTAGTAAAAAGGACAGCCGTTTTCAGAAGAAGATCGTCGAAATCTAAGCCTTTCATTTTCGCCAGCCGCTCTTCGTATTTCCTCCAAATCTCAAACAATATTCTCCCGAAGTCCGACTCCGACATTATGTCGGAGTCGGACTTCGGAGACTCCATTTCGTTTTTTTTCCTCGAAATAATATTCCTAATTTTTTTAGGCTCAAACTTTTTGGGGTCTAGAGAAAACTCCTTGATTATTTCTTTTAAAACCGAAAGGCTGTCTTCCTCGTCCAGAATAGAAAAATTTCCGTTTATTCCGATAACTTTGCCAGAGTTTCTCAAGATGAATACGCAAAAACTGTGGAATGTGCCAATCCATGGAGATAAAAAACCTCGCCTTTCGCCAAGCATCAAGAAAACGCGGTTTTTCATCTCGTCCGCGGCCTTATTCGTGAAGGTTATCGCTAAAATCGAATCAGACTTGACTCCTTTCTCGATTAAATGTGAAATGCGATGGGTCAGAACCATTGTTTTGCCTGATCCTGCCCCGGCAACTATCAGTACCGGTCCGGATTGTGTCAATATTGCGTCCTCCTGAGATTGATTGGGGGTAAAAGCGTCATATTTTTTAGGCATCAATTCAGGATAACACGCAAGAAAGAGCCCTCCAATTTTTGCCTATAAAATAAGGAGTTTTGACATTTTTTTCTAAAATTGTTTTCATTTTTTCTGGGGATAAAATGGGGGAAAAATCATTGACCTCCGTTCTTTTAAATTGTAGAATATTAACAAGATAGCATCAGAGTTTTTATTCTAATTTTGATTTCGTCGTCGCTATCTTTTAATTAGACTTCAAACTAAAACAATATTTTAACAAAATCTAAGCGCGTTTTTTTCTCTTTGGTAGAAAAAAAGGGAACAATAACCCTTGCTTGTTTCTTAATTTTCTTTTTGGCAAGTTTTGCTCAGGTAGATGCAAAATTTTTTGATTTTTTTGAGAAAATTTTGGGTAAAACTAACGAATCAGTGTCCAGTATGGGAACATCACAGACAATTCCGCTACTCAACGCGCCACTTAATTTTAATCTCCTCGACGGAATGGGAGGAGGAAACATTAACATAGTCCAAGATTCGGCCCTTCTTTCAGTAACGGGACCTTTGGGGACAATTGCGGATGTCGCCCTGCATAAATCCGATCAAATTAGCCTTTATGTTGTGCGGGATGGGGATACTATATCTGATATCGCCAAAGTATTCGGAGTATCTGCGAACACCATTCGATGGGCGAATGAATTGAAAAGTGGGAGCATTATAAGCCCCGGGCAGATATTGGTTATTCTTCCCGTAACCGGAATTCAATATACAGTTAAAAAAGGAGACACCATCGGGGGCATCGCCAAGAAATTCGGGGGAGATTCAGCGGAGATTATAAGTTTCAATGGCTTAAGTTTGACTTCTGCCTTAGAAGCCGGTTCGACCTTGGTAATTCCTAATGGCGAAGCGACTGAACCCGCAAGGTCTCTGGCGCAGAACTCTCCCTCCAGAACATCTAGGGTTTCCGGACCGTTATATGCCGGCTACTACATTAGGCCTATATCGGGAGGGATCAGGACGCAGGGAATACACGGATATAATGGGGTTGATCTGGCTAATTCTTGCGAGTCTCCGATAATGGCTGCCGCTGGCGGAGACGTAATTATTTCCAAATCGCAAGGATGGAACAGCGGTTACGGACAGTATGTTGCGATCTCTCATCCCAACGGCACTCAGACTCTCTACGCGCACATGAGTTTGATACTGGTCGCGCCCGGTTTCCATGTCGTCCAAGGCCAAGTCATCGGATATGTCGGCTCAACCGGCCTCTCGACTGGATGCCACGTGCACTTCGAAGTCCGCGGCGCTAGGAATCCTTTTTAGACACAGCCCTTCTTTTTGTATATTGTTATACTGAAAGTAAAAGTACTTCTGGCGAAAGGAGGATTTTTATGAACCCTAAATTAAAAGGCAGGGTGGTGAAGTATAATGGCGGGCCGTTTCCGATAGTGACAGATGGGCCGCGGGTAACGCTTCTTCACAACTCGCGCATTGTGCTTAGGGATACTTTCGACAGATGCGGAGTGCACATGGTGCGCGTTTCGCCTGTAGACAAACCAGAACTTGTAACGGCCGTCTACGTTTCGGAGATAAAATTTAACTAAAAGGAGGTGATCCTAACTATCTAGCCAAGTGAAAACACTCTTTGGCGATGCCGAAGCAGTGTTTTTACGTTTCGTAGACGAAAAAGTTTTTGCGGGGGCGATATTGAATGGCCTCGAGGATATGCTCTTTCTTAATGTCGCGGGAGCCCTCGAAATCCGCAACGGTGCGGGCGAGTTTAATGACGCGGTGATAGGCGCGCGCGGAGAGGTCTAATTTTTTCGCGGCGGTATGCATTATTTCTTGCGTCTCCGCGGATAATGGCGCGAATTCTTCGAGATCTTTCGGTCTCATATGGGAATTCAGCGAAATATCTCGTTTTGCAAACCTTTCTTTTTGAATTTCTCTCACCCGTATGACTTTTTTTTGGATTGTATCGCTTTCCTGTTTGGATTTAAGGCTCATTTTTTCATGTTCAAAATGCGGAACCTCGAGCCAAATATCGATTCTGTCTGCGATGGGTCCGGAAACCTTTCTTTGATAACGATACAAAGTTTGCGTGGTACAAAGGCAAGGTTTTTTATCCGATCCATAGTTCCCGCAGGGGCATGGGTTCATTGCGAATACCGTAAGCGATCTTGCCGGAAAAGTTAAGGTACCTTTTGCCCTAGATATGGTAATCTCGCCATCTTCCAATGGCTGTCTTAACGCTTCAAGTACCCTTCTTTCAAATTCAGGAAATTCATCTAGGAACAAAACTCCGCGGTGCGCAAGCGTGATTTCTCCCGGCCTTGGGACCTGCCCGCCGCCTACGAGCGCGACGTATGAGGCAGTGTGGTGAGGATTTCTGAATGGGCGTTCCGATACGTATGATTTTCTTAAATTTCCGGAGACGGAATGGATTTTTGTCACTTCCAAAACTTCTTCGAAATTCATTGGAGGAAGAATGGAGGGGAGCGCGCGAGCGAGCATTGTCTTTCCAGTTCCTGGAGGTCCGACCATCAGCACGTGATGCGCGCCGGCCGCGGCTAAGGCCAATCCGCGTTTCGCGGTTTCCTGCCCCTTTATTTCGCCGAAGTCGAGCGAGTATAAATTTTCTGTTTCTATTTTAGTTGCGGCAGAAGGCTCGATTTTCTCCTCGCCTTTTAGATATTTAAGGACTTGAGACAGGCTTCCCATTCCGTAAGTGCGAATCCCGTCTACCAAACTTGCCTCTGGCGCGTTTTCACGGGGCAAAATTATTTCTTGAAATCCGGCTTCTTTTGCCGCCATCGCGAGAGACAAAGCCCCTTTAATTTTCCGCAACGATCCATCAAGCGCGAGCTCGCCTAAGAATAATTTCTTAGATGAGTCAAATTCAATTTGTTTTGAGGCCATAAGGTAGCCGACAGCTATCGCCAGATCAAAAAGCGGACCTTCTTTTTTAAGATCCGCGGGCGCAAGCGATACAACAACTCTCTGGTTTTTTTTCTGTGGATGGCGAAGCCCAGTATTTTTTATTGCCGATGAAACTCTTTCTCTCGATTCCTCGACCGCTTTATCCGGAAGCCCAACGATGGAGAAATGGAAAAGGCCTGGAGCAAGGTCAACCTCGACATCTATAATTTCCCCTTCCAAGCCTAAGATTTCGGCAGAATGAGTTTTAGCCGCGCTCATATTTATCTGGCCATATGCTTGATGCAAGTTTCAGCGAACGGGTTCGCGTCAAGCCTCTTTTCTTCTATGCTTTTGCCGCAAACGGAACATTTTCCAAATCTATCTTCTTCAATTCTTTTTAGGGCGCCGTTTACGTGCTTAAGCCTTTCTTCGAGCTGTGCCTCAAGCCCCGTTTGTGTTTCCAATTCCTCAAACATGTCCGCCAATTCCGATTGATCTGAAACCATTGGGTTCATGTCTGGCGCTTTTACTTCCCATTCGTCTGGGCGTTCCGGATTTTTCGTTGCGATTGAAGAAAGCTCTTTTTCCAATTTGGATTTTTCTTCAAGTAATGATGCTTTGTATTTATCCCAAGCCATTACTTATATTATGAGAATCCCAGGATTAAGGCAACATATATCGTAGCATTTAGAATTTGCAGTTATCACGCTATAGCTGGATAATTGCTAATTTCTAATTTGATTTAAATAAAAAAAGCGGGCGGCCACTGAACTATCTCTTATCTACGCTATCGCGCAAATACAGAATAGTTGATTTTTTAATTTTGGAAACAAAAACGCGGGTCGAATCTCTTTCGAGTATCCGCCAGCGTCGATTGGCCGCTGATAAAGATCGGGTTAGCACTTCAGTCGCAGAATTGGTTCACAATATATCGCAAGGGCGAGCCTCTCCCAATACTTATTTTAAACTTCAATTAGAATTGGGCGGGAATACGGCGTACCTGGATATTATCGCGCCGAAAACTTCTTCGGACGGGACTATTATTAAAAGTCTTTCATTGTAAAAAGAGTGTATTATTTGAGCATCGCCTAATTCAAGTATCCGGGCGTTTTGGTTTCTTATGACGCGATCCCGGAAAGATAGCTCTGCGCGCGCTTCCAAATTTCCCAAATTGCTGAAAATTTTGGCCAACTCTTTGGACATATTTTTTTCCCAGCCCAAAATCCCTTCCCTGGCTGCTTCCGGAGAAGATATTTCCAAAATCAGGAAGTGATAGTTCTTAGTTTCCCCGCCAAGAATACCAAAGTTGTAAGTATTTATGGATGAGATTAATTTTTGAGGGAGATGAAGGCCTGAAGCCAAAGAAAATTCAAGCGGTGTCAAAAAATGCCGCGCGCCTTCCTTATCTTGGGAGAAAAAAATAACTTCGAAGATACCAGCCGGCAATTTATTTAAATTCTTTATCTTTCCGGATATATCGGAATTTGATTCAAGCTTTATTATTTTTTCCTGGGCGTTGATAAGTTTTTTGGGGACGTCTTCATCAATGGGCTTCGGCGGCTCTGGAAATAAAAGATTCTCGTAAACATACCATCCTCCCATGGCTATTGCGGCGAGTAGGAAAATCGCGATAAATATTTTCATAAGCTATCTTCGGGGAGGCCTGACTCCCCTCGCCTTTGGTTTCAATTCAGCCACATCTTTAATCGAAAGATTGACTCTTCCAAGCTCGTCAATGCTTTTTATTTTGACCTTAACCTTATCTCCGACGTCCACCACATCCGTTACCCTCTCTACTCTAAATGGAGCGAGCTCCGAGATATGGACAAGCCCTTCTTGTTTTGGGGCGATTTCAACCATCGCGCCGAAATCAAAAATTCTGGATACGGTCCCGTCAAAAATTTCGCCGACCTCAAACTCGTGCGTAACTTCTTTAACTTTGGCGAGAGCCCTCTCGCTCCCCTCCGCGGACCCGGTAATAAAAACGGTCCCGTCCTGTTCGACGTCGACTGTCGCTCCGGTCTCGTCAATTATTGAATTGATCATTTTTCCGCCGGGGCCGATCAGATCGCGTATTCTATCCGGATTTATTTTTACTGTAAGTATTCTTGGGGCGAATTTGGAGAGTTCCGATCTCGGCTTCTCTATTGCCTGCTTCATGACTTCCATGATTTTCGTTCTCGCTTCTTTAGCGTCGCGTAGAGTCTGGCGCAAAATTTCCAGCGTTACTCCGGAAATTTTTACGTCCATTTGCACCGCCGTAACTCCCCTTTCTGTTCCAGCTGATTTGAAATCCATATCTCCATAGTGGTCTTCAGGCCCTTGTATATCCGTCAAAACCTTGAAATTTTTTCCATCCGCGGAAAGAATAAGTCCCATGGCGATCCCAGCGACTGGGCGCTTAATTGGAACTCCCGCATCCATCATGGAAAGAATTGAAGCACAGGCTGATGCCATAGACGTCGAACCGTTCGAGGACATAACTTCGGATACGAGACGAATTGTATATGGAAATTCGCTAATCTCCGGCAGAATAGGAAGCAAAGCTCGCTCCGCCAACGCGCCGTGTCCGATCTCGCGCCTTCCCGGACCGCCCATTCTTCCTGTCTCCCCGGGGGCAAACGGCGGGAAATTATAATGATGCATAAATCTTTTTTTTGTTGAGATGGACATTCCTTCGACAAGCTGGGTGTCGCCGGGGCCGCCTAATGTTGCAAGCGACAAAACGTGCGTCTCGCCTCGATAAAAAAGCCCGGAGCCGTGCGTTCTCGGGGCTATTCCAACTCCGGCCCAGATCGGCCTGAGCTCTTTGAGCCCTCTTCCGTCCGGCCGCAAGTCGCTCTCAAGAATATTTTTGTGGACGATCTCGTCGATTTTCCCTTCATAAAATCCGTCAGCAACCCCGCTGTAAGCGGGGCCCACACTTTCCGTGATCGCTTTATCCCAATCTTCTTTAAGGCTAAAAAGGCCGGAATTCCGTTCTTTTTTATCTTTTACGTAAATTGCTTTCTCAAGTTTTTCGCGGAAATCTTTCTCAAAAATTTCTGAAATTTTTTCCGGTTCTTTTTTTAATTCAGGCATTATTTTCTCTTTGCCTATCTCGCTTATGATTTTCTTCTGGAAGTCTTCTATTTTATCAATCTCCTTTTGCGCGAAAGCAAGAGCTTCAAGCATATCTTGTTCGGGAACTTCCTTGGCGCCCGCTTCCACCATGTTTATTTTTCCATCTTTCCCGCAGACGACCATATTTAAATCGGACATTTCGAGTTCAGGGCGTATTGGATTTAATACGAACTTTCCCCCAACTTTCCCGACGCAAACAGCGCCAATCGGCCCGTCCCACGGGATTGAAGAGGTCCCAAGCGCCAGAGATGCCGCCAATATAGCAACAACGTCCGGTTCGTTTTCCTGGTCGACGGATAGAGCAAGAGCCACAACGTGAACCTCATTCCTAATTTTATGGTTGAAAAGCGGGCGAAGGCCTCGGTCGATCAGGCGCGAAACCAAAACCCCCTCTTCAGAAGGCCTTCCTTCTCTTCGGACAAAACGCGAGCCGAGAATTTTCCCTGCCGCGTAAAAGCGCTCTTCATAGTCAACTGATAGAGGAAAATAATCTATGCCTTCCCTAGTCCCTTGCGACATCACGGCTGTCGCGAAAATAACGGTATCGCCAAGGCGCACCATCGCGGATCCGTGAGCTTGCTCCGCCAAATCGGAGAATTCAACGGTGAGCTCCTTACCGCCGAATTCCGTAGTAAATTTTTTTGAATTCATTAATTTTTTACCTCTTTAATATATACTTTCCCGGGTCTTCTGCCAAGTCTATAAACTCATCGGCGACTTCTCGGAGCTTTCCGGAAGCAGACGGCCCGAAAGCCATCACCTCAACTCTCCTTCCCTGATTCTGTAAATATTGAACAAGCGGAATGAAATCCCCGTCCCCGGATGCAATAACTATCGCGTCAACGATTTCCGCCGTTCGGATGGCATCAACAGCAATGCCGACATCCCAGTCAGCTTTTTTTGCCCCGCCGAAAAATTCCTGCAAATCTTTTTCCCGAGATTCAATGCCCAAACTCAGGAGAGCGTCAATAAATGGCTTTTCTTCTCCGGTTTTAGTCCTGATTACATATCCGAAAGCGCGGATTAATTGCCGCGCGGCAACCGCCGTTTTCAAAAGCTCTTTAAAATTTACCCGCCCTCCGAAGAGGCTTTTCGCGGAGTGATACATATTCTGCGCGTCGATAAAAACAGCAACGCGCTGATTTTTATGTTTTATGATATTTGTCACGTTAAATTTTAGATTTTAGCCCGAGTTTTTTAGTTACGTCCGCGTATGCGGCATGATTGCTTTTTGAAATATAGTCCAAAAGTTTTTTTCTTTTTGAAACCATTTGCAAAAGTCCTCTACGCGAATGCTTGTCTTTGCGATGAATTTTAAGATGCTCTGTCAGGCGCTTAATTTCCTCTGTCAAGAGCGCCGCTTGAACAGCAGACGAACCCGTATCTTTTTCGTTCACTTTAAACTTTTCTATTATTTTCTCTTTTTCTTTGCTTTTCAGCATTTTTTTAAAATAGCATGTTTTGAAAGATTTTGCAAGAATTATATTGTGCGACATAATTGGTATATGGGAACAAAGGAACTTCACCGCCAGTTTCTGGAGCATCTCGAGATCGAGCGCGGGCGGTCGCTTAAAACAGTTGAGAATTATGACCGTTATCTTAAAAAGTTCTTTGATTTCTCAAAAATTTATTCAGTTTCCGGAATTGATGACGATCTAATCCGCAGATACCGCCTATATTTGAATCATAGAGGTTTAAAAAAGCGCACCCAAAATTATCACTTGATCGCGCTTAGAAATTTTCTAAAATATCTTGCTTGGCGCGGCGTTGAATCACTTTCGCCAGAGCGAATTTTGCTCGCGAAAGCGCCCGAGCGTGATTTGGATTTGATTACCGTCGAGGAATTAGAAAGGCTTTTAGGGGCACCGCAAACCGAAGTCGGACTTCAAGGCTCCCCGAAGTCCGACTTCGGTAAGGTGAAGGCGCTACGCGATCAAGCCATTATGGAACTTTTATTCTCGACTGGCCTTCGCGTATCGGAATTGACTTCGCTCGACCGCGATTCGGTTGATTTGGCCAAGGACGAATTTTCTATCCGCGGGAAAGGAGAGAAGGTCCGAGTCGTTTTCCTCTCCCCTTCAGCGAAGAAAGCTATAAAAGATTATTTGGATAAAAGACAGGATATGGTCGAGGCGATGTTTGTCAGCCATGGGATAAATAGTAAAGAATCTTCTCGATTAACCCCCCGCTCGATCGAAAGAATTTTGAAATATTACGCGATCAAGGCCGGGATTTCGAAAAAAGTAACTCCGCATATTTTGCGACATATGTTCGCGACTGATTTGCTTATAAACGGAGCAGATTTAAGATCGGTCCAGGCGCTTTTGGGGCATTCAAGCATCTCGACGACCCAAGTCTATACGCACGTTACCGATAAGTCTCTCCGCGAAATACATAAAGCATTTCACGGCAAAAGGCGAAAATAGGCTTATTTTATAGGGGATTTTTGGCATTTATGGCGAGCCCGTCGAACCATTGACTTTTTGGCTATTTTAGAGTATAATTGAACCAAATTGACAACTAAATAAAGAAAGGAAAAAGGGTGATTTATGCCGTGGGAAGGATGCTACATAGTCAAAGGAAGCTTCAATGTAGTGCCGGTAGACGATGATCTCTTGGTTGGCAAGACTGCCATTGTTTCGTTGCAGGTTATGCGGTGGCCATCTTTTGGTCGAGGGAAGGGCAACGTTTTTAAAGGTTGTCCGATTCGCATCAGAGTTAATACTATCGACGCTGGCGTTTTCTTGACAGATGATCAGGGAATGCTCGGCGAAGATAACCAAGGAAAGGGGGCTATTGTCCCCGTCAGTCCAGGCAAGAATTGGGTTGAAGCTTGGATTGAGGACACGAGCGAAAGGGCATCAAGGATAATCGACGTAGAAGGGCCGAGGACACCTGCTGAAAAAGCGATCGCGGACAGGATTGCCGGTTATAAAAGTGAGGTCCGCGAAATCAAAGCCAAGAAGGAGTTGGATCAAGAGAAGAGAAAAGCTTCCCCAATTCAGAGGAAAATCGAAGCGCTGAAAAAGCGTGGCGAATTTCTGGAAGAGGAGAAAAAGATTCGCGAAGCAAGTAAAAAGCCAAAGCTCGGCGAGCCGACGATTTCGTTTCCAGGAACGCAAGGAAGGTATCGACTGAACGTTTTTGTTCTGAACGAAGATGAGCAGCCTATGGCTGGAGTTCCTGTGAATGTCACGGTTTCGGTTCCTGGCGAGCATGAATATCCGCTCGAGTTTTTGACTGATGCTTTCGGAAGAGTGGATGAATATATCCCGATAGCGATTGAGCATACGGTGGTTAATGTGCGAGTGCAAGGCAACGAGAAAAAGTTTGATTATCTCGAAACTTTGCCACCCCCGCTGATGACTATCGATCAACAATGGGGGTTAGGAATTGGCTTGGGTCTTATTGGAGCCGTAATCCTAGTTGGGTTTTGGCTATCAACAATGGCTCCATAACCAAAAAGGAGAAAATCTATGATCTTCGGAATTATTGCGGGAGTTTGGGGTATCCTCGAGATTATTCTGGCAGTGACACAAACACCAAAGGAAGCCGGAGTTGCGATTCGTGAGGTGGTTTACTTCACGACTTGGCTGGCAATCGTCATCCTATCGTTTTCTCAAACAGTTCGCGAACGCTATGATTATCGTCCGTTTCAGACAAACGAGCGGCGATGGGTTGCACTTGCGTCTCTGACATTTGTTTTCTTCGTCTGGTGTAGCATCACCGGCTGGGGACAGCCTATGTTGCAAGGTATCGAAGAAGGCTTGGTTGAAAGATTTAACCAGGCCGAACCTTCGAGTGCCATTGCCAAAGGGAAAGAGATTTCAACTGCGGCTGGCAAGAAGCTCTGGGATTATTTCAAGCTCGAAAAACTTGAGAAAAATCTTGGCGTGGAGCCAACCACAGTGAAACCAGCATCGCAACAGCTGCCAAGACGTCAATTCTACGGGATTGCATCGTGGTTGCACTGGTTCGTCCTTGTCTTCGTGTATCTACCAACTCTCTTGCTTTATGGCATTGTTGCCAGAAGAGAAGAAGTTATAGCTTGGGTAGAGAGAAGGCGCCTCAGGGTCGAGCATAGAACGAGCGTACAAGGAATGGGGGGTGATGGCGTCCCGCATAGACCAAGTTGGTGGTTAGCAATGGAAGGCGTCATAGACGCTGTGGCGGAAATTGTGGGGAATATTATATCGGCAAGGTGGTTTAGAGCATAAAAGGAGGAAATCATGACGACCTTAAATCTAAGACAACTGTTCAGTATTTTCGGAGCATCTATTGTGTTGGTTTTTTTCGCCAAGTTTTTCTTGGGCGGACCAGCCTTTGCGTGGGTGTTTATCTTTTTCTTCAGCATCTTGTATCTCCTCTACAGTGCGCACGTTAATAGTGTGATCAGCGCCGCAAGCACCGGCACAGCGAAGGCATTCAAAGCGCTGAAAACTTTTGTTTCTGTGACTCTCGTCGCGATAATCCTGGTCGGGTTCATCCAGAGCATGACCGGGCTTGCGATCGGAGATACTGGAGATCAAAAGATCGCAACGCTCCTCTATGTTTCCCTCCTCGGCTTATTCGCAATGTGGCAAGCGGGGTGGACTAAGGGCGACTCCGGCAAAAGATGGGTGCATAGATTTATTGTATTAACGCTCATCTACGCCCTGCTGACTGCCTTGTTCCCGGCGGTCCCGCTCGTCATCAACCGTTTTCTCGCGGATGGCAACTGGATTGCAGAGGCTTATGCCAAGCGTAAGCTCGGCGACGAACTGGGGAAAGTTTTCGGCGAGACTGGGAATGTGCCGGCACCTATCGGTTCCAGGGCCTCTGGCACGAGATTTGATTTCCCGGAGCTCTGTCCGGATCCGAATTTCCATCGGGAGTTGAAACAAGGCGAAACCGTGGACTGGAACCTCGGCAACCGGCCAGGTTGTCGCGTGAACGGCTATGGGATAGTCAGCGGAGAGGCGGATGTGCTTGAGGTGTTTGTATCGGGGAGGACGAGGGCGAGAAAAGTTAGCCCCCGCACAACCGATTCAGATGCTCCCGAGTACATCGCGGCTATATCAATTAAAGCCGCCAGTGGCGCTGTTTTTTACAGAGCCTACTGATTCCGCCCCCGATTCGTTTTCCTTTCTTATATTGTTTCCTTAAACTTTAGCACCTTGGTAAATACATCGGGGGCGAGCATTCCAGCTTCGCCCCCTTTTTGTTATCATTTGAGTATGAAATCCATTTTTTGCTTTTTAATAATTTTGCTTGGTTTTTTGTCAATATCGCCGCCTGTTGTTTTTGCGCAAGCTTGTCAATCCCCATTCATAGGTTGTAATGGTTTATGTACTCTTCCCGCAGAATGCAATACTGGTGGAAATACTAACCAGCCAGGCGGTGGAAATACTAACCAGCCTTCCGGCGGATCTGCAATAACCAATCCCATTCAGTCCAACACTTTCGGGGAGCTGATGGCGAAGATTGCGGACGCGGCGGCGAAGATAGGTCTGCCATTAGTCGCGGTATTCATGATTTATGCCGGATTTCTATTTGTATCCGCGCGGGGGAACGAGGAGCAATTAACCAAAGCCAAAACGACTTTTTTCTGGACTATAATCGGGGCACTCCTCGTAGTTGGCGCTTTCGCGATCTCGCTTGCTATTAAAGATTTTGCGCAAAAGTTGTAAAATCCACTCGCGCCGTTCTTTTTTCAGCTTGTGAAGAATTTGAAGATTTTTCTAGGCTTTCAAAAAGAAGGCGCTCGTTTGAGCTATAATTAGACAGTGCCCTCGTGGTGAAATGGATATCACGCATGGCTTCGAACCATGTATTCCCCGTTCGAATCGGGGCGAGGGCACATAATTTCCTATGCACAAAATTCCAAAAGAAGTTATCGATGTTGTTCAAAAACTTCGGGAGAATAATTTTGAAGCGTATTTAGTCGGCGGATGCGTCCGGGATTTTTTGCGCGCCAAAAAACCTAAAGATTGGGATGTGACAACAAATGCCAAGCCGGAGGAGATTCAAAAAGTTTTTGAAGATACCTTCTACGAAAACCAATATGGAACGGTTGGGGTGAAAACGGGCGCGAAAGAAGAATCGCTCGCTGTCGTCGAGGTAACGCCGTATCGCGTTGAGGCGAAATACTCAGATAAGCGCCATCCCGACAAAATCGAATTTGCGAAGGATTTGCAGGAGGATTTGGGCCGCCGAGATTTCACCATAAACGCCCTTGCGCTGGAGGTTCCGAAGTCCGACTTCAAGGGCGCTCCGAAGTCGGACTTCGGAATAATAGACTTAGTTGACGGTCAAAAAGACCTTAAAAATAAGGTTATTAGGGCTGTCGGCGATCCGGAAGAGCGTTTTCGGGAGGATGCCTTGCGGCTCTTGCGTGCTGTGCGCTTTGCCGCCGAACTCGGATTTAAAATCGAAAAAAGGACGCTTGAGGCAGTAAAAAATAACGCCGGCTTATTAAGATTTATTTCCAAAGAAAGAATACGGGATGAGTTTGTAAAATTGATTGCTTCAGCGGGAGCTGCAAGCGGAATTGAAATTTTGCGCGAATCCGGGCTCCTGAAAGAATTTCTGCCGGAATTGCTCGAAGGATGGGGCGTCGGGCAGAATCTGCACCACATCTATACTGTCTGGGAGCATAATTTGAAATCTTTGGAGCACGCGGTCAAAGAAGATTGGCCGCTTGATGTGCGGATGGCGGCTTTGCTTCACGACGTCGGCAAACCCCGCGTGAAGCGCGGGGAAGGAAAATTCTCAACTTTCTACGGACACGATGTCGTTGGGGCGAAAATGTCGGACCAGATTCTCTCGCGCCTGCGCTTCCCAAAAGAGTTTATTGAGAAAGTATCGAAATTAATCCGCTATCATCTTTTTTACTACAACGTGGACGAGGTTACGGAATCTTCGGTGAGGCGGCTTATCGCCAAAGTTGGCATAGAGGATATGGAAGATTTAATTCGAGTCCGCATCTGCGATCGGATTGGTTCCGGCGTTCCCAAGGCGGAGCCTTATAAATTAAGGCATTTTCGCTTTATAGTGGAAAAACTCCAGCGCGATCCGATCTCCGTTGGCATGCTTAAAGTTCGAGGCGAGGATGTAATGAAGACTTGCGAAATCGAGCCGGGCCCGAGAGTCGGATGGATTCTATCCATTCTGCTCGACGAAGTTTTGGATGACCCAAAGAAAAATACCAAGAAATATCTCGAAGAAAAAGTGGCGTGGCTATGTCTTCTGTCGGACAAAGAGCTTAAGGATTTATCTAAAAAAGCTGCGGAGAAAAAGGTGTCCCTCGAATCCGATGAGATTGAAGAAATCAAAAAAAAGCACTATGTTAAGTGAGCGTAGCGAATCCCGACTTTAGCGTCGGGATAAATACGGGCTGTAGTATACCGGCAGTACGTGCCCTTCGGGAGGGTAAAGACTGGGTCCGATTCCCAGCAGCCCGACAGAGAACTAAATTTTTAAATGTTTGAAACACAAACGCCTGTGGCGAGTTTTTATGAATATGGGGACCTTGCAATCCAACGCATTAATTAAAGCCGGGCTGATCATCGGAGTATCTTTGGTTTTAGGTTTGTTATTTGATTATTTTTTCTACGCTAAAATTCTCGGCGTTGCTTTTCCCCTGTATGTTGTTCTGGTCGCGTCGGGCCTTTTTGCTGTTGCGGGCTTCTTAAATAAACAGATAAGCAAGGAGGCTCTTTTACTTTTAGCACCACTCATATTTTTTAGCGTAATGGTTTTTGTGCGTTCAAGCGCATTGCTCACACTTCTTAATATAGTTGCTTCTTTGCTATTGTTGCTTGTAATCGCCGAGGTATCTTTTGACGGGAAATTGAAGAACTTTTTTATAGCAGATTATATAAAAATTTTCCTTCTGCCCTTCAAGTTTATTCTTCCGTTATTTCAAACGCTGTCCGATTTATTTTCACTAGAAGGAGTAAATAAAGACAAAAAAGTTTTATCGCAGGTCATTAAGGGCGTTGTAATGGCCGTCCCTGTTTTATTTATTTTTTTAATTCTTTTTTCTTCAGCGGATTTGATTTTTCAAAAATATGTATCCGATTTAATTAACATAAATATTGAGCCCGAGACAGTTTTCAGATCTATTTTGGTTTTAATTGCAACACTCGTTTATATCGGCGCATATTCTTATATTTTTCGAGAAGCAAAAAATCAAAATGAATCGCCGCAAAATAATAAAACTTCAAGCTTTAGCCATATTGAAAGTTCCATATTGCTGGGCTCAGTTAATATTCTGTTTTTTGTTTTTATTCTCGTCCAGTTTGCCTATCTTTTTGGCGGCGAGGGCAATATTTCCGCGCAAGGTTTTACTTACGCCGAATATGCCAGGCGCGGGTTTTTTGAGCTTATAGCGGTTTCTATCATTTCTTTATTGCTG
>MFHJ01000045.1 GCA_001778545.1 Candidatus Giovannonibacteria bacterium RIFCSPHIGHO2_02_43_16
ACAGGCGGAAAACAGTATTTGGTTCGAGAAGGAGAGAAATTACGGGTTGAGAAATTACCTCTCGATAACAGCGCTTTAATCGCGTTTAATGAGGTTTTAGCGGTTGGGGATGAGAACGGCATCGAAGCCGGTGCGCCCATTTTAAGCAATTTCAAAGTTGAAGCAGAACGAATTGGCGAGGGGAGATTTAAAAAAGTTATCGTTGCGCGATACCACTCCAAAACAAGATATCGCAAAACCAAAGGCCATAAACAGCATTTTACGGAAATTTTAATAAAAGAAATAAAATAATCACTTACGGTTCTCGAACGCGTGGCGCAATGTATCGCGGTCGGAGTATTCGAGCTCGGTGCCGGTTGAGAGGCCGCGGCCAAGATTTGTAATCTTGAGTCCGCGGTTTTTTATCGTCTCCGAGAGCATTTCCTCGATAAAGTGCCGCGTCATATCGCCTTCGGTTGTCGCCGAGAGCGCTAAGACGATTTCTTTGATCGAATTAGTTTCATTGATTCGCGATTTTAATTCTTTAAGATTTAGCTTATCTTTTTTCTCAGGCTTGAGCGGGGAGAGAAGTCCCCCCAAAATAAAATACCCCCCGTCATAAATTCCATTTTTTTCTATATTTTCTAGATCGGCGTCTTTTTCAAGAACCAGAAGCTTTGACTCATCACGTGAAGGATTTTCGCAGACGGCGCAATATTTCGCTTTACCGGAAAATATCCGAAAACATCTTCTACAGCGCGATATTTCTTCGTTTATTTTTAAAATCGAGCTTGCCAATTCTTTTAAATATTTGGGATTTTGATCTGCCAACGCATAGACGAATCTTCTTGCCTGTCTTGGGCCGATTCCGGGAAAACGCTGAAATAGCTCGGTCAATTTTGAAATTATCGGGTCACTCATTAACCTCAAAATTATCGTAATCGGAATGCGAATCGAGCGAAGTGAATGTTGCCTTGTCAGGATTGAAATAAAGATCAATCTTGCCCAATGGGCCGTTTCTGTGCTTCGCGATCATTATTTCAGCTTGATTTGGCCTTGAAGAATTTTCTTTATACCTATCTTCGCGATAAATAAACAAAACTACATCCGCATCCTGTTCGATTGAACCTGACTCGCGAAGATCGGACAGGCGGGGGATTGGCGGATGCCGGCTTTCAACCGCCCGCGAAAGCTGGGAGACGGCAAGAACTGGAACATTCAACTCTTTTGCCAAAGCTTTTAGCGATCGGGAAATTTCAGTAACCTGCTGAACCATGCTTTCAGAGGATGTCCGCGGCTGCATTAGCTGGAGATAATCGATGACTATCAATCCCAATTTTTCATTATCCGCTTGCAGTCGCCTCCCCATCGCTCTCATTTGAAGAATATTATTTGAGGCTTCGTCGTCAATATAGAGCGGGGCCTTAGAAAGGCGTCCCAGCGCGTCCCTTATTCTAGAGAAATCATCGCCATCATCCGGAATTCTTCCAGTCCTTAATTTCCAAAGATCCACATGCGCTTCGGCGGATATAAAACGGTCGACCAATTGCTGAGTGGACATTTCAAGAGAAAAAATGCCCACAGGTATATTTTTATGAACTGCGGCGTAGCGCGCTATATCAAGCGCTAAAGATGTTTTTCCGAATGACGGCCGCGCCGCCAAAATTATCAAATCGGATTTTTGGAATCCCGCCAAAACGCTATCCAAATCTTTGAATCCAGTCGGGACGCCGCTTAATTCACCTTTGTTTTTATGTAAATTATCGTATCGCTCGAATGCTTCCCTGAGCGGCTGGTCGAGCGGAACGAATCTCTGATGCAACGATCTCTGTGCGAGAGAAAATACCTTTTTTTCAGCTTCGTCCAGAAGAGCGTCGGTATCTTCGTTTTCATTGTATCCAAGTTCCCCCAATTCCCCCGAGACTTGAATCAAGTCGCGTAACACCTTTTTCTTATGAACAAGCTCGGCGTAATGACGGACGTTCGAGGAGGTCGGGACAGCGTTTACCAAAGTCGTCAGACAAGAAACCCCGCCTATTTGTTCAAGATTCCCTTTTTCTCTAAGCCGGGACGACACAGACAGAACGTCGATTGGCTCTCTTCGTTCGAAAAGTTCCATAATCGCAATAAAGATTTCTTGATGGTTCAGGCGGTAAAAATCCTCCGCTTTGATTACGTCCATAACCTTATATATCGCGCTGCCGTCAACGAGCAAAGACCCCAAAGTTGAAATCTCTGCGTCTATGTTTTGGGGAGGCATCTTCATTGCTTTTGAATGAAATGGCGATTCTATTGGCTTCGATGCTGATTTCTCGTCCATAGCTTATTTACTTAAGATAAGGCTCGCCCTAAAACCGAGCAAGCCCGAAAATGAATAACTTGTGCTTAACTAACTTTCCTAAGCTTGGCGCCGCCGGGCGTATCCTCTATTATATATCCGTCCTCGAGAATTCTATTTCGTATCGCGTCTGCTTCTCTCCACTTTTTTCCTTTTCGCAAGACCTCTCTTTTCCTAAGAAGTTTTTCTAACTCGATATTTGCCCTCACTTTCTTTAATTTATCAAGCCCCAGTCCTAAAATTTTATCAGCGTAGAGTATTTCGTCTTTACCTTTCGCTTTCCAGACCAGCGCCAAAGCCTTCGGAATGTTTAAATCGTCGTTTATAGCCGTGAGAAGCTCCACTCTAAACTTCCTTAAAACTTTAGCACCGGACTTCGGCGCCGAGATCGTTTTTCCCTCCAATTTTTTTCTGGCATTCCTCGCGGCCGAAAGCGACTCCCATGTGAATGATAGGGGAGAGCGGTAACGCGCAGTTAGCGTCAAATATCGGAAGTCAAGCGATTCAAATCCTCTGCTCTGGATATCTTGAAGCGTATAAATATTGCCGAGCGATTTGGCCATTTTCTTGCCGCCTATGTTCAAATGCTCTCCTTCGACAAAAAATCTGACAAATTTTTTTCCATATGCGGCTTCCGCCTGCGCTATCTCATTTTCATGGTGAGGAAAAATTAAATCGACGCCGCCCGTATGGATATCGATGGGCATCCCGAGATATTTTACAGACATCGCCGAGCATTCGATGTGCCATCCAGGGCGGCCTTCGCCGAATGGTGCCGCCCAAGAGGGCTCATTTTCTTTCTTGAATTTCCACAGCGCGAAATCCTGCGCATTATTTTTTTCATATTCGTCGCTGCTTACCCGAGCCCCAATTTTAAGCTCCCGCGCCTTCAGTCTGGAAAACTTTCCGTAATTTTTGAATTTTGAGATGTCAAAGTAAATTCCATCCTTCGTTTTGTACGCAACTTGCTTTTTTAGAAGAATATCAGTTATTTTAATCATTTCTCTGATGTGGTCGGTCGCGCGAGTATATTTTTCGGACGGCAAAATATTGAGGCTATCGACATCCGCCAAAAATGATTTTTCGTAAAATAACGTGTAATCTTTAAGTTTTTTGCCTGAATCCTTCGCACCTCGGATTGTTTTATCATCAACATCGGTAAGGTTCATTATTTCCCGCACGCGATAGCCGTTTAATTCGAGCGTCCGCCTCAAGAGGTCGTCGAAAATAAAAGTTCTCAAATTGCCGATATGGACAAAATCATACACGGTCGGCCCGCAGGCGTAAAAGCTGACTGTTTTCCCTTTCAATGGTTTAAAATTCTCCTTTTTTCTCGAGAGGGCGTTATACAGTTTAAGCGGCATTTTTATATTTTATGCTTGTGTATAGAATTGGGCAATCGCGATAGATAGAAGGGCAATGGCAAATGCGATAATTTTCTTTCGGTCGATTTTTTCTTTCAGGATAAATATTGCCGCGAAATAAACAAGAATAGGCTGAATTGAGAATAGCAGCATCGTATAAACTATTCCTAAACGCTGGTATGAAAAATAAAACAGTATCCACGCGATTGAAGTTAAAACATTGGTCAAGACTAAAAACCATATGGCATGGGCTGAAATAGTTTTAATCTGTTTTTGAAAAAATGGCGCCACAGCCGCGGTTACCGCGCCCATACGCAGCATTTCCAATGAAATCGGGTTCCAGTCAGAAAGAAGGATTTTAGACACTGCGGCGGCCAACGGCGCCATGGTCAGCGACCATATTAAAAATGGAAGAGTATCCTTTTTGATTAGTAAATGGCCTTTTTTTAAATGCGACCAGACAATCGCGGCAGACGCGATAAGCGCCGGGATTAAAATAAAATAATTTCTCTCGTCAGAAAATGCTAGGCCGGAGAAAATAATTACTGGAAGGGCGGTAAGCAATCCGATGACTTCCATTTCGCTAAGCTTATCGCGCTTAAGAGCCCGGTAATAAATCACATTGCTGGCGATAGTCAGCGCAACAGAGGCAAAAAGCCACCAAAATGTTTTGTATATCAATTCTCTGCTTATCGGCGGATCGAAGGTAAAAAAAATCAGCAGATTTATAAAAAATATGAGCGGAAAACTTACGCCAATATATCCGCGAAAATCTATTTTCTTGAAAGATAAAATTACTTTATCTAACGAAAAAGAAGCCGCCTGAAGTACGGCGGATAAAATCGGAAAAATTAAATCCATTTTCTAGATTTAAAAAAGATAAGCATTCCGAAAACTACGAGAATCATTATGCCGGCGATTATCCAGAAATCGTTCGGACGCCCGACTATCGGCCGGGATATCGTATCGATCGCGAAAATCGACGCGATCAAAGATAAAGGGAATGTAAGGAGGGCGAGCATCGTGAATATTTTAACCGTCTCACTTGAACGCCGGGATTGGAGGGCGTTATAGGTGTCGTAAAGAACTTCGAGGGAATCCTTGTCATTTTCCGCCAGCAAAATGATCCGCCGATAGCTTTGCGTAAGCTCGCGCGTTCCTTTTATAAAATCCGGCCCCAAGGTCGCGCGAGCGAGTGGAGCAAATTCTTCCATTACCATTCCGTGCGGACGAATAGAGCGAGAGAAATCAAGAATATCGCGCCGCAAAAGGGAGATTTCCTCAATAAGTTCCTTCCGCTCGACTGAAAATATTCTGTCTTCAATGCGGTCGATCTTTTTCTGGATATGGTCTAATTCGCCTAAAAGATGGCGATAGATGTTTTCCCAGATATAATAAAGGATCCCGCGCGAATCTCTCTCGAATATTTCCGCTCGAAGTTTTGCATCCGCATGAATTTTTTTGAAAATATTTCGCAGCGGCTCAATGGGTTCGTAGTGGATGGTCAGGAGGAATTTTTCGCCGACAACCATGTCAAGTTCGCGCGAGTGGTGATGATCTTTATTGTGGTCGTAGATTGGCAAAGGAAGGATTAGATATAGATACTTTCCATGGCTTTCTGCCTTTGGATGGAAACTTGGCCGCGAAATTTCCTCTGAGATAGGGCGCGGAAGCGAAAGCTCCCTGGTTAATTCAGAAATTTCATTGGGGGAAGGGTTATACGCGTCAACCCAAAGTATTCCGCTCTGATCCATCCTTGATAGCATGATTATCTTATTCTAATATATGTAAGTACCTCTTGCTATGGAAATTTCTGGGAGAAGGAAAATATATTTTATCCTATCGGCGCTCATCGTTATTAGCGCTTCTTTTGCACTTGGCGCCGCTTTTGGGTATAATCAGCGGCCGGAAATCGAACGTGTCCTCGGCGTTATTAATAAATCCGAGCCTATCCCCGATACAATTGATTTTTCCCCATTTTGGAAGGTATGGAGAATAGTCGGCGAAAAATATGGTCTGCCCGAAGAGATTGATCGGCAGAAGATGGTTTGGGGCGCGATTAACGGTCTTTTATCATCCTTAGACGACCCATATACCGTATTTTTTCCGCCGGCGGAAAAAGAACTATTTGAATCTGAAATTAGGGGTAATTTTGAAGGAGTTGGGATGGAAATTGCCCTAAAAGATGGGGTATTGACAGTAATTGCTCCTCTGAAAGGGACGCCGGCCGCCAATGCTGGGATCAAAGCTGGTGATAAGATTCTTAAGATTGATGACAGGGAGACGGATAAAATGAGCGTTGAGGAGGCCGTTAGCCACATCAGGGGACCTAAGGGATCATCGGTTAAACTTACCGTATTTTCATCCGGCGCTGATAAGCCGCGCGATCTTAACGTTGTCCGGGACACTATACAAGTTCCAGCCGTTGAAACTGAAACGAACTTAAGTGACGGCGTATTTATAATTAAAATAAACAGTTTTTCAGAACGCGCAGCATTCGAATTCCAAAAAGCGCTGCGGGAATTTGTGTTATCCAAGACCAATAAATTAATAATCGATGTGCGCGGAAACCCAGGAGGGTATCTTGACAGCGCAGTAGAAATCGCTTCGTGGTTCCTTGAGATTGGAAAGCCGGTGCTTCGAGAAAAATATAAAGACGGCAAAGAAGACGTTTTGCGCTCAAGGGGGTACAACGCCTTTCCATCTACGCCGATCGTCGTCTTGATTAACGAAGGGTCTGCCTCCGCGTCAGAAATTTTAGCTGGGGCGCTCCGCGATAATGGAAAAGCAAAACTAGTCGGCAAGAAAACTTTCGGAAAGGGCTCTGTGCAGGAACCCATTGACATTAAAGACAGTTCGTTAGCCGTAGTTGGCATGCTTAAAATCACAATCGCCAGATGGCTGACGCCAAATGGAGAGGATATAACGAAGCAGGGGATTAAACCGGATTACGAAATCGATAACGCTACGCCAGATGAAGTCAAAGCAAAAAAAGATCCTCAAATTTCTAAAGCCCTCGAAATTCTAAAAGATTGGCCTTTGAGATAAATATGAAAATAGTATTGGAAAAAGACGTCGTCGGCATTGGAAAACGCGGCGACATGAAAGAAGTTCGGGACGGGTTTTTTAGGAATTTTTTGATGCCCAATAAGCTGGCCGTTTTGGCGACAAAAGAAAAAATGAAGGAGATCGAGCGAATGGCCGAACTGAAAGAAAAAACCAAAAAAATATCGCAGGAGAAAAGCGCCAGTGAAATAAATAAGCTTTCCGGGAAGATAATCGCGTTTGATTGGAAGGCAAGCGAGAAGGGGAGTCTTTACAAGGCAGTCACGCCAAAAGATATCGTGAAAAAATTAGCTGAGGAAGGTTTTACCGAAGTTCAACCTGAATGGATTACTCTTGAAAAGCCGGTCAAAGAAGCCGGAAAATTCGAATTAGAAATAAAAAGCCCGTCAGGAAAAAGCACGAAAGCCTTTATTGAGATTCGGGGACAACGCTAACCATGCTTACTTTGGAAATTTTTCCGTTGAAAGAATTCTTCCGCTTTATGGAAAATTTAACTAATCCGTCGCGCATGGCGTACAAAGTCCAGTCCCTGCCGGCTTTTACATTCTCTCCTGGATAAAATTTTGTTCCTCTCTGGCGGACGATTATTGATCCGGTTTTGGCTTTTTGGCCGGCGGAAAGCTTCACGCCCAAATATTTGGGTTTAGAATCTCTTAAATTTGACGTTGATCCTGTTGCTTTTGTATGTGCCATAATTTCTGAAAACTTTATATAATAACAGTATGTTACGCGAGTGGCTAAATAAAGTCAAGGCGAGGGAGGGCGATCTCTTTCTGATCGCCGTCATAATTTTGGTTGCCATAACCGGTTTTGCGCTCGGGAGGATATCTGCAATAAAAGAAGAAAAATTTCCAATCCAGATAAGCGCCAAAGAGGCTAAGCCTCCAAGTGGAGGTTTAGCCTCCAAGCCAGCAGTTGAGTTAGTGGGCACAAAAAATGGGACAGTGTATCATTTACTCGCTTGCCCTGGCGCGAAATCAATCAAAGAAGAAAATAAAATATACTTTAGCAGCAAAGAAGAAGCCCAAAAAGCAGGATATAGACCCGCGGCCAACTGCCCCGGATTATAGAGTGTGGTTTTATGCCTGATAGGTCGCAAAAGCTATGATGTGCGACATGCCCCGCAGATAAAAACCCCTATCCCCTAATATCTTTGGCGGCTTTCAGAAGCGGTACCCAAATATATTCCTGCGCTTTATCCAAACCGACTCTTGCCCATGGATAAATAAAGTTCCAGACTATACCAAAATTCTCCTTCAATTTGGTGTTCTTTTGTATATCCCCTAAGGATACGCCAACTAAGCTTATTATTACTATCGTTAGAGCGATGATAATTAACGTCTTCACCTTAGAATTATAAAAGTTTTTATGTTTTCCTGCATCTTAACTTATTCACTTTTCAAACATACAAAAAGTATCTAAACTGTTACTATGCGAATAGAAAACGACATGGCTGATAATGATCCATCAAAATTTATAACAATTAAAGTGGCGGCGGAAATGCTCGGTGTATCGCCTCTAACTCTCCGCAACTGGGATAAACGCAAGAAATTGACTGCCTATCGCCATCCAATCAATAATTACCGCGTCTATAAGCTAGTTGATATACAGAATTTTTTAACTGGTATAGAAAACACTAATAAACCAAGAAAGATCCGCATAGATTTTTTGAATGATGATCCTACTGGAGACGATGAAGAACTAAAAATCTAGTCTTTTTGTAACGTTTATAACGCCTTTGCTTTTCTAATTCTTTGCGCAAGGAAATATGCCGATGCGGCGAGAGTTATGATTACGATAGCCACCCAGAAAATGAAGGCTGCTAAATTTTGGTCAATCAGTGCTTTGCCCGCAAAGACCAGAATAGCAGCGGTCACAGCCTCAATAATCGAAGTAATGCCTATATACTTTATAAAATCGTAATGGGCTAAACCAAAAACGTAACCAGTCTCAGCTGGCATCGCCAGTCTGAACAAAAAAGCAACTAAAAAATTTACGCGCCGCGAAATAAATTCTTCCCATGTCTTTATTTTGTCGGCTGAAAGAATTTTCAAAACAATCGCATGCCCCAGATGCCTCCCGATAGAGTAAGCGAGTATTCCTCCCGTGATCCATCCTGAAAAAAGCAGCCAAAATGTCGCCCAATTCCCCCACAAAAGAATAGCTATTGGAACGAGCGGTGCGCTCGTAAGCGGCCCTAGCAAGACAGAAATTACAGAAAACAGCCAAAAAATCGCAATTGATAGAATAATATTCCGGCTCGAATTACTGAGTTGTATGAGTTCAATTATCTTATCGATAAAACCCTTGCTCGAAACATATCCCCAAATCCAAAACACTCCTATGAGTACGAGGAATAAAACTAGAATCGCGCGCCTATCCACCGCTATATTATAAGCTTCTTTGGAAAGTTTGTAAGGTCTTTATATCCGCTATCCGTTACGCACACTACGTCCTCGATTCTTACGCCTCCGATATTCGGATAATAAAGCCCTGGTTCAATTGTAAAAACGTTTCCTGGTTGTAAAATTTCCTCCGAAACTTTATTTATGTGCGGAGCTTCATGCACTTCAAGTCCTAACCCGTGGCCTGTTCCATGCGTAAAACCTATATCGCCAACATTAAACCCATCTCGAATAAGCGAAGCCGAAACAGCTTTATGAACCTCCTTGGCAAGTATACCAGGCTTTATTAATGCAAATGCGGCTTCCTGTGCTCTCAAAATAGAATCATACATATTCCTAATCTTTTTACTTGGCTCCCCTTTCACGTATGTTCTAGTCATATCTGCAAAATAGCCGCTTTGCTTTGAAACGGGGAAAATATCGCAAACAATGGTTTCGCCCGCAAGTAAATTCCCCTGCCCCGGATGATGAGGGATCGCCGCACCTTTGCCGCATGAAATAATCATTCCCTCGGTACATAGCATCTCTTCATCAAATAAAACTCTTTCAGCCTCGCTCTTCAAAAATTCGCTCGTCAGCGCCTTTCCCTCAAAAAATATCAAATTATCCACAATTTCCGACGCGCCGAGAATTTCCTCGATTTTTAAAAACGCGGAGTGAGTTTTTTTGAGGCTTTTCTCGATCATCTCAATTTCTTCGCCGCCCTTAATCGCGCGCCACGGATAATATGGTTTTCTTATTTTGAGCACTATACCCTTCTTGCGCAGATGATCGGCGAGGTCGAGCGGAAAATACACAGGGACCGCAATTTCGTTGGAATTCGGAGAATATTTTTGTATCAAAGCAAGTGCGAAGTCATTTCGTCCCCCGCCCGTCACTAATACCGCTTCGATGTTTGGATTCTTATTCTTTTCCTGAAAAAATCC
>MFHJ01000046.1 GCA_001778545.1 Candidatus Giovannonibacteria bacterium RIFCSPHIGHO2_02_43_16
AAAAATATAAAACAGTTGGCGATTTCGCGGACGCGGATATTAAAACTTTTGAGAAAGAGATTTATCAAACAGGATTTTATCACGCGAAAGCAAGAAACATTATCGCGGCCGCGAAGATGATTAGAAAAGAATTTAGGGGAGTATTGCCAAAAACTATGGAAGAAATTTTGCGCTTGCCTGGAGTTGCAAGAAAAACGGCAAATGTAGTATTGGGCAACGCCTACGGCGTCGTCGAAGGAATCGCCGTCGATACGCACGTGAAAAGACTCTCAAAACTATATGGCCTTACCAATGAAACCGATCCAGTCAAAATTGAGCGCGACTTGATGCAGATTATTCCAAAAAAAGATTGGTTCAAATTTACATATATGTTAATCGACTACGGCCGCAAATATTGCCCCGCCCGAGCGCATAACCATATCGCCTGCCCCCTTACAAAATTAGTTTTAAAGTAGTTATTAATGTTATGAAGCGAATTTATCTGGATTACGCGGCGGCCACGCCGGTGCGGGAGGAGGTGAAGAAGGCGATGGAGGAATTTTCCGACAAAGTTTACGAAAACGCCTCCGGAATTTATCAAGAAGGATTAAAAGCAAAAAAAGCGCTCGAAGATTCTCGGAGGAAAATCGCGAAAATGGTTTCCGCGAAGCCGCATGAAATAATTTTTACATCCGGCGGGACCGAAGGAAATAACCTCGCTATATTCGGCACAGCCCACTTAGGTGTCGGACACCTAAGTGGGCATATTATTACCGCTTCATTTGAGCATCGTTCAGTTTTGGAGCCGTTTCGCGAGTTAGAAAAGCGGGGATTCGAAGTTACTTATTTAAAAGTTTCGCGCGACGGATTTGTTGATCCGGAGGACGTCAGAAAAGCTTTGCGTCCAAATACGATTCTCGTCAGCATTATGTACGTCAACAACGAAATCGGGACGATCCAGCCGGTTCGCGAAATCTCCAAAATAATAAAAAATTTCAATAAGGATATCATTTTTCATACGGACGCGTGCCAAGCCGCGGGATATTTGGATATAAGCGTTGAAAAATTGGGCGTAGATTTGATGACGGTTTCCGGGGCAAAAATTTATGGACCAAAAAGGATTGGGTTTTTGTACAAGCGGGAAAGCGTGAAATTAACTCCTCAAATTTTAGGCGGCGGGCAGGAATTCGGATATCGCTCCGGAACCGAACCGCTCGCCCAGATAGTCGGACTCGCGAAGGCATTCGAGATTGCCGTCGCGGAAAGAGAAAGTGAAGCCAAGCGCATTAAGGAATTGAGGGATTATTTTGCCGATGGGATTATCAAAAATATTGAAAACGTGGAAATAAACGGAAGTCTCGAAAAAAGAATTCCGTCTAATTTAAGCGTTTCGTTTCTGGGGCATGAATCGGAAGCGCTTATTATCGCGCTCGATGAAAAAGGAATTGCGGTATCTTCGGGTTCGGCCTGTGACTCAAAATTACCCGATCTCCCGCACGTGATTATGGCGCTGGACAAAGGGGAGGGCTCAGCAAAAAGCGTCATACGATTCAGCTTGGGTTCCAGGACAACCAAAGAGGATATAGATTATGTTTTGAAAACCTTGCCCGAAATTATAAATAAAACTAGAATTTAAAGATAATGTTTGAGCAGAAGAATTTCGATCATCTATTGGGAACGCCAGGCTTTTCCGATACGCTTCTCAAATGCCACTTCACGCTCTATCAGGGATATGTTATCAACTTCAATAAACTGAACGATATTTTGGTTGCGATAGAGCGCGACGGCAAATTTGGGACTCCAGAATACGCCGAACTTAACCGCCGTCTAGGCTGGGAATTTAACGGAATGCGCCTTCACGAGCTGTATTTCGGAAACATGACTAAAGAGGAAAAAGCCCTTGATCCAAACTCTGCTCTCGGTTTGGCGATTGCGAAAGAATGGGGAGCGCCTGAGATATGGAAAAAAGATTTTATATCTATAGGGGCTATGCGCGGCATTGGCTGGGCGATCATGTATTTGGATGGAGAGTCTGGCCACCTCTTCAATGTTTGGGTAAATGAGCATGATGTCGGTCATTTCGCTGGATGTCGCCCAATTATTGTGATGGATGTTTTTGAACATGCCTACATTCTGGATTACGGAATTAAAAAGGGAGATTATATCGAGGCATTTTTCAGGGCAATCGGCTGGCAGACCGCTGAAGAGAGGTTAACTAGATGAGATATTTTCTTTTGATCGCGGTATTGGTTTTAATCACGGCATCTTCTTTCGTTTTGAGCCGCGAGCTTTCTCTTCCCAAGAAAGAAGCAGTTTTTGAAAGCGTGACAGAGAAGATAGCAACTTCATCCGCGCCCGAACCAGAAATAGTGCAAGATCTAAAAAAACAGATAAACTCTCTCTCGAGCGCGGTTAAAGACTTGAAGCAGATTCCGCCGCCGAAGCCCAGTACGACTCCCGAACCAGCGCCCGTCGTGAAAAGCGCTGACATTTATAATAAAGCTCTCGGCGCTGTGCTTAATGTTTTTTGTTACGACCGCAAAGCTAACGCGTATATATTCGGATCCGCGTCCATAATCCATCCGAAGGGGTATATTTTGACTAACGGGCATCTCGCCGTCCGTTTTGAAGATCCAAATACGGAGTGCCAATTGAGGCGCGGATCTCCGGCGAGAAATTTCGCCAAGGCGAAGGTTATCTGGCTCCCCAGTCAAACTCCAAAGATCGGCGCAAGCGAGATACCAAAAAACGACGTTGCGATATTAAAGTTAACGGAGCTTGCTGACGGCAGCGCGCTCTCTGAAAATTTTGAATATTTTGAGATTAACGCAAGCTATGTCTCGAAAATTGGAGAGTCTCTTTATTCCCTAAATTACCCGTCGGAATTTCTCGGCGCGGATACGGCTCTAAGTAATACAAATTTGGTTTTTACTCTTGGAGCCGTGAATAGTTTCTTAACAGTTGACGATAATACTTCTGACGCGGAAGGGGTTTATCTAAAAGGGGAGCTATCTGCCCAGCACGGCTCTTCGGGAGGAATTTTCCTCGATACGCGAAAAGGGGAGATAGTCGGCCTATTTGTCGGCCTTACCGAAGGGAAAACAACAGCCGAGCGCATGCAGTTTATGTTTATGTCCTCCTACATCAACCGTATTTTGCTGGAAGAAAAAGGAATGGGAATTGCAGAATATCTCGCAACGAATCCGTGAAACAAAATAATTCTTTATGCGTCTTAAATATATATGGAGCATCTGACTAAATCCCAATTAATACTTTTGGTTTTGTTGGTTTCGTTTGTGACCTCGATGGTGACGGGGATTATGACTGTGGCTTTGCTTTCGGAGGGAGCAGGGGAAAATCCTATTCAGACTATTCAGAGAGTAATTGAAAAATCTGCAAATCCGCCTCCTGCCGCAGATAGTCCAGCGGTTTCGGATCAAGATAATAATATAGTGCGCATAGTCGAGAACGTTTCTCCGGCAGTAGTGAGCATTGTCGCGGCTAAAGATGTTTCGGTAATTGAGAATTATTACTTAACTCCTTTCGGGGATATATTGGCGGATTACGGCATTCAAAGGCGGCAGGTCGGTGCGGGATCCGGGTTTTTTGTGTCTGGGGACGGAATGATCGTGACGAATAAGCACGTCGTTCAGGACCAGTCTGCCAGCTACACGATAATTTTGAAAAGTGGGAAAAACGTAGGCGCAAAAGTCTTGGCGCTCGACCCGATTAAAGATATAGCAGTGCTTAAAGTTGAAGATCTGCCAGCTGGCGGATATCCCTTCATTCATCTCGGAGATTCATCGGGTCTTAAGGTCGGGCAGACCGTTATTGCCATCGGGAACGCCCTCGGCGAATTTCAAAACACTGTTTCTGTCGGCGTAATCTCCGGGCTCTCGCGGACTATTACAGCTTCCGGGGGATTTTCCGGACCGGAAGTCTTGGCGCAGGCAATTCAAACCGACGCCGCGATAAACCCGGGGAATTCCGGGGGACCGCTTCTTGATTTGTCGGGCAGGGCGATTGGCATCAATAGCGCGGTCGCCCAGGGAGCGGAAAATATCGGATTCGCCATGCCGATAGATTCCGTTAAGAAAGCGATAGAAGACGTAAAATCTTTTGGGAAAATCCGCTATCCGTATCTTGGCGTGCGCTACGTTATAATAAATCCCGCCGTAAAAGAATCGAGAAAACTTCCGGTTGATTACGGGGCGCTTGTGACCGCGTCGGAAGGGGAGCTGGCCGTTCTTTCAAATTCGCCCGCCAAGAAAGCGGGAATCCAGCAGGGAGACATCATTCTGGAATTTAGCGGAAAAAAGATTGATCAAAATAATGCGCTCGCGGACCTCATCGCCGATAAAAAGATAGGGGACAAAGTATCGCTCAAAATTCTGCGAGAGGGCAAAGAAATTTCCCTCGAAGCGACCCTTGAAGAGATGCCGTAAAATGTTATCATAGAAATATGAGTACCACAACCATATCACTGCCTAAAAAAATTTTTGAAGACTTTGTGCGTGCAACTGAGCATTTTGAACGCACGCAAGATGAATTGGAGAATTATTTTTTGAGTCAAAATAAGCAATTTGTAGCGCGCGTGAAGAAGCTTCGTAGCGAGCATAAGAAAGGAAAATTCAGCGATTGGGGAAAAATGACAGCGCGCTATGGCCTATAGTATCCGGCCGCTTGTTTCTTTTGAACGGACGCTTAGGAAATTGGATAAACAGATAGCTCGGCGCGTGATCGAGAAGCTTGAGGCATTGGCAGAGAATCCTGGAATAATCGGCAGTTCTATGGCCAATTTACCGAAAGATCTTTCTGGACTTCACAAAGTTCGTGTCGGTGATCTGCGGGTTTTCTTCTGGGTAGACCATCGAAAAGAGGAAATCGTTCCATACGTCGTGGATAGAAGGGATATTATGTATAAAAATCTTTATCGTGGGAAATGAAAAAAGCCCAACCGGATGATGAGTCGCAGTCGGGCTTTCGAGGCTTGCCCCAAACTTAGTTTGGGTCAGCGGCTGAAATAGTTGAGTAAGGCCTGCATGAGGCCTTGATATTTATATTGATAGTGATAAAATTAGCAGTGTGAGCATTTAACTGCTAAAATTATTGTATATATGCCACCATTTCATAACTTCACGGTAAAAGCTCAGGAAGCGATAAGGCGGGCGCACGAGCTTGCGATAGAGAGGGGACAGAACCAAATTGATTCAATGCATCTTTTGGCGGCTTTGGTCTTGCAAGACGACGGCATCGTTATTTCAATATTGGATAAGCTTGAAATTGACTTAGCGCTCCTTACGGATTCCATCTTGGACTCCCTCGACGGACAGACAAGGAGTAATTTAATGATCTCTCCGCACCAGATTTATCTGACTCCGGAACTCGGGAAAACTTTGGAAGAAGCCCATAAGGCGGCGGTTTCTTTAAAAGACGAGTTTATTTCAGCGGAACATTTATTTTTGGGAATTTTGGAAATAAATTCCCAAGCCAAGGAAATATTGGGAAGATTCAGGGTAGATAAAGAAAGAGTCATGAGAATTTTGTCGGAACTTAGAGGCAAGGAGAGAGTTTTAGAAGCAGAGCCAGATTTGAAACTTCAGGTCTTGGAAAGATACGCGAAAAACCTGACTAAGTTAGCCAGGCAGGACAAACTTGACCCAGTAATCGGGCGAGAAGAGGAAATAAAACGAATAATGCAAATTCTTTCTCGCAGAACAAAAAACAACCCGGTCTTAATCGGAGAAGCCGGAGTCGGAAAAACTGCGATTGTCGAAGGGCTTGCATCAAGCATATCGCGCGGCGATGTGCCCGATATTTTAAAAGACAAGGAATTAGTTTCCTTGGATCTCGCGTCTTTAGTCGCCGGAACGAAATATAGAGGAGAATTTGAAGAGAGGCTTAAGGGGGTAATGCGCGAGCTCGAGCGGGCTCAAGGAAGAGTTATCCTTTTTATTGACGAATTGCACACTATAGTCGGCGCTGGAGCGGCCGAAGGAGCGATAGATGCTTCAAATATATTAAAGCCCGCCCTATCTCGCGGCGAATTGCACGCGATCGGGGCCACAACCTTGAAAGAATATCAGAAATATATCGAGCGCGACCCAGCTTTGGCCCGCCGATTTCAGCCTGTGTATGTTGAAGAGCCGTCGCCCGACGATGCTGTCAGCATCTTGCGCGGGCTCAAGGAAAAATATGAACTTCACCACGGCATACGAATAACCGAGGAGGCGATCGGCGCCGCGGTCAATCTTTCATCCCGCTACTTATCGGACAGGTTTTTGCCGGACAAAGCGGTTGATTTAATCGATGAAGCGGCGTCCGCATTGCGCCTGGAATTAGATTCAATGCCGGACGAATTGGAAAAAGCTAGGCGATCCATCATGAAGTTAGAAATAGAAAAAGAGGCTCTAAAAACAGAAGATACTTTGGCGGCAAAGCAGAAAATAAAGAATGTTCAAAAAGACATAGAAGATTTAAAAGAAAAATCTCGAGATCTTGAAATGCGCTGGAAGAGCGAGAAAGAAACCATCGGTAATATTCGGGGGTTTAAAAAAGATCTTGAAGTTTTGCGATCCGAGGCGATGTTGGCGGAGCGGAAAGGGGAGCTGGCGAAGGTTGCCGAGATAAGTTACGGAAGAATACCGGAAAACGAAAAGAAGCTTTTTTTCGAAGAAGCGCGGCTCAAAAAGTTGCAGAAAACACGGAGAATCTTGAAAGAAGAAGTTCGCGCGGAGGATGTCGCGGACGTGGTTTCTCGCTGGACGGGCATCCCCGTTACGAGAATGATCGAAGAGGAGGCGGCGAAACTTTTGAGAATGGAAGCCGATCTCAAGAAAAGAATAGTCGGGCAGGACGAAGCCCTCGCAAAGATAGCGAGCGCTGTCAGGCGTTCGCGAGCTGGAATTGCGGATGAAGACCGCCCGATAGGTTCATTCATGTTCCTAGGGCCGACAGGGGTCGGCAAGACTGAGCTCGCGAAATCGCTTGCGGAATTTATGTTTAATGATGCGAAAGCTCTGATACGCGTTGACATGTCCGAATTTATGGAGAGGCATGCCATTTCTAAATTCATAGGATCTCCTCCGGGATATGTCGGCTATGAAGAAGGGGGACAATTAACAGAGCTTATCCGCCACAGGCCGTACGCAGTGATTCTCTTTGACGAAATTGAAAAAGCGCATCCCGAGGTTTTTAACATTATGCTCCAAATTTTGGATAACGGGCGCCTGACTGACGCTAAAGGGCGCCACGTCAATTTTAAAAATTCCGTAATCGTTATGACTTCTAATGTCGGATCGGAATTTGTGCATGAAATGGAAAAATTGGGCTTCTCCGCTGAGGATGCTTCAGGAAAGGACGCGAGGGAAGACGAGCTTAAGGATAAAATAAGAAAATCTCTCGAGAGGAGGTTTCGGCCGGAGTTTTTAAACCGCTTGGACGAAATAATAATATTTAACACGCTTTCCAAGGAAAATCTCAAGTCGATAGTTGAGATACAGCTTGAACGGATGAAATCTCGGCTTGCCGCAAAATCCATTGAGATAGAACTCACGCCTCATGCGAAAGATTTCATCGCCTCCGAAGGGTATGACCCGCATTACGGCGCGCGCCCCCTCAAGCGGTTTCTTGAATCAAAAATACTTAATCCGCTAGCGGAAAAGCTGGTTAAGGGGGCCATTAAGACGGGCGACAAGGTTACTGTTGATCTTAAAGACAAAGAGCTTGTTGTTGGAGTCGTTTCTTCAAAAAGGCGGCGAGCAAAGCGCGAAGTTGCTGTCGTCGCTTGATTTTATGAGCGAAATAGTATACCTTATCAAGGTTTTATCGTCCGAAAATAAAATTTTAAAATAAATTATACACGCTTATACACACCATTTTTTGATATTTTTACAATAGAGCGGTAAACTAACAAAAGAGAATAAGAATCGGCTAACGAAGCTCTTTTTGAGTTTTTAGGAAGCCGGTTTTTTTATTTACATTAATTATTTCTAATATGTATAAAAATATTATTTATTGGCTGTTTGTTTTTGCGATAGCGCTGACAGGAGTTTCAGCTATGCCGCAGAATGCTTCTGCGGACCATTCAATTTTCCATACCGTCCAGCAACTTCAGGAGCAAGTTTCTATATTGCAAATACGTGTAAATGCTCTCGCGGCTGTTTTATTTGCGGTAAAGCCTGAAGATGCCGGCAAACCTGCGGATGCAGGAAAACCGGCTGAAACTGGAAAACCGGAAGATACCGGCAAGCCAGCGGAAACTTCAGCACAACCGGCAACTCCGGCCGAGCCATCGTCAGGAGGTGGCAGCGGAGGCGGAGGAGTTTCGGCTCAACCTGCAACGCCAGCACAACCGGCAACTCCAGTCGAGCCAGCTCAACCTGCCACAACGCCAGCAAGCCCGGCTAGCCCAGCGGAGCGTGAAGAAAAAATTAAAAATGTCCAGCAGCAAATTCAAAATTTAGCGAAAAAAGTTGAGGAACTCAGCGCGCAAGCTGGTTTGCATAAACCTAGCGAACCCGCGGGCCTCGCGATCTCCCGTTCCTTGACGCGCGGTTCATCAGGAGAAGACGTCAGACAGCTTCAGGGATTTTTAAAAAAATTTCCTGATATCTATCCCGAAGGGCTTGAGACGGGATATCTTGGTCGAGCGAGCGAGAAAGCTATTAAAAAATTGCAGGAAAAATTCGGGCTGGAAGAAACCGGCTCACTCGACTCGCAGACGCGCGGGAAATTAAACGAGCTCGCGAGCGCCGTTTCGCGTAAAGAGCCGCCGAAGATTTCCGATATTGCCCCGGCTGAAATTTCCGCAAATGCCGTAATTACGCTCACCGGAACCGGATTTACGCTTGAAAATAATTCTCTCTCCGTGCGCGGGAAAACTATTCTCACCGGCCTGACTTCTCGCGACGGCACTATTATTGAGTTTTCGCTCCCGACGGGGATTCCTTGTGAAATCGGCCAGGCTTGCCCAGTAAAGATAGTCAATTCAAACGGCATTTCAAACGCGAAAGTAATAAAACTTGTTGAATTAGTTGCAACACTTCCTCCGGAACCGATTCCGGAACCGACACCTCCTCCGCCTGCCCCTACAATTAAAGATACCGTCCCTCCCATACGTTCCGATGGATCGCCTTCCGGCACGCTTCCTTCAGATACGACATCTGCTACTATTTCCTTGACTACCGATGAGAATGCTACCTGTAAATATGTTGTCGATGCTTCCGGGATAAGTTATGCGGAAATGCCAAATACGTTTTCCAATACGAATTCTACGTTTCATTCTTCGCTTGTATCCGTGCAGGCCATATCCCCGTCGTACGCAACGGGTTATGGGTTTTCTGTCCGATGCCAGGATAGCGCGGGAAATGCTAATACGGATGATTATCCCATTTTGTTTTCGGTGGCAAATAAACCTATCCTACCGGCCCTCACAATTATTTCCCCCAACGGCGGCGAGGCGTATAAATATGGAGACGCGGTGACTATTGCTTGGCAAGCTGAAAATATTGCAAGCAAATCTGCGAATATAAAACTCTTGAAAGCTGGAAGCGTTATTTCCACAATCGCGTCTAACGTGCCGCAGAGCGATGCAACCGGGCTCTTCTTATATAACTGGGTTGTTCCTAGCGCGCTTGCGGTAGGCTCCGATTACGCTATTGAGGTTTCCGACGCGGCTTCCAGCACAATGAAAGACACAAGCGACGGACAGTTTAAAGTCGCGTCTCTCATAGCCGTCAAACTTCTTCGCCCCAATGAAGGAGAAGTTGCTATGCTCGGTTTCAAGATTCCTCTCATCTGGGAATATAACGCCTCTGTTCCCTCCGCCGGAATTACCGTGAACCTCTACAAAGGCGGGATTTTCCAGCAAACGCTCGCTACCAACCTTCTGCATCAAGGCATAACCGGCATTTCTAACGAAGACTGGCAGCGTTATTTTCAGAATAAGAGCCCGTATCCATCATTTGCTTTGATCAATGTTCCCGACGTGTCTCCGGGAACGGACTACACGATTGAAATTATTAACGGCGCCGATCCATCAATCCGCGACGTAAGCGACGCGCAATTTCCAATTATTATCTTACCAAGCCCGGTTACGTTCAATGGCCGCCTTCTGGATCGTTTTACCCTCGCTCCGATCCCGAATGTGCAGCTCGGCGGATACGGCACATATACCTTTATGGACGGCAGAACCACAACCGTTGCGCATCCTCGCACCACAACAAATTCAAACGGCGAGTTTTCGTTTTCCACGACCACAGATCATATGTTGAGCGAAGTGCGCTCCCAGGCGCTCATTGGCGTATGGCCTGCTTGCTATAACACCGGCATGGCATCGCTTTATCGAGATTCCCGATACCCGATAACAACAGTCAATATTGTAAAAGATTTTTCTTTACAATCTCCAAACTCATCCTCAGCGTATAAATATTTTCCGTTGACTGGCTTCACTCAAGATTGGGGAGATCAATTGCTCTGGCCGATGACCCAAGTCCAACTATATACGGATATCCCGGTAAAGCTCGGCTTGGAATATCAAAATAATTTTGGCGTGTTCGGAGGAGGCGGAAATTCTCTATATAAGATGCAGCATACGCTTTCAACCTCGTTGCCGCTTGATTTGGACACGCGCGTAAAATTGACTGATCAGATTGGGACAATATATACCTCTCCGTTTGTGCGCCTGGCGCGAAATTATGGATGCGCGCCAAAAGCGGTTTCTTACATGGACGGCACGTTTCAATGGGAACCTTATCCGATTGGAATCGGCATGAGTTGGACTGGAGGAACTGTGGGCACATTTACCAAAGCAACCTTTAGCGTTTCAGCGAATGCCGCCCCCTCTCTTACGTGGAAAATGATAAGCGGTTCGCTGCCGCCAGGCATGGTCTTTGATGCAACATCGGGGACCGTCTCCGGCACTCCAACCGCAACAGGAACTTACATCTTTAACGTGCGCGTGACGGATGCAGGCGGTGTTCGTTCATCGGCAACTTTCACTCTCACAATACGATAATGAATAAAAACTCCATTATTATTTTTCTTATAGTGCTACTGGCCGCTTCAATTGGCTCCGCGATTTACTTTGCGCAAAAAGGGCCGGTGATCGTAGGGGGGCAGGCTGGCGTGGAGGTATGCGGCATTTTACCGCTTTTCACTGGCCAGCTTGGT
>MFHJ01000047.1:0-15563 GCA_001778545.1 Candidatus Giovannonibacteria bacterium RIFCSPHIGHO2_02_43_16
AAAGTCATCCGTCAATTTGTATATCCCGCCCTTAGCTCAGCTGGTAGAGCAGCTCCCTTTTAAGGAGAAGGTCGCAGGTTCGACCCCTGCAGGGCGGACCAACAAGAACACGATTGAAAATGAGGCGAAATTAAATCCCCCCGTTTTTAAGCTCTTCGATAAATTTGGACATAAAAACTTATCAATAATGATACACCAACCTTGCGATCGCTGTATTTATGCTACATTTTTAAGATAACCAATAACAACGGGGGCGACTAGTCTAATTTAAAGCGTAAAAGTAATTCTGCTTCATTAGTTATAGCATCAGAACGAGCAAGTCGCACATAGGGTCTAATGCCGAAAATTTCGATGATGAAATTTATCTCATCCGTACATTCAAAAGGATGAATGAAAACGCTTTTCTGAAATTCTTTAAAACCTAACTCGCGCAGTTTGGAACGAAGCGCTTCTCGCGCCTGCTTGCGTTTCTCCGGAATATCAAACATGACAATGCGCCATTTATTATCCCAGTGGAGCGGCCGCTTAATTTCCATTTCATCAAATTTATATCGTAAAGCTCGCCGTTTTCCTCTTTCAGAGAGAACAATTTCTGTGGTTCCGTCATTTTTTTCGATAAAATTTACCAGGCGGTTTTGATGAAACTCGCGCACTGCCCGATACAACTCATGGCGATCGATCTCATTCCAGGCTCTTGGAATTGTCTTTACAATTTTAAAATAGCGCTTAGGAGAACAGGTCATGCCTAGTGCAAGTCCCGATAAAAGTAATAGAAGAATTTTTTGTCTTACCGATCTAGTCATTTTAAAATTATACATCTTTTATGCGATCGCAGATGTTGCGTATCTTTTTTCCTATAAATTCTGATGATTCTGATAATGAGCTATACGCGAAGAAAAACCTAAATCCCCTCTTTTTTGAGTTCTTCAATTAATTCCTTTGCTTTTTTGGAAAGATGCTTTGGAGTTTTTACCGATACGAGGATCAATAAGTCTCCCCTTCTTGCGCCTTCGGATGCCGGAACCCCGCGGCCGCGGATTCGCAGGGTTTCTCCGGAATCAATCCCCGAAGGAATTTTAACTTTAAGCGTTCCGTCCATGGCATTTATTATTCTCTCCGACCCTAAAATCGCTTCGGTAATCGGTATCGCCAAATCCATAATTAGATTCTCCCCTTCCCTCGTAAACTGCGGGTGTTTCGAAACGTTGATCCGGACGTAAAGATCCCCGGCCACACCACCGAAAACAACTTCTCCAGATCCGGAAATTTTAATCATCTCTCCGTCGCGTATGCCAGGCGGAATATTTATCACAATTTCCTCTCTTTTGCGGACAACTCCTCCGCCTCTGCAAACGCCGCAAAGCTCTTCCGGAATTTTCCCGCGACCGCTGCATTTCTTGCATTCCACAACGCGCATAAAAGAACCGAAAAGAGATTTTCCTGCTTCGCGAACCGTTCCAGAACCATTGCAATTCGCGCAATTTTTAGTCTTTGAACCGGGAGCTGATCCCGAACCTTGGCAATTTGAGCAATAAGACGCCTTAGTCAAAAGTATTTTTCTCTCCGCGCCAAAAATGGATTCCTCAAAATTTACGTCAACTTCTATTGAGATATCGCGCCCGCGCTTAACCCTCGTCCCGCGACCGCCCATGTTAAACAAGTCTTCGAAAATATCTCCGAAATCGAACCCGGACATATCGCCAAAATCAAATCCAGCGGCTCCCTGCCCGCCGCCAGCGCCATCGGAAAAAACCCTGCCGTAGTGGTCATATTCAGCGCGCTTTTTTTCATCGGATAAAACTTGGTAAGCTTCGTTGATTTCTTTAAAATCCCGCTCTTTCCCGCCCTTATCCGGATGGTGTTGATGCGCCAACCTTCGAAACGCTTTTTTAATGTCGTCTCTGGAAGCATTTCTTGAAACACCTAAAATATCGTAGTAATCTTTTGCCATAATTATTTAAATTCAATATATTCTTGCGGCATCGGTCGCGTGGAAATTTTGACGACTGAGGCGTATAGGAGTATTTTAAACGCTAACCAGCTAATTGCAATACCGATCCAGCCAAGCAATATAAAAAGCGTTCTAAACGCCGCGAATACAACAAATACGAAAACGACAGGCAAATAGCGTTCATAGGAGCGGAACCGTTCCTGCAGGAGATCTATACTTGTTTGATAAAGCGCGTCCTCGGGCACTTCAAAGGGCAGGAATGCAAGTACTTTTTCGAAAAATGATTCTGGAATTACATCTTGGAACGTTATCGCTTCTAATTGCGGATAGAAAAACGCCGCGAGAGAAAGCGCCATGATGGTGAGAAATACCGGCATGCCTTTATGCAACATTTCGCCTACGGAAAAAATCATCCTCGACTTAATTTCCTTTTTTATTCTATGGGCTGGAACGAAACTCAAGGTAGCTGACCATAACATTATGCCTAACGCCAGATATTTATCTCCAAGGAAAAGAAGCGTCGGGGAAGCGCTCAATAATACCAAGAGGGCTGAAATGTTTTTTTCGAGCAGGATAAAAGCGAGGCCCAGCATACCGAGAAAGAAAACTAAAACAACCGCCGAGAGCGACGAGATTAATTCGAGGGTCGGCGGATATGCTCCGCCTAATAAAAACCAGAAATATCCTCCGCTCGCGACAACCAGCGCCGAGAGCATTAGTTTTTGCCAGAGTTTCATCAACTCTTATTATCGTCTTTTTTTTCTTCTTTGTTAACGTCTTCGTATTCCGCCTCGCGCCCGCCAGCATCTTTTTTATACAGCGCCTCGCCAATTTTGGAGATTAATCTCGAAAGTTCTTCCGTTTTATTCTTTATTTCCTCGATACTTTCACCGTCCTTTATTTTTTTGAGCTCCGCGATTTTATTTTCTATCTCGCTCTTCACGTCAGCTGGAACTTTATCGCCGCCGTCACGCAAGGCTTTTTCGGATGTATAAATCAGCGCATCGGCCTGATTTTTGATTTCAACCGCTTCTCTCTTCTTGTGATCCTCCGCCCTATGCGCTTCGGCATCCTGCCGCATCTTCTCAATATCGTCCTTGGAAAGACCTGTCGAGGCTTCAATCCGGACGGATTGTTCTTTATTCGTCGCTTTATCGCGTGCTTTGACGTTCAAAATTCCATTCGCATCGACATCAAAAGAAACTTCAACCTGGGGCATCCCTCTAGGCGCCGGCGCGATGCCGTCCAATACGAATCTGCCAAGAGTTTTATTATATTGAGCGATTTCCCGCTCTCCCTGCAAAACATTAACCTCAACCGAGGTTTGATTATCGGCAGCAGTTGAAAACACCTGGCTTTTAGAAACTGGGATAGTCGTATTTTTTTCAATTATTTTTGTGAATACTCCCCCGAGAGTTTCAATTCCCAGGGAAAGAGGGGTCACGTCCAGAAGCAAAACATCCTTGACGTCTCCCTGTAAAATCCCCGCCTGGACCGCGGCTCCAAGGGCAACAACTTCATCCGGGTTAATGGAACGATTCGGCTCTTTACCAAATAATTTTTTAACCTCTTCTTGTATCATCGGCATCCTCGTCTGCCCGCCGACCAAAATAATTTCATCGATTTCACTCAATTTAAATCCCGCGCCTTTTGGCGATGAAAGCGTTACTGTCTCGCGGGTAAGCGCAATTGATTTGGTAACAAGATCGCGAACGAGATCCTCGAATTTCGCGCGAGCGAGCTTGATCAGAAAATGCCTCGGGCCCGAAGCATCAGCAGTTATGAATGGGATATTGATTTCCGTCTCTAAAGTAGTAGACAATTCGTGCTTTGCTTTCTCGGTTGCCTCCTTAAGCCGCTGGAGAGCGAGAGCGTCCTTCGAAAGATCTATGCCGTCTGTTCTTTTGAATTCGCCGACGAGATAGTTGATCAAAATCTGATCGAGATCATCTCCTCCGAGATGGGTATCTCCGCCGATCGCCCGCACCTCGACCGTATCCGAGCTTACTTCCAAAACCGAAACATCGAAAGTTCCGCCGCCGAAATCGTAAACAACGATCTTCTCGTCCTTCTTTTTGTTTAACCCGTAAGCAAGCGCGGCCGCCGTCGGTTCCGGCAAAATTCTTTTCACATTAAAACCAGCGATTTCTCCCGCCGCTTTGGTCGCGGCTCTTTGAGAATCGTCGAAATAGGCTGGCACCGTTATAACGGCTTCGTCTATTTTCCCTCCGAGCTTCGCTTCGGCGTCTCTTTTTAACTTCTGCAAAATCATCGCGGATATTTCTTCCGGCCGCAGCCATTTATCTCCAATTTTTATCTCAACGCCTCCGTTCGCAGACGCCTGAATCTTATACGAAAGCCATTTTTTATCCCGCCCGACTTCAGGATCGGTAAATTTGCGCCCGATAAGACGCTTGACGGAAAAAATCGTATTCTCCGGATTTGTAACAGCTTGTCGCTTTGCTAGGAGCCCAGTAACCCTGTCTCCGGCTTTCGATATCGCGACCATGGACGGCGTGGTTCGGACGCCCTCTTCGTTTTCGAGAATCTTCGGTTCTCCACCTTCAATCACCGCCGCAGCGGAGTTAGTTGTCCCTAAATCAATTCCTAATATTTTTGGCATAATTCTAAATTTTGATTTTTTAACTTTTAATTTTGAATATTCCCACTTTCACTTTGGCCGGCCTTAATACTTTCTCGAAGATCAGCCAGCCTTTTTGCAAATCCTCGACCACCATATTGTCTTTTTCCTCCTCATTAACTTCCGCTTTCTCTATCGCCTCATGCAGAGCTGGATCAAATTTCTTTCCTTCTGATTCAATCTGGGTCACCCCGTGCTGTTTTAATATCTCTTTCGCCTGCAAATAAATTTGCTTGATTCCGTCATCATGTTTCATCGCCATTTCGAGCGAATCGATTATCTGCAAGAATTCGAGAAGTATAGATGCTTGTGCGAATTTCACAAAGATTTCTCGATTTCTCTCTTCTTCCTTCCTAGCGTTGATGAAGTCCGCCTTCGCTCTCTGCCACCCCGCTAAATATTCTTCTTTCTCTTTCCTGCAAACATTCAGGTCCTCTCGCATTTTCTTAAGCTTGTCCTTTAGCCCTTCCTCTTCGATAACTTCCTCCTCCAATTCTATTTCTTCGTCTGGCATAATTATTCCATCATATCTTTAACAATAAAATTAAGAAGCGAGGAAACCTTTTCGTAATTCATACGCTTGGGACCTATTGAAAAAATCACGCAGTTCCCGAATTCATTATCTAAAAACTTCATCGCAACCGAGCTGAATTCTTTGGCATTATGAAGCGGCTTCTCCCCGCCGATAAAAATAGAAGGCCTGTCTTCAAATGAATCCTCTAAAAATTTTCCCGCGATATCATCAATATTGTCTACCAATCGCGAAAATTCAACCGTCAAATTCCTATCGTCGAATTCCGGCTCTTCAAAAACTTTCTCGAGCCCATAAGTTTCTATCCTCGATCCATTATTAAAACTGGCGATCGCAGTAAATAATCCTACTTCTTCCGCCAAAGATTTCACGAAATTTTCAAACAGCATTTCGTGCCTCTCGCGTATTTCCTTGGCTAAATCTTCGAGAAGCATTTTTTCGTTCCGCGTCGGATCTTTGCGCGACATGAGATTATCGACGAAATATCTATAGGCTTTATCAGTCGGAATTCGGCCGGATGAAGTGTGCGGCTGTTCCAGATATCCATCGTCGCCAAGCTCGAGCATGGCGTTTCGTATCGTAGCTGGACTCAATCTGAATGTCCTAGAATCAAAAATCCTCCCCGAAGAAATGGGCGAAGCATTCTTGACATAATCTCTTATAATAAAGTTTAAGATATTCTCCTCTCTAGCCCCTAATCTATTCATATTACGAGTTTATTCGAATTAGCACTCCCTGTCAAGGACTGCTAATCATATGAGATACAATTATTCCTTATTTTCGCGATAGCGTGAAATAAGAACAAGTGAGTCAAATAAGCCATAACAAAACTACCTCTTCGCCCATTGAGGGGCTTTGCGGGCTTTCTTGAGTCCGAATTTGCGGCGCTCTTTCATGCGTGGGTCGCGCTTTAAGTATCCAAAAGGTTTCAAGACTTTGCGTAATCCGGGCTCGATTTTCTCAAGCGCGCGCGAAATTCCATGGCGGACCGCTTCCGCTTGGGAATGAATTCCTCCCCCATTAACCTTCGCGCTTATTGAAAACTTTTTCGGAAGATTTGTTTTCGCCAAAGGCGAATCAATAATATTTTTCAATTCGAATGTCGGGAAATAGGAATCGTAAGGTTTCTCGTTTATCAAAATCGAAAATGGAGTATTCTGAAAAATCCTCACGCGTGCGATAGAGGTCTTTCTTCTGCCAAGAGCCTCAATATATCTGCCAACAGGCACAACACGTTCCTCGACTTTTTTTATTTCTGGCTTTTTAACAACCTGTTTTTTTACGGATTTAGGGGCTATTTTTTTGGGTGCTATTTTTTTCTTTGGCGGCATCTTATTCAAATTTCAAATTTTTAATGATATGTTTTCTTGAACGGTTTTTGGGAAGCATCCCCCAGACGGCGCGCTTGAAAACTTCTCTCGGACTCTTCGCCCAAAGCTCCCGGAGTCCGATGTGCTTCAGCCCGCCAGGGTATCCGGAATAATCGGCGTAAACTTTCGTTCTGAACTTCGTCGGATGGATATTCAATTCTTTGACATTTTTAATTGTCAATTTATGTGATGGCCTAATTCTTGGCTCGAATGACGGCAAATTTTTCCCGCGAAGCATTATTGCCGCCGCCGACGCAGCGCGCCCTAGAGATTTTCCCTTAACATCCAAAATTACATTTTCCATATTATCTATACGAATTCAATTAAAGCCATGGGGGCGCGATCCGAAGGACGGGCTCCGAGCTTGATTATTCTAGTATATCCTCCGCGGCGGTCAAGATACTTGGGCGCCAAGACAGTCTGGAGTTTTTTTGCGCAAGAATTATCGGGCAATATCGAGAGAATCCCCCGCCTAGCCGCAAGACTCTTATCTTTCGCTTTTGTGACAAGCTGTTCCACTTTCGGCCTGATTTCTTTCGCTTTCGCTTCCGTCGTTTTTATTTTTTCTTTCAAAATAAGCGCGCGCAATAAAGAGCGCATTAGGGCAACGCGAACTTTCCTGACTCTTCCGAATTTTCTTCCTTTCTTTCTGTGCCTCATCCTACTCTTTTAGTGAAAGCCCTGTTCTGGAAAGCGCCTCCTCTATTTCTTCAACGGCTTTGGCGCCAATTCCTTGAAGCGATAGTAAGTCTTCTCTGGATTTTTTAACCAATCCCCCTACCGTCCTAATCCCAGCCGAAGATAGAGCATTTTGCGTACGAGACGAAAACTCAAGATCTTCTATCCGGACTTTGAGCGGGTCTTCGTCGTCAAGCGCTTTCGCTGATTCCGCTGAAGCACGCTCTTCTTGTGAGAGCTCTGCGGTATCGGGAGGAACTTCGCTAATAGCCTTATCTTCATCAAAGACTAGGGCTTCGAGCTGTTTTATCAGCATACGGACAGCTTCCTCAATCGCTTTTCTAGGATTAATTGTCCCGTCAGTTTCTATCAAAATTCGCAGCCGATTGTAGTCAGTTCTTTCCCCTACCCGCATATTTTCGACCTCATAATTAACTTTCTTTATCGGCGTAAAAACCGCGTCGAGCGTCAGCATGCCTACTTCGACTTTTTCTTTCTCGAGAATTTCCCTTGGAACATAGCCTAAGCCTCTCTCAACAGTAGCTTCTATTTCCAGCTTCGCGTCCTTCGAAGTCAAAGTCGCGATAGTTAAGTCTTTATTCATAACTTCGACTTGAGTCGGAGTCTCGAAATCGCCAGCAACAACTTTTTTAACGCCTTTCGCGGATATTTTTATAACCTGCGGCTCGTCGGCATGCATCAATAATCTAACCTGCTTTAGATTCAAAATTATTAATATAATGTCTTCTTTAACGTCAGGAATCGTTGAAAATTCATGGGATACGCCGTGAATTTTGACTCGGGTGATCGCGACCCCCGGCAAAGACGATAAAAGAACCCGTCTAAGGCTATTTCCTATAGTATGCCCGTAGCCAGGGTGCAGGGAATCAATCTCATAAACTCCTTTATTTTCTTCCTCGGATACTGTCCGTATTCGAGAAGGCATTGAAATGGTGTAACTCATAACTCAATCTTTACCATTAATTAATAATAATTATCTCGAGTAAAACTCGATGATGGCCTTTAAATTAATATTTGAACCCAGAAGCAAATTATCCTCCGTCGCGGGAGAACCTAACACAATTCCTTCTTTTTTCCCCTTATCCAATTCAAGCCAAACAGGCGGAACATATTTTTTGAGGTACGCGTCCAAATCGCGGAATATTCCTTTAGAAAGGCTTTGCTGCTTGATTGTGATTTTATCATTTTTCTTGACCCTGAAAGACGGGATATTCACTCGTTTCCCGTTCACCATAAAGTGTCCGTGAACCACGGCCTGGCGCGCCTGTGTACGGGTCTGCGAAAAACCCAGGCGGTAAACGGTGTTGTCAAGCCTCGACTCCAAAAATTTCATCAAATTCTCTCCGGAATCTCCAGTCCTTTTTTCCGCCTCTCTAATATAATTCCTGAACTGCCTTTCGCGAAGATTGTATAAAAATTTAAGTTTCTGTTTTTCTTTAAGCTGTGCTCCGAATTCAGACGAAGCCCTCGAAAATTTACGCGTTCTCCCATGTTCGCCAGGCGCATACGGCTTTCTCTTAAACGCGCATTTCTCGCGTCCGCAAATAGATATTCCCAACCTTCTACAAATTTTACACGAGATCCTCATAATATATTACACACGCCTTGGTTTAGGCGGCTTCGGGCCGTTATGCGGCACAGGAGTCAAATCCCTGATAAATTGTATCTCGAAACCTTTGGACGCGAACGTTCTGATCGCGGATTCTCTGCCTGAACCAATCCCCTTGACCTTTATTCCAACTTCCTTGAGGCCGATTAATTTGGCCTGCTCGGCGATAAATTCCAAAACCTTTGACGCCGCGTACGGAGTTCCTTTTCTCGCGCCTTTGAAACCCATAGCGCCGCAAGAAGAGGATAATATAACATTCCCCTCCCGGTCAGTTAGCGTAGCAATCGTGTTATTATAAGATGAAAGTATATTTAAAACTCCGAAATCTATTTTGCGCTTCGGAAGCTTTGAGGCAGATTGGCTCTTAGCTCCCGCCAAAGCCCCATCTGCTTTTTGAATTACTCTTTTCTTTCCCATATTTTATTTCTTTTCAAGCTTGCGCTTTCCGGAACCCATCGTCTTTCGGACGTTTCCCCTCCTCGTCCTCGAATTGGTCTTTGTTCTCTGTCCTCTCGACGGAAGACCTCTAGAATGGCGCATCCCGCGATAGGATCCGATATCCCGGAGGCGCTTTATATTCAATAAAATTTCTCTGCGCAATTCGCCTTCGACTTTATAATTTTTTTCGAGTTCTTCCCGTAAGCGATTTATCTCATCGCCCTTAAGTTCTTTAGGATGTTTTCCTTCCGATATCCCCGCTTTTTCCAAAATTTTTAGCGCTGAAACCCGTCCGATTCCATAAATATAAGTAAGAGCTACTTCTAGCCTCTTGTTATCTGGTATGTTTATTCCCGCGATCCGCATAAGTTATATTCAGCCTTGGCGCTGTTTATGTTTCGGATTTTTGCAAACAACATGCAAACGTCCGCGCCGGCGGACTACTTTGCACGAACTGCAAATTTTCTTAACTGAAGCTCGAACCTTCATTCATTAAATTTAAACTTTATAATCTTTGTATTATTCGCCCTCTTTTTTCATCGTAAGGCGTCATCTCGACTTTAACCTTGTCGCCAACAAGCACTTTTATGTAAAAAAGACGCATCTTCCCTGCGAGATGCGCGAGGATTTCCCTGCCGTCATCCAATATAACCTTGAAAGTAGCGTTGGGTAAAGCCTCTATTACTTGTCCTTGAACAATTGTTTTGTCCTTATTTTCCGTCATTATATCTTAATCTTTGATGCCTGGATAGTCAAGTTTTATTTTATCAGGATCGGAGGGGAAAAATTTTAACCAAGATGGTGTGAATTTTATCTCAGCACGGTCGATTGCAGAATAATTCTTAAAAACGTCCTGCCTAGCCTGGCGCGATGCGCCGGCTAAATCTTTTTTAAGCGCGACTTCATCGAAAAGCCAGACGAAGTGCGCCTGTCCGGTCACCTTGAAAGTAATCTTTTTTTCGGCGAAATTCTTGTTTAAGACCTGGAAGCTAAGATCATCCAAATTGCTGATCTGGACATTCTCTCCGCTTTTCAGATCCAGATATTTAGCAGAAAGCGCTTTTGCTATATCGCTCCTTTTGAGCACGGCGACCTCGGCTGAGGCTTTCGCTTTTATGCGCACATTATCGGCGACTGAATTTACTTTCGGATCCGCGCTAAGAAGCGTCACTTTAACATCTATTCCGCTCTCTGGAATATACACGCTGGCTGGAAGATCTTTTTGAATCTTATTCTTGACGCTCCCGTGAAAGTTTTCCTGAGCTTGTGCTAATAGATTGTTTACGATTTCTTGGGTGACAATCTTGGCCCCGCCTGATGATCCTCCTGACATTTCTGTCTTAGACCTTGCGTATATTTTATCAAATTTCGGCGTTCCCTTGAATCCAGGTATCGTAAAGTCTGATAGGCCGATATTATAATCAGCGCCGGCCGCGTCCGCGTACACGTTCACCTCAATCTGGCCGGGGATAAGTTTGCTTTTTTCCATTCTTCCTCCAGGAATAGTAATTCTGTTCCTAATTCGGTAGATCTTTCCTCCTGGCGCCTCAAATCGCGTGGACGCCACTAGGATCTGAGACTCTGTAGAATAAGCATTAAAAATCACAATCTGGCCTTGCGCTTTCTCCGTCCCGGCTGAAACTTTATCTATGGTTCCGTCCAACTCTACTGTGTCCTCTGAGCTGACTATCTCAAGAGAAATCGGGGCTGTTGAATTTGAAGAAGCTTCAAGGTTGAGATCGACATCGGAAACAAATTGCCGCGGCGTCACAGATACCCGAACTTCCGCAAGCGACTTTACGAAGATAAGTATCATCGCCAGAAATATAATCGCGCCGCATAAAACTACCGTCTTAAACTTATTCGACTGCGTTTCTTTCGCGGCCTCTTTTTTCTTGATAGAAATTGTCGCAGTTTTTTTGGGAAGCCTAAGTCTTGATGACTTTGGAGCTATATCCCTCATTAATGGACGGCCCGACGAAGGGTTTCTCTCCATTGGATTATTTCTGATTTCCATATTTCAGCGCGCTTAGCGCTAATAGTAATGGTAGCGTCATTTTTGAATCTTTGCGATCTATTCCGGATGTTAATATTTTTTCACCGAAATTCTCAGGAATAAAACTGATGACGTCGAAAGGCTTGCCCAGAATCGTGAATGAAGCAAAATCTGGAGAATTCAGGCATTTTTTCAATATGTCGCTTCCGGCAACTCCGCCCAAGACAACCAAGGTCTGCGGCAATGGATGCTCGCGGCCAAGCAGAGAAAGCGATTCCCCGAGAAAAGTCTGCCATTCCGAGCAAACTCCTAGCGATGACGAAGAAAGTTTCTTATCAGTGGCTTCTTTAATATCTCCCCAGCTTTGCGCGGTAAAAAATGAAAGCGCTTCACCTAGCCCAATATTCAACGAAGAAGCGACCCTCCTTATTACAAGATTCGCTCCCCATGCAAAATTTTTGGTATTTTCTAAAACTCCGTTTCGAACCAGATAAATTTCTGTAACCTCTCCTCCCACATCAACAACAAGATAGCCCTCTTTTGGATTGATCATCTCGGATAAAATTCTAAAAAGAGAAGACGGCTCGGAAACAAGTTTAATTTCCGCGTTTCCCAAAAAATGCGTTAGCATATCTTCAATATTTTTTACAAAACTTCTTCTCGCGGCGCTGAGATAAATGGAAAGTTCAAGCCTATTCGTTTCTTTGCCATAAGGATTTTCTATTGGATATCCGTTCACTATAAATCTCATCTTTTCTTTTTCCAAAATTTCAATATCGCTTGAATCTTCGAACTTTTCTCTGGCTTTTCGATTAAACAGTTCGAGTTCGTCTTCCATTATTTTATTGACTAATTCCTCAGTTACCTCAAAAGTTTCGCGTCTTTGGATTTTTACGTTTTTTGTTTCTGAAAAATACCATGGGGCTGAAAGAACCATATAAATCAAATCGGGCATTTTTTTTCTGTTCTTTTTGCCAACATCTTCGGCTATTTCTTTGACCGCTTTCCTCGCGTGCCGCTCGATATGCGTGAAATCAGGATTTTCCAAAAGCGGGAGCCTGAGATGCGAAAAAGACAGAAATACAGGAATTTCGTTTTCTTTCTTTAACAAAAGCGAAGCGTTGACCGAGGAGCTCCCGATATCAAAAACTAGAATATTTTTCTCTTTTTTCAGTCTGGGAAAAAACATCAAGGGATAATCTTTCCTCTAATCCTTCGGACTCCGGAGGCCGAAGCCTCTTCCTTTACTATAACAAATTTCCCGATTTCTTCCGTATTCTTAACGTGTGGCCCTCCGCATAACTCTTTAGAAAATTCGCCTGCTGGCGAACCCACGCTGTAAACCTTGACCCTCGACGGATATTTTTCTTTGAAAAAATAAAGCGCTCCTGATTTTTTTGCGCTCTCAATGTCCATTTCCTCCATTTTAACTTCGAGTTTTCCCGCCACGGCGCCATTAACGAGATTCTCAACTTTTTTTATTTCCTCATGGGTAAGTTTTCTCGGGAAACTAAAATCAAATCTCGTTCTTTCGGCAGTAATATCTGAACCCATCTGCCGAACGTCTTCTCCAAGAACTTTTCTAAGCGCCGCCTGCAAAAGATGCGTTGCGGTATGAAGGCGAGTAACTTTTGAAAGCTCATGCTCGTCTTTCGCCTTAAGCTCTCCAGTATTCAAAATCAGCCCATGTCCTCCAAATTTACCCTCCGCCCCAGCGCGCGATTTCTCCTGATGTTTTTTGAACTCTTCTTCAAATCCGCCGCGGGTTAGAGCATTCGACTTCGCGCCGGAGAATTCTTTTATAATTTCGTATGGCAAGCCGAAAGTTTCGTATATGCGAAAGGCTTTTTTTCCGTCTATATTTTCGCTTTTCTCTAATTCCCGAATTCCCTTCGCGAGGGTTTTTGAAAATTTCTCCCGCTCCTTCCAATAAGAATCGATGATCCCGTCGCGCCTTTCTTTTAAATCGCGGTAAAAGTTTTCATAGTTTTTTATTATCTCCAGCATTATTGATTCAAAAATCTGAGGAGATAGGACGTTAATATGCTCATATACGAAAGATCTCCGCAGAAGGCGTCTTAATACATATCCCGCCTCTTTATTTGAAGGCTCAACGCCGTCGGACAGCAAAAATGCCGAAGCACGCAGATGATCCGAAATGATTCTCCTCTGGCGCTCTGACAGAGTCCCCGGAAGAATATCTAAAATCGGCTCGAATAAATCCGTTTCAAAAATGTTTTCTTTTTTCTGGGAAACCATCGCCAGCCGCTCGAGGCCCATTCCCGTATCAACCCCGGGCGTTTTTAATTTTCCCAAAGTTCCGTCCGCTTTTTGAAAATATTCATTGAAAACTATATTCCAAACTTCAATGCCGTTTATATAAATTTCCGTCGTAGGTCCGCAAGGTCCCTCCCCTCCAGTCGGTCCCCAAAAATTATCTTCTCTTCCGAGTCTTCTTATATCTCTTGCGCCGGCTTCTTCCCAAATCTTAAACGACTCTTCATCAAAAGGAATATTCTTGTCGCCCGCGAAAACGGTAACGTATCCTATTTCAAGTCCAATAGAATCTAAAAATTCCTTACCATATAAAATCGCCTCACTCTTGAAATATCCCCCAAATGAAAAATTTCCAAGCATTTCAAAAAATGTAAGGTGCCGCTCATCCCCCACTTCATCAATATCCGAAGTGCGAAATGATTTCTGAATTGATGTTGTATTCTTGGAACCAAAATCTTTCACCGGATCCGCCTCGCCGGTGTAATATTTTTTGAATTGCTGCATACCTGCAGTCGTCAAAAGAACCGACGGATCATCAGGCAAAAGCGATGAAGACGGCACGACCGCGTGTCCTTTCGACTCAAAAAACTTAAGAAATTTTTTGCGCAACTCATTCGAGGACATGAAAACATTTTAGCATGAAAAAGGCGGATCACGTAGTGTCCGCCTTTTTGTTCTCCACCAATTTCGCGAGGCCTTTTTTGATATATCCGGGGCTAAAATCCAAAGCCTCGCATATATTCACGAATGAAATGGCCAATCGGACTTCTGGCCCATGAGCCAAAATTCAGCATCTCTGAATAAGTCTTTATCTTTTGCGTCAGTAGAGAGATAGTACTTTTGATAGCAGTCAATGGCATCGTCCAAAACCGCCAGCATTAAAGACTTTTCCGGGTCTAACAGGCGACTTCGATTTATCCGCAAGTAATCATCTTCCGTCAAAACGTCCGATTCGAATTTCATGCTTTCCTCCTGTTTCATCTGCGTCCCTCCCTTCAATATTTTTGCAAAAAACTACTAGAAAATCTATCACGAAAAATTGATTCGCGCAATATTATTTTTCAATAATTCCCCCGCCCAATAGACGCCCGTCAGCATAAAAGACGACGGACTGCCCCGGGGCGACTCCGCGCTGAGGGGAATCGAAAATTACTTTAGAATTTTCGATTCGACAGGATTGCAAGGGCTGGCGATACCGAATTCGCGCGGAGATTTTTTCCGGGATATCATACGACAAATTCGCGCCTGAGATGGAAATTTCTTCTCTATACAAAATCGGATCGGAAGCGCCCTCGGCAACGACAACTGTATTTGTTTCTTTATTCGTATCGGCAACATAGAGCGGTTCCGAATACCCGCCTAATTTTATTCCGTGCCTTTGGCCAGGCGTAAAAAAATGCGCGCCGTCGTGCGTTCCTAAAACTTTCCCGGCGGAATTAACCACGCTTCCAAGTCTCGTCGGCAAATACTCGCGCAGAAAATCTTGAAAATCAATTTTACCGACGAAACAAAGCCCCTGCGAATCTTTTTTATTCGCAATTATTAAGCCAGCCCTTTTTGCGATTTCGCGCACCTCGAATTTTAAATAATCTCCGATGGGAAATAAAGCATACTTAAGCTGCTCCTGCTTCAATCGCCAGAGAAAATAAGTCTGATCTTTGTTTGAATCGCGAGCAACGAGTAACTTGGACACCGAGTGTCCAAGTGGACACTCGGTGTCCAAGTGGCGGGCATAGTGGCCGGTCGCGATAAAATCAGCTCCCATGGAAATTGCCTTCTCGAGAAAAATCCCGAATTTGATTTCAGAATTGCAGACAACATCCGGATTTGGCGTCCGGCCAGCCGCGTATTCGCGGATCATATAATTAAAAACTTTATCTTTGTATTCTTTCCTGAAATCAAAAACATGAAACGGTACTCCAATCTTCGTGGCAACCCTCATCGCGTCCCTTCTGTCTTCGTTCGAATCGCACCCCTCCCAGCAAGTCATATGCGCACCGGTGACATCGTATCCCTGTTCTCGCAACAAAAAAGCTGCGACAGAGCTATC
>MFHJ01000047.1:15574-16307 GCA_001778545.1 Candidatus Giovannonibacteria bacterium RIFCSPHIGHO2_02_43_16
AAGCTGCGACAGAGCTATCAACTCCGCCAGACATCGCCACAAAAACTTTTTTGTGCACGCTTATCATAGCTCCAGAATATACCTTATTTATATAAAATAAAAAAGTGGCTGCCGCCTAAACAACAACCACTTCTCTTTATTGCTCCTGAAGAGAGCAGTTAGCCGCAAACCGCTTCAAGAATTGCCATCCGAACCGGGACACCGTAGCCAGCTTGGCGGAAATACGCTGATCTCTTGTCTTGGTCTAAGTCCGCGCTAATTTCCGTGTTTCTGGGAAGAGGGTGCAATATTCGCGCATGGCTTTTCATGAGCCCGAGCACTTCCTTATCTATCCGGCAAAAGAACGCTTTGGTCGCACCGTAGTAAAGCCGCTGCACCCTTTCCAATGGCGAAGCACGCTCGGTCTGATCCCGCGTCTGATATATCGCATCAACAAAAGGCGCAACTTCCCTGATGTCGATAAACTCCTCAAATGTGATCCCCCTGTCTTTGATCTGCCGTTGAGAAAGATGCTCCTTGATGTCTTTGCCTATCCTGAGATAGGGCGGCGATACGAGGAAAATAGAAACTCCTCTGAACTTAGACAACAGGTAGACCAATGATCGCACAGTTCTTCCTCTTTTTAGGTCCCCCGACATAGCGATCGCGAGCCCGTCTATTTTGCCAAGCTCTTTCTTAATCGTGTAGAGGTCGAGGAGCGCTTGAGTTGGATGCTGGCCCTTGCCATCGCCAG
>MFHJ01000048.1 GCA_001778545.1 Candidatus Giovannonibacteria bacterium RIFCSPHIGHO2_02_43_16
CGCCAAGCTTGTCTTTTAGTCTTGATTTCAATTCCTGCGTGAATGCGATCGAGTACATAGCTTCTTTGTAAATGCGGTCGCGCATCGTGGGCGCGGCAACTATTCCAGATTTCGTCCAAAAATATCTCCCACCATTGCCAACACGCACTATCGAGACCGCCGTTATAAGATGCACTTCTTTGTCCGCCCTCGAATCAGTGCCGACAACTATTTTGTATTCCCGCTCGGGTTTGTCCTTTATAAAATCCAAAAGTTTCCCGACAAGCTCGTCGAATGTTATCAATATCCCTTCGCAATTAAATTTCGCGTTCTCTGTCATATTTTTATAGCCGCAAATCGATTGATAAAATCCCGGGGCCGAGGAAAATCAGAGAGATGGCAACCGTCAACAGCATTAAATCAAATTCCAAGTTCTGGAATTTATTTTTCCAAAGCGCGCCGATTCGGTCGAGCGCGATAACTACGGCCGCAATCTGGATCAAAAATCCCGCGAGAAGCAAAATCCCTCCTCCAAGCTCCGCGGCAATAATAATCCTAGCCCGCATACTTTTATCTTCTCCTTTAAGTTTTCGATATCCGCGGGCGACAAAAACGGCGCCCAAAGCCAGGCGCAATATAAAAGGGGCTATTTGCTCAAGAAAGAATAACTGCGGAAACACGCTCAACATAGGGCTATATTAAAGCATTTCGTAAATAAATGAAAGAAGCTAAAATATCTTTATATGGCGGAGCGTGAAGGCGGAGGCGGAGGGGGTTCCGATATGGGAATTTTGCTTTTCGTGGTTATACTTATCGCGGCCCTTTTTTCTGCGCGTGGAAATTCGACCGGGCTTTTTGGAGATAATAGCGGCGTTAAATTTGGCTCGCCGTCCAGGAGTGGCTCCGTGGAAGAAGAGATCGGCGGCGCTTCCGGATCTTTTGGAATAGGCCTGCCTCCGTCCGTTTCCCTTCCGCCACCGGTTCCCCTTCCTTCGCCGATAGGCAGTTCCATTTCCGGGACAGTTTCAACACAAGCGACCAAAGATAATATCTCGATGCAGGCTTTCGGTTCGCCGAGGCTTGGCTATGCTGACGAATATGTCCAGCTCTCCGCCCAGTCCGCGAACCGCGGAAAAGTAATTATAACTGGCTTAATACTGAAAAACGGGAACGGAGAAGCTGTCAAAATAGGCGCGGACGAATTCGGAAATTCAATAGCGCTTAATCCCGGGGAGCGCGCCATAATCGCGACCGCTCTTTCCCCAAGAGGATTCAACTTCAAATTAAACAAGTGCTCCGGATACCTTGCGCAATCAAAGACTTATTCTCCATCAATTTCCGGCTTCTGCCCGCATATTTCAAATCTTCCGCAAATCCGCAACCTTCCGGATAAATGCGAAATTTATCTGAACTCTCTTCCCTACTGCACGTCTCCGATAGTCAATTATCAAACTGGGATTGATAACAAATGCGCCTCCTTCGTCGGCGAGCACGCAAGCTACCCAGGATGCGTTAACGATTTCAAAAATGATCCGGACTTCGATCAGAAAGAATGGAGGATATATTTAGGCCTCCCGCGGGAGTTTTGGGAAAATCGGCACGAGGACATTTTGCTTTTGAGCCAATCGAGAGATCTAATCGCGGAAAGTTCGTATTAATTCGAACAGTGCTATTCCTGCCGCGACTGAAACATTAAGAGATTCTTTTTTGCCGTATTGCGATATATAAATAATTTTGTCGCATTTTTTCAAAAGCGGCTTTGATATTCCGCGGACTTCGTTTCCTAAGATTAAAGCAATCGAAAATCTCGGCCTAAATTTTCTATAATCAACCGCTTTTTTAGATTGCTCAAGTGCGATTATCTGGATTTTTATTTTTTTCAGATCGCGGATCAACCTCGATATATCGAGGTATCTCTCCCACGTAACAAATTTTTCAGCGCCAAGCGCGGTTTTTTGCGCTGGGTCGGGCGTGTATCCGGTTAGAAAGATTTTCGATACCCTGGCCGCGTCCGCCGTCCTAAAAATCGCGCCTACATTATATACGCTCCTGATATTGTGGAGGATTAAGTAGATTTTATCTGATTTTCTCAAGAGGAGGATATCTTTCCGGATCGATAGTGCGCTCAAAACAAGCGCGCCCCGCTTCATGTTGCCAGTTGTCCTCGGTGTAATAGCCCGGTATCACTGGCTTGGAGAGGGGAGCACCAGTCCGATTCGGTCGCGCGAAACTTGCGCAGAGTTCAAAAGTCAACGGGGCCTTTACGCGATATTCGTATTCGTTGCCGGTTTCGGGATCGCGCGGAAGGGAAACCACATTAATCCCGTCGGGGATTTGGGACAACTTCTCCGGCAATTTTTGTTTTGCCTGCCAATAATTCACGATGGCGCTCTGAATTATACCAAGATTCTGCGCGCGTTCGTCGTCAAAGCGATAAGCGCGCTCTTCCGCGGGCGAGCCGACGATGAAAAATCCGCCGACGATCGAAGCTGCGACAATGGCGATTGCGGCGTATGATACTGCTTTAACAAGAGGAGTTTTGACTTCCCCTGCCTGTCTCTTTATTTCCTTGAGGTAGTAAATGAAAACCGCTCCGGCCACCAATATTATTGTCAGTACCTTGAGGAGAAATCTCGCCGTAAATTCCCCGCGCAAAAGCAGATAAACCAAAGCCACGAAATCCCCGATAATCAAAAGCGCCGCGAGAAATATAGTCAAATAGACAAGCCACTTTCTCGATTTCATTGCCATTCTTTCCGGAACTTCCTTATATCCCTTGTCTATAAACCAGAGGGTCCATGCGTAGACCGGAAAAATTACGATCAAAATTGAAATCGCCCAGCGAATGGAATTAAAAATAGATGATATGTAGCCGTAGCCCGCCTCAAGAGGATCCGGAATCCAATAATTTATATATTGAAAGATAAGCGTGATAAAACTTCCCGCGGCAACATAAAGGGACATGACTGAGAGAAATTGCAGAAAGACATCTCGCGGGCCGGTTTTTTGCTGCATATTTTTATCTTATCTGGTAAGTTACGCTGACGTTCACTACGACTTCATTTTCGCCAATCGGAATTTCCGGAGATGGGACAACTTCCCCGCCTCCCTTACCCAAACCCAAAGCGTAGCCGCGGTAAATCGGATACGGCCCGCCGGATTCATAAAAGCCGATAATTTTACCGAGTTTGATTCCCAATTTCTCTTCGAGTTCTTTTCCTTTTTTGTTTGCGTTCTCAATCGCTTTTGCTCTCGCTTCGGCTTGCACCGCGGACGGATCTTCGGTCGTGAAACTGAGACCGCCTTGTTGATTTGCTCCGGCTTGCCCCACATCACTCAAAATTTTTCCAACTTTGGAGGTGTCTCGAATTTTTACATCCAGATTCTGCGAAACAGAGTACCCGACAATTTTTGGAACTCTAGATGTTGCGCCATCGAGAGACGGAGGAATAAACGGATAACTCCCATAATCGTACTTTGGAGAAATATTATAACTCGTAGCTTTTATGTCTTTTTTATCAATGCCATTTGCTTCGAGCGAAGCCATGACTTTGTTAATATCCTCCGAAGCTTTTTTCTGCGCCGCTGAAACGGTGGTTGCTTCCGCAATAACGCCCAGATTTATTTGTCCTATATTCGGCTCCACAAAAATCTTTCCCTCCCCTATGATCGTTATGGCCGGGCGGTCCAGCTTTGGCGCGGAGACGTTTTGAATAACCTCCCACGATTTAACCGCAAGAAATATCGTCAGAAATGCGCCAACCGCTAATATAATTCCCTTTATTTTTTGGCTTTGTAGATAATCCATAATATTAGGATTCTAGCATAAAAAGGGAGCCCCGCAAGCGCAGGGCCCAAGTCACGGTTAGTCATTTTAACCTTAAAGCTTTTAGTAAATCCTGTAAAGGAGCAAGGCCGATCCTTGCATACACAGCGGCTAAAATTCCGACAAAAAGCGCTACAAAACCAAGAAACACGGCCGCGACTACGATAATCGGGTCATTAAATTTTCTAGACATAAAACACCTCCCAAAAAACTTTTTATCATTATAGCACCTCGGAACACCGAAGTAAAATACCGAAGTAGAACTTCGATAAACTTCAGTAAAAACGGTTATTAAAAATCAGTAATGCTCGGGATTTAATAAATGTATTAGGGCAGTTATCACTGCTTGCTTATTATACCCTTTTCGATCTAATCGTCCCTTAGTGAGGGTGCCTATCATACCCTCTCTTTCTCCAATATTTGAATCGTGAGAAAACCCTATCTCTTTAGCCGCTTCATCAATTTCATAATCTTTGCTGAAAACCAAATCAATCATTGATTTTGGATATTCAAAAGCAGATGAGCCCCCGAGATGAAAATTTTTTCCATCAAAAATTGCGCACATCGTAATGTCCATATATCCGCTCTTTGTGTTAGGAACTTCTATCAATCCGCTTTCTAATCCAACCGCAAGGTCGCAATCCTTAAAAGCATTTTTGCCCTATTGATTGCACCCTGGACAGTTTGCTCCATATTTTTTGGTTGTTTATGAACTCCGGAATCAACTTCAACTGAAATTATTTTTGCAGATGAAAATTCTGGGAAGTCCGAAAGTGCTTCTTCCACTGCTTGTACCTTAGTTATATTTTTTGATCCGACATTTACGTTCATGAAATCAAGATTGTTCGACGACTGTTCGACACTCGGTGTCGAACATTTTTAATTTTTTCCCAATCGCCAGGATTTTACGGCGATGAGGATTATAGATACAAGCGAAAAAATCGTCGTCAGCCAGTATGTCATTGTCTCTTTGTCAGGAAATCCTCCGAAACCGGGGCCCATTCCGCCATCGCCTCGCGGAGAAAATATAATTATAAGAAAGGCGATTGGAATAAAATATTTTACGAATCTCAACCATGAGCGCAAAATCTCTTCTCCCAAAGTAAGCAAAATTAGAGAAAAAACGAAAATGGCGGCGGACAGAAAGATTATTAACAAAGCCATGCCTTCGCCTGTTCGTGATGCGCAAACATCCCCAAATGGTGAATAACAAAAACCTAAAGTAATAATGGAAATCAGAAATGATCCTGATAGAATACCAATAAGTTTTTTGTTTTTGGTCATAAATATATTTTAGATTGTTAATCTTATTTTCTCAACTATCTCAAGGAGTTCTCTGGCTTCGTCTTTAGTCAGCAATTTTTTCTTCTCGAATTGCTTTATTTTCTCTTCGAGCGCCGAAAATGCCGCTTTTGTCTTCATTTTTTGAGCGCGCTCGTTTTTGGGCTCTTTTGCCAAAATTTTTTCGATCTTCTCGATTTTTTTAATAAGCGATTTTTCTCTTTTGTCCGGCAAATCAAGTGTTTTTATAATGCCCTTGAGTAAGGCGAGCAATTCCTCGACGGTAACGCCCGCGCCTGGAGAAATTGAGACGTCCGGCAGGCCATCGCCGTCCGCGTCAATGATAAGCGCAGTTGTAACATCAGCGTCATTCATTCCAACTTGGGCGATCGAGCCTAACGCAATTGGAATATCCTCAAAAACAGTCGTAGTCGCAGTTTGATCGCCATCCACTTTTTCAATTTCAAGCGTAAACAAGCCAAGCAATTCGCCTACAAGTTTTAAGGTGGTCGTGCCGTTTGCGCCCGAGCCGATATATTTGGTTTCTCCGAATTCCGTGTAGTAGCTATTCGGCACATTTTCTTCAAAAAGGCGCAAATTTGATAATGGGTCCGGATTGGGAATTATTCCTGTGTGATTGCCAAATTCATCATAAATATGGACTTCGACCGGAGAATGCACGCGCAAACGAAGCCGCTCGCCTGCGATATCTGGATTTGGCATTTCTGCCGAGATATTTTCTGGAAGATCGTCTTTGTTTTGAAAAATGTTTGATATCAACTCCTGAACTTCATCAACTTCCATAATACTGCCGTGACGACGGTTTCGATTGATAAGAAAATTATTATCACGCAAATTCAAATAAAATGTTTCCGCGTTGGCCATGAACGCCGCGCTCGGAGAAACCACAGTTTCATCGCCGTCTATAGTATATATCGGCTCTCGATCCAGATGATTAAGCGTGTCCGCGCAAAATGGAATATCGCAATCGTCGTATCGGATGCCGCGGATGGTATCGAGCCCCCAGCCAACAACTTGAAATACCTTAAGGCTCACTGGCGGAGTCCAGCTATCAATAGTTGTATGCATATTTTCTGCAGACGTTATTAAATACGAATCCAGCACATTCGGCGTATCCGTATCACCCGGCACGGGCTCGCTCCATTCGCCAGTGTGGCCTGTAGAAAAATCTTTCATTCCGGCGTAATTCGCGATCGTATCGCCGGCAAGTTCGGAAATTTCATCGACGTTCGCGATATCGTCCGTAAATTCCAGGACCGGACTTTCAACCGTGTCAAAATATTTCATTGAGGGCAAAAAGTTGTACGCTGCTGGCATATTCTCGGAAAGTTCACGCGTCGCCTCGTTTGCCGGGTAAACCCCGTGCAGAAGCGCCGAAAGGCCTTTCGGCGTCCCAACTTGCGGCGGCGCAACCATGATCAACTTGTCTATTTTCCTCAAAAGCGGATCGCCCTCGTTCTCAAGTCTCTGTAATAAATACTTCGCCATCAGGCCGCCGTTTGAATGCGTTACAATAGTGACTTTGCCATTCTTAGACGTCTCGGCAAGATGCCTTAACTTTTGAATTATATACGGCGTTGACGTTGATTCTAAATAAGAAAGTTCCGGTTCAAAATCCGTTCCTCCGATTTTCTTGCCGCTATGCAAAATCTCAGGAAAATTAAAGCGCCAATCGTAAGGAAGCGCTTTCCATTCGTTGATTGTATTATCGTCAACCATTATATCCATCGCCTGAATAAATGTTTTGTAAGTATTTGTGCCGGGCCAATCCTGCGGATCCTGAAAAGTCTCGTCCACGATGTCGCGCGTATAAATGTCTTCGGTTATAGAATTTCCATCTTTGTCCAATTTTAGTTTTTCCAAATCCGGAAGATACGGAAAATTCGGATCCCAGAGCTGGTTATCGCCCAAATACAAGCGGCTGCCGAGATAGCCCGGAATAAACGCGACATTTGAAAATCCTTCTTCCGCTCCGTGTATAACCGCGGAGAGCGCGAGTCTATTATTCAAAACTTCGGCGTAGGCGGCGCGGCCGAAAAAATTCTTCACAAGCACCGGGCCATCGTTGGAAACCACTTCCAAGTCGCACTTAAAAGTTTTATCTTTCATCTCTTGCGGAAGCGGGGCGCCGGAAAGAGCCGGATTATAATCCGCAGGGCATTCTCCATCGAAACACGGCGCTGAAATTTTAACGTCCCACGTGTCGGATTCGTCTACTGGACGATTAATTTCTCCAAAATTTCCAAACTCAGTCAGCTCCCCTTCCGTCGGTTCAAGCGCAATATACGCGCAAAGGTCCGGCGCTTCATTAATACAGTTAAAATCCTCGTCATACTGATCGCAATGGGTTAATTTATTTATTTTATAAGACGCCTCCCCTCCGAACTCATAATAAGAATCAAATGTTGGGTCGGCGGATATGGTTGCCTGCACGGAAGCGGATTCAAGCGCGGAAAGTTCGATATCTTTAGTCGTAGCGTCGATAAGAAACAACGCGAAATACGCCGATAAAGGAATTGCTCCATAAAAAGCCAGAGCGATAAAGACGCCTAAAATAAAAACCGCGAATCTAAATTTTTTTTCCATCTTTATTAAAAACTGCTAACCACTCCAAAATAACATTAATCAGATTCCAAAACAAACGCGCTTGCGCCTTGCTTTTTGGGCGCAAAAACGTTAAAGTTGAGAAAAACTAAGGGGGGGTTTATTTATGCAAGAAGTACCTGAGATCAGCATCACAAAACGTTCATATGGAAAAAGTCCGTCAATCGCTGTTTACCAGATAAAGATAGCTGGCAAAGGCACTTGTTTAAAGTTCCTTGGATCTAAACACGATGTCAATAACTACCGAAACGGCGCCATCGATATGTTGAGCGCTCTGGGTTTCAATAACGTTATTGTTCCAAATATTCCAAGCTGAGAAAAACGAAGGAGGGGTTTGTGGAATATTTTACAGAGGAGGGGGCGATTGAAAAATTAACAGTAACAGTCGAGATTGATTTTGAAATTGATGGGCATCTCGTGAGCGCGGAAGGTGTGGTTACGGATTATTTCAGGATAGCCGACCTAGGATTCTCGGTTCTGATCCAGTGCCTAATCGCCGGCGGAAAATCTGTTTCCGTACTTTTTAATAAAACCAAATACGAAGACTGCGTGGAGGAATTGTCTGATCCGATCATAGAGGAACATTTTAACGGCAAAGATAAGGTTCTGTATCGCTTTTTGTCGCAGTGGCCTCAATAATCTGATCTACGTGCACCACCTAAGCCCGGGCAGGCATCGCGTCTGCGCCGGGCTTTTTTATTTTATTTTCTCCCACTCTTCGCGGACGATTCTCCTGTCGTCCCACGGGATTTTTAATCCATTTGACCCCATAATCCACGGCTCCGCTCCCTTGCCGGTAATTACGAGCGTCTCTCCAGATTTCATCGCTTCAAGCGCGAGGCGTATCGCCTGCCTCCTGTCTAAAATCATCTCAAATTTATGATCCCCCGCGACTTCGCCCATTAATTCCATTGGGTCGTCGTCGTAAGGGTCTTCGTTAGTAATAAAAACTTTTCTACAAAATTCCGCGGCAATATCGCCTAAGAGCGGGCGCTTCCATTTATCTCTTCCTCCTCCTGCTGTCCCCAAAACGCAAACAAGCCCGGAACTCTCCGACCTCGCCTGCGCATAGACTTTCATTAAAGTTTGCGGAAGGAAGGCGTAATCAACCAAAACCCGAAAATCTTTTTTCGCGCCCTCCGGCGGAATCACATATTCCATCCTGCCGGGAATTCCCGGAATTTTGGAAAGCGATTCTTTGGCCACGCTCGGGAGAACTCCTTCCCGCTTCGCGAAAGCAAGCGCCGCGACCGCGTTCATTTTATTGAATTCTCCGGAAAGATTTAATTTTAAATCCGGAGGATAATCAGAAGCGATATAGACAATTTTCTCTTTTGGAGATATTTTCTGAAAATATTCTAGATTGGGGTCCTCGCCATTAAGAAAAACAAGTGGAGCAATCCTAAAAATTTCTCCTTTGGCTCGGCGATAATTTTCGAAGCCGCCGTGCGCTTCTAAGTGCTCCTCGGAAAGATTGGTCAAAATCGCGGCGTAGAATTTTATAAATTTGTGGCGATATTGCTTAATTCCCTCGGAAGTGACTTCGATAAAAACGTATTCCGCGCCCGCTTTTTTCGCTTCATACAAAAATTTGTGCACGCGAAATCTTCCTGGCATAGTCATTTTAAGAAGATTCGGCTCGGATTTATCCAAAATTCGAAACCAAAGGCCGGAGAGAGACGCAGTCTTGAACCCAGCGTCCGTAAAAATCCTGTATAAAAATTCCACGGTCGTGGTTTTCCCGGAAGTTCCCGTAACGCCGACGACTTTCATCGACCTTGCCGGAAACCAATATATAAACGCCGCCAACATAGAAAGAAGCCAATGGTAAAATGGCGAGAAAAAATCAAAAATCGGCTCCGGAATGGTTTTTTTTATCGCGCGCAATATTCTATCCATTTCCGTTGCCGCCCAAAATCTTTAATGCCTCTCTGACTCGATTGGATGTTCCTTTTATTTCGTCTGGTATCTTGCGGAGCGATTCTCTGACATCC
>MFHJ01000049.1 GCA_001778545.1 Candidatus Giovannonibacteria bacterium RIFCSPHIGHO2_02_43_16
GGCGAGTCCGAATTCCGCACCCCGCCACCATTCCCCCAGAAAAATGAGGCGAGGTGCGGTCAAGGCTTCTTCTCAAAAAATGTTCGCGCAAATGCTAAAATAACATCGCCATTTAGAAAAAGTCAGAACCCATTTTGATATCTGTTAGTCTTTTGTTATGCTAAAATATAATTAACAGTAATCTGTGTAAAAGTCAAAACTATACACAATAAATAATATCTTAATAAATATGCGGACAAAAATAACGAAAATAAGAAAGATTTTGACGACCATGGTCGTCGGAGTAGCTCTCTTGGTGGGAGTAGCGGGGATTGGTCCCTTTGTGTCAGAAGCCGCGAATGCCTCCGAAAAGATTGACGTATTCATTGGCTTTAATCAAACGCCGGGAGCAAGCGAGCAGGCTTTAGTGCGCGCTTTCGGCGGCGAAATTTCTCATAGCTATCATCTCGTGCCGGCAATTGCTGCAAGTATTCCCGAATCAGCAATCGCGGGACTTTCGCGGAATCCCAATGTCACAGACGTTGAACCCGACGGTACTGTATACGCGGTTGATGCCGAGCTTGAGAGAACGTGGGGTGTTGAGAGAATCGGCTCCGGAGATGTTCACGACGGCGGCAATAAAGGCACTGGCGTAAAAATCGGCATTATTGATTCCGGCATTGATTATCTTCATCTGGATTTGGACGGCGTTTATGCTGGCGGTGAAGATTTCGTTGAAAATGACGGCGATCCCGTCGATGTCTACGGGCACGGTACGCATGTTGCCGGAACTGCCTGCGCAGAGGATAACGTTTCGGGCGTAGTCGGCGTAGCGCCGGAGTGCGCGCTTTACTCTCTGCGGGTGTTAAACGACTCCGGCTCGGGCTCCTGGAGCAATGTCATTGCCGCGCTAGAGTGGGCGGTGGATAACGGTATTCAAGTAACGAACAATAGTTATGGAGCGGGGTCGGATCCCGGCAGCACCGTGAAAGCGGCTTTTGACAATTCAGCGGCCGCAGGCATTCTTCATATCGCAGCTGCCGGCAATTCCGGCAATTCGAAAGGCAATAACGAGAGCGTCATTTATCCTGCAAAGTATGAATCTGTTGTCGCGGTGGCGGCGACCAACAAAAGTGATACGCGGCCAAGTTGGTCAAGCACCGGCCCCGCGGTCGAGCTAGCCGCTCCGGGCGTGTCCGTCCTCTCCTCTTGGAATGACGGCGACAGCCCGCATGACCCGCAGCCAATCTTTTTTGACGGCGACTGGTATAAAGAAGGCAGCGGCACCTCAATGGCTTCTCCTCATGTAGCAGGAGTCGCGGCATTAGTTTGGGCAATTAACCCGGACCTGAATAATACAGATGTGCGCCAGATTCTACGCGATACCGCCGAGGACTTGGGCGATCCCGGAAAAGATAACAAATATGGCTGGGGTCTTGTAAGCGCGGTCGCGGCAGTTGCGGCGACAGGTCCAGTTGCGCCCCCCTCTCCGGCAGTGAATGTTGCCTTGAGCGCGGATAAAACCGACTACGTGAGAGGCGAGGACACTACGGCCGCTCTTACCGCGGTAGTTACTGATGAAGGTGGAAGCGCAATCAGTGGACTTGATGCCTCCGCATTTACCACTACTCTTGACGGCGCGAATGTTACAGTTACTTTCAGCGAAACAGCTACCCAAGGAACATATACAGGAAGTTTGGACATCTCAGGTCTTGAGGACGGCACTTACACAGTTGAGACAGCCGTCACTGACATAAGAGGTGTTTCCGGAAGCGGTTCGGCCACATTCACGGTAGGGACGGCACTGACCGAAGCAACCACAGCCAGCGTTGGCTCTATCGGTTACGCCACATCGGGCGGAAAGAATAGCGATAGGCACCTCAATGTTACGGTTGCGGTCGTGGACGATTTGGGGAATCCTGTTTCCGGAGCTTCGGTCTCTATAACCTTGAGCCACGATTCGGGAACATCTTGGAATGCCACAGGAACTGCAGGAGCCGACGGCACCGTAATCTTCTCGCTCAAAAACGCGCAAGCGGGATGCTATGAGACCGCGGTCACCAATATAGTCGCCGAAGGACTGACATGGGACGGTGTGACCCCAGCGAATAGATTCTGTAAATAGTAGATAAATTTGAGGTCGATTCCCGCCCCAACCATCTTCGCAAATTTTGTTTTGCAAAGATTCTTCACCGACTTAGTATGCTATAATTTTCATTATGCAAAAATTTAATTTTATGGATAAAAAGATAGGAATAGCAGTCGCGGTTATTGCGATCGCGGGACTTGGGTATTATTACAGGGGATTATTCGCCGCAGCGTCCGTTAACGGCGATTTTATCTCGCGCCTCTCGGTGATCCGCGAACTTGAGAAAAGATCCGGCAAGGCGACGCTGGAGGGGCTTGTCATCGAAAGCCTTATTTTGGGCGAGTTTCGGAAGCGCGGAGTTTCGGTGCCAAGCGGAGAAATTGACGCCGAAATAAAAACCCTCGAAGAGCGGATGGCCGCAACCGGAGATAATTTGGACAATCTTCTCGCGCGAGACGGCTCAACAAGAGAAGATTTACGAAAGCAGATTTCAATACAAAAAGGGGTTGAATCAATTCTCGCGGAGAAGCTCGCGGTAAGCGACGCGGAGCTTGAAGAATATATTAAAGCGCAGAAGATCACTTTTCCCAAGGAAGGGGCTAGCGAGTCCCGGGAGCAGGTCAGAAATCAGCTTCGAGGGCAGAAATTCAACAACGAGGCAAGCGCGTGGCTTGAGTCGCTAAAATCGAACTCCAGTATAAAATACTTCACTTGGTACGGAAACTAAGCCTGAATAATTTTGAATTCCCAGAAGAGAAAGCGATTTGCCCGAGTTTGTAAAATTTCTCGAGAGAAAGATTGGGATATTCTTTTCTCTCCAGATCGCCGATATAGATGAATTCCGCTCCGTATTTTTCGAGGAGAATTCTAGTTTCTTCAGGGTCGTTAGATTCATATATCTGCCGCACATCGCCTGAAACTGCCGCGACTTTGCCCCAGCCAGATTCCTGCGGTACTTTTGAGTTTATCGCAACGCGACCCTCGGGCTTGAAATGCCAACCCCATTCGTGCGTTAACCAATTTATTGGATTAATCATTCCGGAAAAAACGCTGATTCGGCCAAATTCTTTATAACTGTCTCCCGCCGCCTCAATGATTACTTTCCGCTCGCGGACGTTCTCGTCCAACCAGTTAATCGCCGCGTAGTCATTCGGGTAAAAGGTTTTTAAGAATAAAGCGCCGTCGAGAGTTCTCGAAGTCTTCGACGAAAGATAAAATTCGTTTATGGCCTTGACTGGGTAGAAAAGCCCAAGAAAAAATAAAATGCTTATGATAATCGGCAGAGCCCATTTTAATTTATATTCGCGGATGGCCTTGGCCGAGAGAATCATAGCCGCGAGAGAGAGAAGAGTCCAGGTATGAAAACCGAATTTAAAAACCGTATTAGCCCTGAAATAAGGAGGGTTAGCAAGCGAATATATGTCTTTTATAAAAAAAAGCTCAACTCCGGCTAGCAATAATCCTGCTGTCAGAAACATAAGAAATGGGAAATTTTTTGTATTCCAAATTTTATCGCGCAGCATGAGAAAGCAAATCGCGAGGATCGCGATGAAGCCGCTCCAAATGCCGAGCCAGCCAGAAAGGGGAGTGGGGTATTGATAACCGGTGAGAAGGGCATGCTCTGACGCATAGAATGGGGAAAATCCGATTCTGGAAGCCCCGCTCTCGAAACGCAGCAGAAAGGGAAGCATCAAGATGACCGAGATAATGCCAAGAGATAGCGCCTTTGCGAGAAATTCTTTTTCCTTAGTTCTGATTATCCTAAAGACGGCGATTAAGAAAACGATTAGCGCGAGAGAAACAAAATCCCACGGATTTATTAAGCCAAGAGACGCCAAAATAAGCGAAACGAGCCCGATTAAAATATAATTAATCTTTTTCCGTTCGAAGAGCTCATATAAAAAAAATAACGCAAGCAAGAAAAACGGCAGGGCTATGAGATGCGCGTGAAGGTCGCCGACAGTGAAACTATAGGACGGCATTTCGTTTATTATATAAGAGGGTTCGTAGAGGCGAGTTGATTTTACGTATGAACAAGCGCCGGACGTTTTGATTACGCATATCCCGAACGCAATAGTTCCTGCCGCGACAACAAAAAATGCCGCAAGCGACGCAAAAAGCTTTGAATTTGTAAAACGCCGAACAAAGGCCCAAGCGAGCATTAGCGCGGAGCTGAAAATAATTCCTAGCGTGAAGTTATACGCGTAATTCGCGGCGACTCCGGAAAGATTTGAAATTATGGAAAAAAGATAATGTCCGTAATAATAATAGTTAATGGGGCTTCCAGCCCGCCAGGGATCAATCGGAGGGAAATAATTGGTCATGCTCGAGGCTTTAAAAAGCGCCATGTCCATAAATCGCTCCGTGCCGTGAATTTCCGCGTTGTGGCTCCGGAGCCAGAGATAGAGAAAATAAAAAAAGATCCAGAAAGCCTCGACCGTTAAAGTATTCTTTAGAATATTTCGCCACTCTCGGGGCCAATATTTCCATAACGCGTATATGCTCGCGGCCGCGGCAAGCGTGAAAAGAATTCTGACGAAAAAGATGTTTTGAAAGTCTAGAATCCGCAGGGAAGATAAAAGCCAAACAGAATATCCGAAAAGGAGCAGTCCAAGAAGTTTGGATAGCGCATACGCGCTGCGAAAGTTTTCTATAAACGGGCGCGCGGCAACAAGCCCGATCGGCGCGAACATCAAAAAGACTAGATAAAATTCAACGGCGTAAAGATAATCTTTGGCCATATAGATATTTTATACCAAAAAAGAAAATACCCCGCCTATTGCGGGGTATTTTCGAGCGTTCTTAGTACTTAAATCCTTTAATGCGACCTTATGTATATAGAAACTTAGGAAACAAAGCAAAGGTTTCGAGAGTTGTCATATATGTAACGGTCGCCTATAGTATAGGCAATGGCGAGGAAACGTTACAAAAGCCTTATGGAAGGTGGTCCCGAAGCGCTAAAGGAGACGGCGGACGAGGTATTGCTCGCGGCGTCTGTCGAGTACCCGGATCTCTTTGGGGTTTTGGTTGAACGGTACCAGGCGGCGTTTTTGCGCTTCGCAGGCAGGATATTGAATTCCAAGGAGGAGGCGGAAGACGTTGTCCAGGACGCATTTTTGAAAATCTACCGGCATGCCGACCAGCTCCAGACGGGACCCAATTCAAAGTTCAAGAGCTGGGGCTATAAAATCGTATTCAACACCGCGCTTACCAAATACCGGACATTGAAAAAGCGGATGGGGGAGATGACTTATCTCGATACGTTTTTATATGAGACGCTGGGCTCGAAAGAATTTGAAGAAAATTTGGAGGCGGAGATATTGGTCAAAGAAATTTTGGAAAAGATGCCGGGCGATTTCAGGGAACTTCTCGAAATGCACTATTTAAAAGGGCTTTCGTATGAAGAGATATCCAAGCAAAAAGACATAACTATTCCCGCGCTCAAGATGAGATTATTCAGAGCTAGGGAGGTTTTCAGAAGCGTTTCGGACGGAGCTACGCAAATATAAATAAATTTGTATGCAAAATATGGAAAATATAAATAAAATAAATTGGAGCGAGCGGGAGTTAAGCGACTTTAAGAGCCGTGTTTTGCGGCGCGTGCATTTTATGTGGTTTATGCGGAAAGTTTTTGTTCCTGCGTCGCTTGTGATTGCTGTTTCCGGACTCGTGCTCTATTACGCGATAAAAGCCCAGCATGTCGCCGTAATAATAGAAAACATGTCAGCTAGGATTGCGTCGCTCGATTTACTCGGACTTATTAACTATCTGTTTATTGCGATCAAAAAAACCGAGTGGGATCTGTTCGCGATTTCTGTTTCCGCAGCACTTTTGGCGCTATATTTCGGCAGAAAGCTTGTTCGCGAATCTATCAACTATTGGACCAGAACGGCAAGGATGGCGTTTTCCCCGAAGAACATAAGGTAATTCGAGCGAATAAACCAAAAAGGCCTTTTCAAGAGGGCCTTTTTGGTTTATTCTAAGGGTTATGCTGGATATTAAGTTCATCCGAGAAAATCCCGACCTCATTCGGCAATCGATTTTAAAGAGGCATTATAATTTTAATCTCGAAAAACTTCTCGAGATAGACGAGGCAAGGCGAGAATTGATTAAAGATGTAGAGACTTTGCGCGAGGCGCAGAATAAGGAATCGGGAAATTTTTCAGCTGAAAAACTGGAGGATTTGAAGCAGCTGAAAGAGAATTTGCAAAAAAAGGAAGCGGAATTTGCGAAAATTGACAAGGAATTTAGGCAATTGATGCTCTTAGTCCCGAATATTCCGGATCCCACTGTGCCGGAAGGTAAGTCCGACGAAAATAACGTCGAGATCAGGAAATGGATGGAACCGAAAACTTTTAATTTTAAAATCCGGGATCACCATGCTCTATCGCGCGAGTTGGATTTAGTTGATTTGGAGCGGGGGACTAAAGTATCAGGTTTCCGAGGGTATTTTCTAAAAAATGAAGGCGCTTTGCTTTCTTTCGCCCTTTGGCAGTTTGCGATGGAATGTATGGTACAGAAAGGATTTACGCCGTTTATCGCGCCCGCGCTTGTTAAAGAAAATATTTTTATCGAGACTGGCAAATTGCCGTTATTTCGCGAGGATTTATACGCGTCAAACGATAACTTATTTTTAGTTCCGACCGCGGAAGTTTCTATGATGGGATATCACGAGAACGAGATTTTGACGGAGGAAGAATTACCAAAAAAATATGTCGCGTTTTCCCCGAGCTACCGCCGCGAGGCGGGGTCATACGGCAAGGATGAAAAAGGGATTTATCGAGTACATGAATTTATGAAAGTCGAACAAGTTATTTTATGCAAAGCGGAGCACCAGGAATCAGTGAAGTGGCACGAAGAGCTCACCAAATATTCTGAGGAAATTCTTCAGGCGCTAGCGCTGCCATATAGAGTTGTTATAAATTGCGCGGGGGACTTGCCTTTCGGGTTTGTTAAAATGTACGACATAGAAACCTGGATACCCTCAGAAAAGCGTTATCGCGAATCACACTCCTCCTCTATCGTACACGATTTTCAAACAAGGAGATTAAAGATACGGTACAAGGCGCCTGACGGCAAAATACGCTTCGCGCACTCTCTTAATAACACCGCTATCGCTACACCGAGAATTCTGCAGTCCATATTGGAAAATTATCAAAAAGAGGATGGCTCGGTTTTAATCCCTGAAGTGTTGAGAAAATATATCGGGAAAGATGTCATTACGCCAAGATCTACTAAAGACGTTTCATAAAAGGCGTCAGAAAGGCGTTTTTATTAAAATCCTTTTGTGGGTTGGCATTTTGGGGATAGTCTCAGCGATGGCTACGCTTTTATTTTACGTGCCGCCCTTGCGCGTCTCTAAGGTAAACATATTTGGGCTTGATAAAAATGACGAAAAACAATTGCGCGCGGAAATTCTCGAGATCATCGCCGGCAAAAAATGGCTTATTGTTCCCAGGGATCACGTGTTTTTTCTTTCGCAAAAAGATATTGAAGAGTTTTTGGCGGGGAAATACAGATTCAGCGATTTCGCCGTCGAGAGAAAATTCTCATCAGCCATCGATGTTTCAATAACAGAAAGAAAAACATGGGCTATCTGGTGTCCTTCTGACTTGGAGGCTAAGCTACCAAGGGGTAGCTTAGCCTCCTGCCTTCTTTTGGACAAAGAGGGCCTCGCTTTCGAGAAATCAGTAATTTCCTCTGGGAGCGCCGTTTTGAAAATTTTAGACGCGAGAGAGGAGGATTTCCTGCGAAAAAATATCTTGCCACCCGAACATTTCGGGAAAATATCCCAAATGATCGAAAACATTCCGAAAATCATTGAAAGCGATATCGTAAAAGTTTACATTAAAAAAGGCGGAGAAACTTATTATCTATATCCCAAAAAAGGCTTCTATCTGATTATTGACGCCCAGACAGATATCGAGAAAGCCATAGAAAATTTCTCCCTCGCTCTTAGGTCAGGCGAGATCAAGAAAAAGAGCGACACGCTCGAATATATCGATCTGCGCTTCCAGGATAAAGTTTTTTACAAGTTCAAATAACAACTTGGCGACCTGGTCGCCAAGTTGTTAGAATTATGGAATGAGGAAGATTAAATTTACAAATGAGACGTTCTATCATGTGTATAATCGCGGAGTAGATAAACGTAAGATATTTAACAACCAACAAGATGTTCAAAGATTTCTAGATTGCATGGATGAATTTAATACCACGAGTCTCGCGGGAAGTTTATACGAAAATTCATTTATTTCAGAGGAATGGAAGGCGAAGCGCAAGCTTAAACGTTTGGTAAACATAGTTGCATTTTGCTTGAATCCAAATCATTTCCATTTTATTTTGGAACAAGTTGCAGAAAGCGGAATAAGTCAGTTTATGAAAAGATTGAGCGGTGGATATGCGTGGTATTTTAACAATCGTTACAAGCGGAACGGCGCTTTATTTCAAGGACCTTTTAAAGCTAAAATAGTTGATTCCAACGAATATCTATTACATCTCAGCGCTTATGTAAATTTAAATTTTAAGGTCCACCAACTTGGCGACCAGGTCGCCAAGTTGGCTAAATCAAGTTGGTACGAGTATCTAACTAATCAAGGAATCCGGATATATAAAAGTGGGATTATTTTAAAACAGTTTGCATCTCGCGATGAATATAAGAAATTTGCGTTAGATACCTTGCCGACTTTAATAGAGAAGAAGGAAAAAGACAGGGAGCTTGCTGATTTGTTAATTGACTAGCGCTTGGCGACCAGGTCGCCAAGTTTAAGGAATTTTGTATATCAAGATCGATTTCCCGGCACGGGTGAAGGGCTTTTGGCCTAAAAGCCAGCCATACGAGTCCTCGGGCTTAATGACGATTCCTTTAGTCGGTCTTCCTTGGGCGCCAGCGAGAAGAGTGGAGGAAACCGCGAAATACGATCCTGAAGGTGGCGCGCCTTTAGCCGACCACCAGTCCTCATACTGTCCGCCGAGATAATAGCTAGGAGAACCTCCACCGAAATAATTCAAGTATATTTTTCTGCCGGCGAAATCAGGGTTGTTTTGAATTAAATCGCGCAATCGTTTTAAATCCTGCCCCCAGTCATAATTGGAGTCTCCGATATATTTGTATCCGTTATCAATCCCGACGAATTCGTTGTAGTACGATAAATAATAAGGATAGGCCAGGATCGCGGAACCGAAGATCCAAAAAAACATCAATGTGAGAAATATTATTTTCGGCATTGGTTCAAATACTCTTTCATATATGAGATTTAGCCACTCCTTAAAACCTTGGGAAGAGTCAGCGGTTGGGCGATAAATCCAAGCCGCGAGTTCCCGCGCGACCAAGAGGTAAATAAAGGGAAAGGTTGGCAGAACGTGCCTGATCCCGATGTTTAATATACCTTTCATAGAATATATCCAATAAACCGATATAAATAATATACAGGCCAAAAGCACAAAATTTCCCTTCATCCAATCCAGCAATACCCCGACATTTTTTTCTTTACTGCTTTTAATCCTGCGCAGCGAAAGGAAAAGAGCAAATAGCGTAAGGACGTGGAATGCGATAGTTTCCTTTATGAGATAAGCGGTTGGGAAGTAGCTTGGCCATCCAGAAGCGGAAACCTCGCCCAAGAAATATGTCGTGTTGCCTCCCTGGGCCCGCTGGATGACCATCAAGAGCCCCAGATAATATTGTCCCAAAGGGCGAGTGTATTTATTTCTTATCAAAAAAGTATCAATATCAACAAGATAGCGCTTGCCAAAAGTGCTCATGACCCAAGTTTCATCGCGGAGTTGTTCAGTCTGCGGGTAGTTCCAGACGTGATATATATAGAACACCCAAATTATCAAGAGAGCTATGATGCCCAGTAAAATTATTTTCCAAGCGAGTGCCCAAGCAAATTTAAAATCGTATGAATTTTCCCTCGCTTCGAGAAAAATCCAAAGGATGGCAAGACCAGCGTATATCGGAAACAGGAGAAAAAGAGAAAATTTAAGCAGTAAAGCAACGCCAAGGCATATTCCAGCGACAGCTGTACGTTTTAAAGTTGGACGCAGGAGGAATCTCAAAAAACTGGCGAGGCCGATAAAAAATCCGAAGGCCGCCGCGAGATCCGTCGTCACATATCTAGAGTGGGCGAGAAATGTTGGGGAGAAGGCGTATAAAAAAAGAACGATGAACCCGACACGCTCCCCATAGAGCGAAGAAGCCCAGCGGTATAAAAGCCAGCCAAAAAAGAGGGCTAAGAGCATAATGGGCAGTCGCGCCCAGAATATAATTTTGTCTGGATCGTTTCCTAAGCCGTATAAAAGCAAGTTGCCTGCCGTCCATTGCCGGTCGTTTATATTTTCCGAATTCCAAAACGGATGGTTTATGTCAAATTTTAGATTGAGAAACATTAGCGGGAGCGCCGCTAAATCTTTCATGAGCGGAGGATGTTCTGGATTTAAGCGCGAGTCTCTGTATTTCAAATACGTGTATCCTGCGCCGATATGCGCGACTTCATCGAAAGTCGCGGAATCATTAAGTGACGACGCAAATAAAAGAAAGAACATCGTTCCAAGAATTAGGAGAGTAAAAACGTTTATGCGCTTTTTCATTGTATGGAATATACTTTATATATGGGCGATTTTGTTGAAAAAACTATTGGGGTTATCCTTACGGTGATCCGAATCGCATTTCCTCTGGAATTGCTGGCAGTTATCCTTATTATAGTAATTTTTTCCATCTGGAAATCAAAGCGGGGAAATAATCAGCGCGATAAAATCGCCGGGGATAGCAAGCGTGATCCGTGAATATTTTTTTACGAGCGAAGCTGCAAAATTTGCATCATCTTTTTTAAGGAAAACGACCACTGCCTGCTCCGGAAGCTTCTTTTGGAATTCAGCATTTAGATTTTCAGGAGAAACGTAGTGAAAATTTTTGCGCGCTCGGGCTTCGTTAAGAAACGTATTTGTTCCAAATAGAATAGGTTGGCTTGATATCGTTACGATTCGGCTATCCAGCCTTTCGCCATCGATTACAATATACTTATCAATTTCGTCGGGGAGGGCATTCAAATATTTCGCTATATTCCAATCGCGCGTGTTAAAAGCGGCGTAAACCTCGGGGCGTATTGACCACTGGTTAAAATAAACATCATATGTATTGGCAGCAAGCGCGATAACAATAACAGCGAGCAATAGAGAAAATTCTTTGTCGATTCTGGATAACTGGCCCGAATATGCGGGGTATATTTCTTTGTTGCGTTTTAGCCATTTCTTTGAAAATTCGATTGTTTTTTCGAGACCGAATGCGGACAAGATAATAATTGGAGGAATCGCGATGATGCTTCGAAGAGCGTGAGGGAGGCCTTCGGAAGATATAACTACTGGCAGGAGCATCAGGCCCAGCCAGAAGAGAAGAAAAAATCCGTTGAACCGTTCAATATCGAGGTCGGATCTCGATAAGGCTCTGCGAGCTGAAATAATTATACCTATGAGGAAAAATATTCCAACTATTATTGAAAGCTCCGGCGCGCCTGAAAAATTGTGCCGCCAGTTTGGATCGCCGTATACCCAGAACATGCCGACTGTTTTAACTGTGTTTATGCCAAACGCTTTCACTGGCGATGGTTCGGAGAAAATTGAAATCTGGCTCGTGCGTCCAAAGAAATCCGCCGGATGGTCGAAGAAATAGAGACTAAGAGGAATTAATGCCAGGACCGCGAAAAGAATGAAAATTAAAACAAGGCAAGGGAAGCATGTGTTTCTGCGGGGCCTGTTCCAGCCAGATATCGCGAGCGGGAGAAGAAGGAGCGGCGCGGCGCGATACGCGATATAACTGTGGAAACCGAGGCCGAATATAAGACCGCCTAGCGCGGCCGATATAATTTGCGAGGGCGCACTGCCAGCGTCTTTATAGAATCTAAAGAAAAAATATAGCCCCCAAACAAGAAAAAACGGAGCCATAATCGCGCGAAATCCAATTCTAGAAAAATTTATATGCCAAAAACTTGTCGCGAGAAAAAAAGCGGCGAGGAGAGCGAGACGATCGCGATTCGAGTTGGGACGGAACATTTCCCTCGAGAGAAGAAAGATGCCGAGGACCGTGAGAAGCCCAAAAATTCCCGAAACTCCACGAAGCGCCCAAGGCTCATTTCCGAAAATAGATATCGAGACCGCCTGCAGGTTTATAAAAAGGCCTTCGCGCCCGTTATTATCCGGGTAGAATACTTTGAAGTGCCTGTATGCGATTGCTTCCGTTGCGTTATTTCCGTTCATTGCCTCGTCCGGATATAACCCAGGTGGAATGGATTTAAGATCCCAGAAACGCAGAAAAACAGCAAGAACAATAATTCCAAGAAGCGCCAAAACGGTTTTTCCGGACATATTTTTATTATATGGTATTATATAGGCTATGAAGAAGGATATCTTAATTGGGGCATGTGTCGGGTTTCTCACCGGCATTTTTCTTCTGATCATACTTTCATACCTGGATATTGATTTCCGGAACAAAAATATAATTGCTCCGCTTGGCGTTTCATTGCTCTTCGCGGCCGGAGTATGGTTTGGATATTTTCTTTCGAGATTTCTGGCGGTCTTCAGGCAATTTGGAAAGTTTGCCGCTGTCGGATTTTTGAGCGCCTCAATAGATTTCGCTGTATTAAATTTCGTGAGCTCTGTTAGCGGAATTACGGCAGGGACTACGGTAGGGCTTATTAATGTACCGGGATTTTTAGTTGCGGTTTTCAACGGATATTTGTGGAATAAATTATGGGTTTTTCACTCAGTCTCGCGGGGGGAATCGCTTTTCCGCGACTTCCCCAAATTTTTGGCCGTTACCGCCATGGGCCTCCTGATCAATAGCGGCGTCATAGTTGCTGTCACGACGTATATTCCAAACTCGGGAGGACTCGATCCCAAAGAATGGCTGAATTTTGCGAAAGTTGTCGCAAGCGTAGCGGCGCTTATCTGGAATTTCACAGGTTACAGGCTTGTAGTATTTACAAAGGCGAGATGACTAGCGAAGTGCTCTATCGGAAATATCGCCCGCAGAATTTTGACGAGATTGTCGGGCAAAAATCAACCGTCGAGGTTCTCCGCGCTTCAATACTAAAGAATAGAATCTCTCACGCGTATCTTTTCTCGGGCCCAGCCGGCACTGGAAAGACAACTGTAGCGCGCATTTTCGCGCGAGCGGCAAACTGTCTTGACGACTCTCCTGAAAAGCGCCCCTGCAACAAATGCGAAATTTGCAAAGAATTTTTGTCTGGTGTTGGGCTCGATTTGATTGAAATTGATGCCGCGTCTTCCAGAGGAATAGATGAGATCCGCGCCTTGCGGGATGGAATTCGCTCTCTGCCATTTAAAGCAAAATATAAAGTTTACATTATCGACGAAGTTCATATGCTGACCAAAGAAGCATTTAATGCGTTGTTGAAAACATTGGAAGAACCGCCGGCACATGTGATTTTTATTCTCGCGACGACCGAGCTTGAAAAGGTTTTGGCCACAATAATTTCCAGAACCCAGCACTTCGAATTCCGAAAAATATGGGAGGAGGATATCCAAAAAGCGCTTGATATGATTGTCCGAAAAGAGAAAATTAAGGTTGATGAAGAGATCTTAAACATAATTTCTGTTCTTGCTTCGGGATCGCTTAGGGATGCGGAAAGCATGCTTGACCAAGCGTTTGCCGCGAGTTCAGGGGAGCTTGAGCCAGAACAAATAAGAAGGCTTTTCGGGGTTCCGGCGCGGGATTTGCTATTGGCCATGACGAAAGCAATTTTGGATAAGGATGTAAAATCTGCTCTCGCGATAGTTCATAAAAGTTCCGAGGACGGCGTTGACCAAAAATCTTTCCTGAAGCTCTTAATCCAAAATTTCCGTTTCATGCTCTATCTTAAAGTTGATCCCAATTACTCGAAAGAGCTTGCAGATTTCATATCTGAATCCGAATTGAGTGCGATGAAAGCTTTTGCCAAAGAAAACGATATTAAAAAATTCGAGACAGTTCTGAATAATTTAAATGACGCATATCCTTTGCTGAAAATCGCATATCTCCAGCAATTACCACTCGAGCTCGCGATTTTGAAGATTACCTCAGCGAAAGAAATTTAAAAAGCCCATTATCTAGCTATAGCGCAATAATTGGATAATCAATAAAGCAAAAGTCCCACGCCGCATCGCTGCAACAGGGGACTCGGTTATTCTGGACGAGCCAGAAACTTTAAACTTTCCGAATTGGCCGGAATTGGAATCTTAACTCTGGCGATCTCTTGATTTCGGCCCTCTGCCTAGCGCTTCTCTTTCTGACAGCAATGGCGCGTCTCCTTAGTTCGTTTTCAACTTCTTTGCGAATTGAAAGCCGTCGGACGTCATCTGTCGGAAGCATGCTTTCATATTGTTTCATAGCAACCGTGACAGCCCTGCTGAAACCAAAAGACCTAATTAACGGGGCTGTCGCATCCGCGATACTTTTGACTAGGTTTTCTTCGGTTCTGATTTCCCTCAAAGGACACCTCCTCTTTTGTTTCCAATTACCATAGCATAATAGGGAAATTTTTGCTAGACTTTTTGTATTGCCGGGTCGTCTAATGGTAGGACATCGCCCTTTGGAGGCGAGTATCTTGGTTCGAGTCCAAGCCCGGCAGCCATGGGAGAAATATTCAGAATGAGTGATTTTAATAGAGAGGAGAGCGATGGCGAACCAAAGAAAGCTGGCGATAAAACGCCTGTCAATTTTGAAGAAAGCAAAGAGATAATTGAAATGGAGAGGAAGTATGAAAGTTTTGAGGAGAGATATAAAAAATTGGCGTTCAAGCAGAGAGATCCCAGGGGACGAGAAGCGTTAAAGATTCAGGCGACAGGGTTGATTCACGATATCGAAGAATTCGAAGAGCAAATAGGAAATCTTTACGCAAAAATTATTGGGAGAAG
>MFHJ01000050.1 GCA_001778545.1 Candidatus Giovannonibacteria bacterium RIFCSPHIGHO2_02_43_16
AATTTTCAACCTGCCCGTCCGGCAGGCGGGTTTTCAATTTATCGATGCACCGCCTGACGGCAAGGCGAAGCGCGTGTGAAATTCCTTTTTTATCAATTACCGAATTACTTACCGAGGAAACGGTATACAAAATTTTAGAATTATTTTGAAAAAGAGAAAGCCATTCTTCGCGCTTCTTCGCGGAAAGTTTCTTGGAATCCTTGATATTTTTGAAAATTGGAAATTTAAAATTGGAAATTGACACGGCTATTGCTCCAACTGTCACCGGCCCCGCTAAAGGCCCCCGGCCAGCCTCATCTACGCCCACTATGTATTTAGCCATAATATTATTCTAGAATACTTTTATGAGTTTTGTGCATCTGCATACCCACTCGCATTATTCTCTCTTGGATGGTTTAACAAAAATTAAGGACCTAGTTCGCGAGGCCTCCAGGATGGAAATGCCAGCGCTAGCGCTTACCGATCACGGTAATATGTACGGCGCGATTGAATTTTATAAGGCGGCTAAAAACGCTGGGGTTAAGCCAATAATTGGTTTCGAGGCGTATGTGGCAGCGCGTTCTCTTAAGGACAAAGAACCGGGAGTAGACGAACGCCGCTACCATTTAACGCTTCTTGCCGAAAATGAAGAGGGTTACCACAATCTAATTGAGCTTGTGACGACCTCAAACTTGGAAGGCTTCTATTATAAGCCACGAGTTGATAAGGATCTCTTACGAAAACATTCAAAGGGGATAATCGCTCTTTCTGGATGCATGAGTGGAGAAATATCTCGCGCCATTCTTCGGAAAGATTCAGAAGGTGCGGAGAGATTGATTGATGAATACCGCGGTATATTCGGGAAAGAAAATTTTTTTCTTGAAATATCCCACCACCCCGGGATACCTGCTCACGAAGAAATTCAAAAAGGCCTTCTGGAATTATCCCGCCAGACAAAAACCCCGCTAGTCGCAACGCAAGACTCTCATTATCTCCGGGCCGATGACGCTCAAGCGCAGGATATTTTGCTGGCCGTGCAAACTAACTCGAAGATTGACAACGAAGACCGCCTGACAATGAAAGCTGACGATTTTTCCTTTCGAAGTCCTAAAATTATGCGGGAGCTTTTCAAAGACCTGCCTGAGGCTATCGAAAATACGCTCGAGATCGCGAATCGAGTCAATCTCACGATACCAATGGGCGTCTTACAGCTTCCGCATTACGACGTGCCTGGAGAGATAAGCCCTGAAAAATATTTGGCGGAACTTTGCCGCGGCAAACTTTTGAAAAAATATCCGTCTGCCAATGCGGAAATAAAAAATCGCTTAGACTACGAACTTGGCGTAATCGGCAAAACCGGTTTTTCCACTTATTTTTTGATGGTTCAAGATTTCGTTAATTGGGCGAGAAAGGAAGGGATTGTCGTTGGGCCAGGACGCGGCTCCGCGGCCGGCTCGCTCGTCTCCTACGTGCTGGGAATCACGAATATTGATCCGATCGCCTACAATTTGATTTTCGAGCGCTTTATGAACCCGGATCGCATCTCCCCGCCTGATATTGATTTGGATTTCGCTGATACCGGCCGAGATAGAGTTCTAGAATATGTTCGTAACAAATATGGGGGTGATAAAGTCGCGTCAATAATAACCTTTGGGACAATGGCCGCCCGCGCCGCGATTCGGGACGCCGGGAGAGCGCTCGGAATACCATATGCCTTCTGCGACCAGCTCGCGAAATTAATTCCATTCAATCCAACGCAGGGGATGAAGGAAGGCTGGCTCGCCCAATGCCTAGAGGATGTCGAGGAGCTTAAGAATATCTATAAAGAAAATGCCGAAGCAAAGAGATTAATTGACTCCGCTCTAAAGCTCGAGGGAGTCGCGCGTCATGCTTCAGTCCACGCGTGCGGCGTCGTCATAACAAAGGATCCTCTGAAGAATATAGTCCCCCTGCAATACGCCACCGGCGACGAAAACGAAGGGGCTGTAATCGTCACTCAATATGAAATGCACGCCATCGAAGATTTAGGATTGCTTAAAGTCGATTTTCTCGGGCTTAAGAATTTAACCATCATAGAAAACACGCTCTCTCTCGTGGAAAAAAGGCACGGCATCGCGCTAAATTTAGATCAAATCAATCATGAGGATCCAAACGTTTTTAGGACTTTGGCCGAAGGTAAAACAATCGGGGTCTTTCAATTGGAAGGGCAAGGTATGACGCGCTATTTAAAAGATCTCTGGCCAACGAACATTGAAGACATAATCGCGATGATTTCGCTTTATCGTCCGGGCCCTATGGAATTGATCCCTTCATACATAAAACGCAAGCACGGAAAAGAGCGCGTAACCTATCTTCATCCAAAACTCGAGCCGATTTTAAAAAATACTTACGGGATAGCTGTTTACCAAGAGCAATTGATGCAGATCGCGCAGTCGCTCGCGGGATTCACTCTCGCCGAGGCGGACACGCTTAGGAAGGCTGTCGGCAAGAAGATAAGAAGCCTGCTTGAAGAACAGACTGAAAAATTCGTCTCAAGGATGATCGAAAATAAAATCGAAAAAAATATCGCGAAAAAATTAGGCGAACTTTTGGAGCCCTTCGCGCGCTACGGATTCAACCGTTCGCATGCCGCGTCATACGCGGAAGTTGCCTACCAAACCGCTTTCTTGAAAACATATTATCCAATTGAATTCATGACGAGTTTAATGAACGCTGACGAAAAAGACGTTGAGCGGATAGGATTTTTGATCAAAGAGGCGGCGGAACTCGGAATAGAAGTTTTAGCGCCGGCAATAAATAATTCGGACGACGGTTTTACGCCGGAGGAAAGAGATAATAAATCGGCTATTCGCTTCGGCCTGCGCGCCATTAAAAACGTCGGCTCAAATGTGGTTCGCGCGATAATCCTTGAGCGCGGGCAACGCGGCCGCTTCGTCTCCCTTTCTGATTTTCTCGAGCGCGTTCCGTATCAGGATCTTAATAAAAAATCTCTGGAGGCGCTTATAAAATCCGGCGCCATGGATTCCCTGGGCGAACGGGCCCAGATGCTTGAGAATATGGAAACTCTGCTCGCTCATCACCGCGACTCGACGAAAGGCGCGAATGGTTCCCAGTCCTCTCTCTTTGGCGACTCCGGACAGAAAATAGCCTCTACTTTAACTCTCAATGAGTTCCCGCCCGCAACACAGGAAGAAAAGCTGCGCTGGGAAAAGGAACTTTTGGGGCTTTTCGTCTCTGGCCACCCGCTAGAAAAATTCCGCCAATTGCTTGAAAAACAAAAGTTAAACATTAAGATGGCGAAAACCTTTAATGAAGGGACGCCAGTCATTATAGGGGGGATAATCGATGAATTTAAGAAAGTCCTGACTAAGCAAAACCAGCCCATGCTTTTTCTTAAGATCGCGGATCTTTCAGATTCCATCGAGGCAGTTGTATTCCCGCGGCTTTTATCTAATAATGGAAGTGTTTTTGGATTAGATAACTGCGTAGTAATCAAAGGCAAAGTTTCTATCCGAAATGGAAATCCAAGCATCATTTGCGAGGAAGCGAGAAAATTAGGAGAAAAACATGAAGAAAAAAAAGACAGAGAGGAAAGCCTCGTCGGCAGATAAGAGGGCGAGAGACCATCGCGAGCTGGGACAGGAGCTCGATTTATTTTCATTTCACGAAATCGCGCCTGGCGCGCCTTTTTGGCATCCGAAAGGAATGATAATTTTTCGCGAACTCGAGCGGTACGCGCGAATGCTCAATGACGCTGATAACTATGACGAAATTTCCACGCCAATTTTGGTTAAGAAGGACATTTTTGAGAAGTCTGGACATTGGGAACACTATCGCGATAATATGTTCTGGTTTGAAAATCCCAGAGATAAAAACGAGGTGCTTGCGGTAAAACCGATGAATTGCCCGGAATCAACATACGTATACAACTCGACGCTGCATAGCTACCGCGACTTTCCTATTCGTCTCGCTGAAATCGGTCGGCTTCATCGAAACGAGCTTTCTGGAACGCTCGGCGGACTTTTCCGCGTCCGCCAGATAACGATGGATGATGCCCACATCTATGTCAGACAGGATCAGGTTGAAGAGGAAATCGTAAACGTCCTGAAGACAATCTCAAAATTTTATGACGATTTTGGATTTAAGGTAGCGTATCGGTTGGCGACAAAGCCGAAAGACGCGCTTGGAACAAAGAAAGAATGGGATATGGCCGAAGAAGCGTTAAAGAAAGCGCTGGGCAAAAGCAAGATCAAATATGAAATATCAAGCGGCGAAGGAGCGTTTTATGGACCAAAAATTGAGGTTCATATTAAGGACAGTCAAGATCGCGATTGGCAAATGGGAACAGCCCAGCTTGACTTGGTTATGCTTCCGGAAAAATTTAATCTTTCATATGTCGATGAGGACGGTAAAAAACAGAAGCCGTTCGTCATACATCGCGCGATTTTTGGATCGTTCGAGCGCTTTATCGGAATCCTCTTAGAGCATTTCGACGGCGCGCTTCCATTCTGGCTATCTCCAGTTCAAGTTTCGGTTTTATCTATAAATGACAAAGTTTTTAAATACTCAGAAAATATTTTGAAGAATTTAAAATCTCGCGGAATCCGCGCTGAGCTTGATTTGAGAAATGAAACAATCGGCAAGAAAATACGCGAGGCGGAAATGCGGAAAGTTCCGTATATTCTCGTCATTGGCGAGAAAGAAGCCGCATCAGGCAAAGTTGCGGTCCGCGAACGAGGGAAAGGAGATCTTGGGGCGAGAACAATCGAAGAATTCTTAAAAATTGCGAAATAAGCCAAAACTCATCGTCGTCCTTGGGCCAACGGCGTCCGGAAAGTCGAAATATGCCGTGAAGCTTGCAAGGAAAATCGGCGGGAAAATAATTTCCGCAGACTCTAGGCAGATTTACCGAGGGTTGGACATCGGCACCGCGAAAATTAAGGGACAACTTTGCACGGATATCGCCGACCCCAAAACCGCTTTCAGTGTCACAGAGTGGAAGAAATGCGCGGATGATGCGATCACTGCGATATCCCGCGGCGGCAAAGCTCCAATTTTAGTTGGCGGAAGCGCTTTTTACATTCGCGCTGTCGCTGAAGGAATCCTGATCCCCGCGGTTTCGCCGAATCCAAAACTTCGCAAGAAGTTTGAGAGAAAATCACTAGAGTCGCTTTTGAAACTGCTCGAAAAGAGGGATAAGAGGCGCGCGAAAACAATCGATCGAAAAAATAAAAGGCGTGTTATTCGCGCGCTGGAAATTATCGAAGCGATTGGCAAAGTTCCTAAACTAGCAAAAATCCAGAAATACAGAGTTAAATTCATTGGGATAAAGCGCTTGCCGGAAGATCTAAAAAAACGCATTGAGAGGCGAACGCGAGAAATGTTACGAAAAGGTCTGATTCGAGAAGTTAAGAAATTGCGCCGCGCTTGCATTTCTTGGAAACGCTTTATGGAACTGGGTTTTGAATATAAATATCCAGCGCTGTATATTCAAAGGAAAATCTCGCGTGGGGAAATGATTGATAAAATCAACAAAGAAACAATTGCGTACACCCGCCGCCAGATGCTTTGGTGGAAGCGAGACCGAAAAATTAAATGGATCATGCCTTAAGAAGTCTTAAAAATATCCCTTTGAGCGCTTCAGGATTCGCGCCGATTTTCTGGGCTTTCGCTTCGCGCATGGCCTGCCCAATTAAAAACTGGAGTGAGGCTTCTTTTCCTTTTTTGTAATCCCGGACAGCCTCGTCGTACGACGCGAGAATCGCGCGCGCGATATTTTCAAGTTCTTCGGCGTCGCCTGTCTGCATGAATCCTTCGCGCTTCGCTATCTCTGTCGGACTTTCGTTCGATTCAACCATTATTGCCAATATATCTTTGGCTCCTCGCGATGAAATCTCGCCATTCATAATCATTTTCATAAGCTCGCCGAAATTCTCCGGGGTAATCTTAGCATCTCCTATCGCAAGCTCTTGATCCTTCAAAATCCCGACTAAATCGGACGTGAGATAATTCGCGGTAAGCTCAGTAATTTTTTTTGGATTGGCTTCATTGGTCCATCGGTTTCCTTCCGAGACTGCTTCTTCAAAAAATTCTGCTAATTTTCTGTCGCGAACAAAAATCTCAAGTTTTTCGCCATCTATTCCATATTCATTTCTGAAGCGAATTCTTTTTTGGTTCGGCAATTCAGGAAGCTTATGGATTAGAGCGGAAAACGAAAATTCCGGGACTTCAGACAGTTTCATTGGGGGGAGATCGGGTTCTGGGAAATAGCGGTAATCGTGCGCCTCTTCCTTAGAACGCTGCCCAACCGTTTTCTGATGGACGTCGTTCCAGCCGCGAGTTTCCTGCTTAATTTTTTCTCCTTTGTTCAATAACTCCGACTGCCGCGCAATTTCAAATTCAATCGCCCGCTCCACCGCTTTAAAAGAGTTTATATTCTTCACTTCCACCTTCGTTCCCAACTTGGTAGCTAAGCCACCAAGCGGAGCGATGGAAATATTTGCCTCAACACGCATTTGGCCTTTTTCCATATCTGCATCAGAGACCCCCAGATAACGTAAAATTAACTGAAGTTCTTCCGCAAATCCCCTCGCCTCGCTCGCTGAATTTAAGTCAGGCTCCGTGACGAGCTCCATCAGCGGCACTCCGGCGCGATTATAGTCAACGAGCGTTGCCCCATGCTCATGCGCTAACCGAGCGGCATCCTCTTCCAAGTGAGCCCTCGTGATCCGAATTTTTTTGCCTGAAGACGGAAGCTCCAGCACCCCTTCTTTAACAAGCGGGTATGGGTATTGCGAAATTTGATATCCCTTGGGTAAATCAGGATAAAAATAGTTTTTGCGGTCGAAGCGCGACTCATCCGCGATTGCAGCGCCAATCGCCGCCCCAAATCTTAAAACTTTATGAATTGCTTCCCTATTCGCGACAGGCAACGTCCCCGGATGGCCGAGGCAAACCGGGCAAATATTGATATTCGGATGCCTCTCGTCCGGATCGTTCCTGCACGAACAAAACATTTTGGTATTGGTCTTCAGCTCCGCGTGTATTTCTAATCCAATTGTCGGTTTAAACTCGGCCATAAAATATAGAAGAATTTTAGCAGATTTCCGGCAATAAAAAAACCGCGACGATCAGCGCCACGGTTTTTGTCTAATTTCTCAATTTTAACGTCACGAGTCATGACGAGGAACTAATTTAGCTTGCCTTGCGAGTATTGCGGACCTCCGAGCACCGTTTCAGTTGCCACGTATACCAAGGGCATCCCTTCGCCTGCGCGGTGCACTTCCCTGCCTCACACTCCTTTTGTCTAGAAGATTCGAATCGTCCGGGATTGATTCCAATCCTTATCAGGTTCTGGATCCAAGAGAGTGGCATTTTTGTGGGAGGGACATTCTTAGCAGTCAGACTTCCGTTCATAAGTTTCTGCATGCCGACATGGAAAAACCACTCTGGAATTTCCTGCAATGTCCCTTCTGACGCTAGTACCCTAGGATCAAGAACCCGCAGAGGCTCTTTTCCTCCGGCCTTCTGCTCCTCAATACGGAGCAGTTTGGCTACATCGTACAGAAACAATCCATGGTATGGACTGGTATGTATCTGGACGTGCCCAGTGCTTTTCTTTTGAATAACGATGCCTGCATTCGCGCCATGTTTCGAACGAGCATATCTTAAGACCTGTTCGTCATCAGATTGCAGGGTAACTATGTTGAACTTCCTGCCGCCCGACCACTTAATTTCTTCGACTTGAGCTGAGCGTTCGTATTCGGTCTTGGTCGTCGTCCAGTACTGGACTTGCCTCTGGTAGATCGCCTCGAGGCCGAATGTCACCCATCTCATCACTTGCTCAGCGTCGTCGCAGTGCGCATGAAGCATGTTTGAGATAGCCCCGAGATCCAAGAGAGAGCCAGAACCCCTCAAGTCATTCTCAACAACCGCTTCAATGATCGGTTTGAAAACCGGGTCATCGTCAATGCCCAGAGCCTTCGCGACGAGGCTCGTTGCACAGTGTTCCTTCTTTCGCGCACTCTTTTGGTTGGCATGCTCGTCGAATCGACCGCCGCCGATCCCAATAAGTATATACCCCTGGTCATGCCATTCTTGCCACGGACGGCCATTCGGCGTCCGATCGCCGGCATCCGCAAACTGAACTTTCGCTTCCCTTATTCCATGAAACTCCTTTTCGCCAAGTTTCCTCAGTAACCAAATCGCACAAGTCTCGTCAATGTGTGGCCGATAATGCGTTACAATCCCTTTTACCTTAAACATTTCCCCTCCTTTGATTAGTGAAAACTCCCGAAATAAACGCCTCTTAAGAACTCTAAACTTAGTTTACATTATATGGTAAAACGTAGAAATTGTCAAATTCAGTGTTTAATAGGTAAAATATTTCATATGCCAACTTCTTACGATCGTAGAAAGTTGAACGATGCGATAAATAAAAAACTCGGCTTGCCCTAAAAAGTAAAATCGTGTAGATTTTACAGATGTTAAGTTACACCGATTTAACCCCAGGGACTCAATTTATTATGGACGGCGAGCCGTACGAGGTTGTTGATTATGCTTTCGTACGGATGCAGCAGAGAAAGCCCTCCGTACAGACAAAAATCCGAAATTTAATTTCCGGCAAAGTCGTCGCGAAAACTTTCCAGCCCTCTGATACAGTTCGCGAGGCGGATATCGAGCGCGAAACGATAAAATTTATTTACGCAAACCGCGGACAATATTTTTTCCAGAAGCCGGACAATGCAAAAGATAGATTTAATTTATCAGAAGCGCTTCTTGGAGATTCGGCAAAATTTTTAAAACCAAATCTCGAGGTAACCGCGTATAAATTCAAGGATAAAATTATAAATATCAAACTGCCAGTAAAAGTTGACTATCTGGTTAAAGAAGCTCCGCCGGGATTCAAAGGAAATACCGCGCAAGGCGGATCAAAAAGCGTCACGCTCGAAAACGGAATGACGATCAACGTTCCGCTTTTCATCGAATCCGGCGATCTAATCAAAATCAACACCGAAACCGGCGAATACACAGAACGCGTATTGAAAGCTTAACTTTGTGCTAAAATAAAAATATGGATATATTAATACGTTGGATTATAAACACATTAGTTGTTCTCGCGGTTGCGTATGTGATGCCGAGCGTGCAAGTCGATAATTATATGGCCGCGATCGTCGCCGCGCTCGCTATAGGCGTAGTCAACGTTGTTTTAAAGCCGATTCTAATATTTCTGGCTTTGCCAATAGAGATCGTGACCCTCGGCCTTTTTACTCTCGTTATAAACGCATTTTTGATAATGCTTGTCGCTTACGTCGTCCCTGGATTTTCGATTGACGGATTCCGGTCCGCGCTCATTTTTGGGATTATTTTCTCAATAGTGAATATCGCTTTCCACAAATGGGAGCGGAAACCGGAATTCTAATCTTCTAGGTATTTTTGTTCCCGGAGCCAACTCTCGATATGCTTGAAATCGCGCCGAATCCAATCATCATTTGAGATAATTTGTTCTAAAACCTGCTGGACGGTGCGCTTTGCCGATGATACGGAGTGAGTCTTAAAAAATTTCTTGATATCTACGGCATATTTTTTAGAATTAAAGCTTTCCGCCGGAGAAATAATTCTTGGGAAAAGATGCCCGCCCTGACCGTAGGTTTTTAGGAAAAATTTCCAGTTCCGTTTTAAAAACGCCCAAGCCATCTCCCGTCCAAGAGGCGAGGACCAAACGGAGGCCAGCATCCCTGGCTTATCTTGCATTCTGACTTTATTTGAAATTATTAAGTCTAAAGTTTTCGCGACGAGCGTTTTATCGGAAAATAAACCCAAGGCGCGCCCCAAGCGGTTTTTCTCCTCGTGGAGCGCGGTTTTTTTATATAATTCCAAAAACTGGGAGTACTCTTTCCGTCCGCCGTATTTAGCAACAACGCCGTAAACTGCCTGCCGGATATCCGGATGAATACGGGCTTTCCCGCGCAAGTGCGCCGAAAAGCGCTTTCCTGCCTCGCTAATAACTTTCTCGTCCCCGTATCTGCCGGACTGGCTTATCGAAATTCCTCTGAGCAGTGAATCGAAATGCGGCTCTTTTGCTTTTCTCTCCCACCCAAGCCGCGCTGTAAGCATTGAAAAAATCTCTTGCCCGAACTTCTTATATCCGCCCTCAAGTTTTGTCCCTTCGATTAATGTATAGATTGTCCCAAGATTTTCCGCCAAATCAGCAAATGTCGCATAATCGTTCTCGAAGCGGTAAGAGCGCGCCAGGTCCATGGCGGCCGTGGTCGCCAATTCGCCCGATTCGGCGAGCGCGAACGCGTCGTTTTGTATGCCGAACCGGTCTTCAGACGAAAGTTCTTTCCTTTCAATCGGATCTTTTAAGCGCGTAAGTATTTCTATTGGATAGTCGCACCGAAATACTCCTCTCGCGCCCGCGTTAAATTTTGTCCATCGATTGCCATCTTTTCTTACTTCTAAATTCTTCTCTTGGAGCAGGCGCGTTTCCGATCGCTTCGCGCCCTGCCTTAAAAAAGAAATCGGAATTGGCCAGCGCGTTTTGTCTCCGCCTTTTATTCGTGAAATTCTGCTTGAAAAAAAGCGATGCTGGCGAATCTCGAGTTTTTTATTCTTCTCGGAAATCCGCAGCACCGGATAGCCCGGCTTCTCTGTCCAGAATTTCATAATCTTCCGGACGGGCTTGCCGGATTTTTCTTCCAAAGCCAGCCATAAATCGCCCGTGGCTGCATTAGCGAATTGGTGCCTCTTCAAATAGTGCGCGAGGCCGTCGCGGAATTTTTTCTCCCCGATATAGTCAGCCAGCATTCGAATAACCGCCGCGCCCTTGGAATAGCTAACCGCGTCGAAAATCTCTCCGATCTCATTGGGATGGCGCACCGGAACTTCAATTGGATGAGTATTTTGAAGAGCGTCCAATCGCAATGCTTGGGATAAATCCTGCCGGACAAATTGCGTCCAAATGTTCCATTCCGGGAAAATATGGTCGACGGCGAGATATTCTATCCATGACGCAAATCCCTCATTTAGCCACAAGTGCGTCCACCATTCCATAGTGACAAGATTTCCAAACCACTGATGCGCGAGCTCGTGCGCGATCACGAGCGCGACCCATTGCTTATTGTGAATCGAAGAATGGTCTGGATCGACAAGCAGCGCGGATTCGCGGTAGGTCACGGCGCCCCAGTTTTCCATGGCCCCCGAGCCAAAATCCGGGAGCGCGATTAAATCCAAAATCGGCATGGGATAGGGCACGCCAAAATATTTTGTGTAATACGAAAGTGTTTTCGTGGCGACATCTAAGGCAAAAACGGCCTGATGTTTTTTCCCCGGAGTCGTGAAAACGCGAACCGTTATCCCCTCCTTTGTCTTTGCTTCAATGTAATCAAAACGTCCAACAATGAAAGCTAATAAATATGTGGACATTTTGGGAGTCGGCGCGAATTCGACGATTTTATATCCTGATTCGTGCTCGCGGATAGCGGTTTCATAAGTGTTTGAAATCGCGCGATTATGCTTCGGGATAATGAGCGTTACGTCAAAAATCGCCTTGGCCGCTGGTTCATCCACGCATGGAAAGGCGCGCCTCGCGTCAGTCGCTTCAAATTGCGTCGTCGCGATATATTCCGGGCGCCCGCGAAGTTCATACTTTGCCTTATAAAATCCGCGCATTTTATCGTTTAATATCCCGCGAAAATTAAGTTCGAGCTCTCCCCTGCCTCGCGGTATTTTTCTTGAAAATTTGAAAATTACGCTCTCCGACTGGAGATCATATTTAATATTTTCAGGTTTTATTTCCTTTCCTTGAGAGCGCAACAAAACGCGCCCGATTTTAACCTCGTGCGCGTGAAGAGTGATTCTATTTTCCGGTTTTGTAAGCTTAAAAGAAATAACCTCTTCGCCCTTAAACGTGAATTTCTCAAGATCGGGATGTAAAATAATTTTATACCGCTCCGGCCTGAAATGAGACGGTAGGCGATGGGAAGATTTTGATTTTCGATTTTTTAACATACTGAGAAGATGATAGCAGATGAAGAATAAAACCGGAAGAGAGAAGGAGGTTTTAACCTCCTTCTCTCTTCCGTCCGAAGGCTATAATCTCTCTCGTTATTTTCTCGTACATTGAGAGAAGATTTTCTTCGCCCTCGATACTTTGTAGAACTTTTTCCCAAGAGAAAGATTGCTCAAGTAAATGTCGGTTATAGTCCATGAGATCTTTAGTAAGCGGCGAAATCTCGACTACAAGTGGCAGGAGACCAACCCCCTCTTTTAATTGCTCCATTGTCCTTTCAAATAGAAGGCGGGCGTAAGGAACACTTGCCTTTGGATTTTCATAAGTTTCGAGGAGTATCATTCGGCCATCCAAGAAAAGGCTTAAATATAGGGGATAATACCATTTGGCAGGGGAACGCAATAAAGAAAAATCCTCTGCTCGTATATCATTCCTATACACCCTTTCTTCATTACCCTTCCCTGTTTCTCTCCAGGCATATTCAGGCAAACTTCTCGCTCTCGAAAGACATTCACTATGAAACGCTGAGGCATCTTGAAGTAAATAATCGCCGCCGAATACTTTTCCACGCAAGGACATATGATAATCCATAAGTTTTGTTCCAAATTTTGTTTGGATATTCTGGATAACCATTCCTTCTAATTCCTTATTACTGAGTGGGACAACTCGTTCATATTGTCGTATAAGGTGATTACTTTTAGACCATGTAATCCAAGAGATATTAATTCGACGCACCTTATCAGGATTTTTATCCGTGAATGAATCGCGCAGCAGAGAAAGCGCAACTGGCTGTACCCCAAGCAGCTTGCAGAAGCTAAAACAGGAAATATCCTCGACCATGATAGATGGAACTTGGCGCGCGAGAACGCCAGCGACCATTTGTCGTTCAGAAACAAAATGGCGATGAACTATATCACTGAAAGCGTGTATCCCGTAAACTCTGTCAACCCAACTATTAAGCCTCTCTTTAATTTCTTCTTGATTGTTTTTCCTTTCCTCAACCAGGGTAAAAAGTTCTTCTCTTTTGGTAATGTACATATTTCCCTCCTTTTAAATTTTTAGGAAGATAAAAAATCTCCCCTCGAAAACCTAGGAGAGCTGAAGAAAAATATTTATTTTACAAATTGAACTAGGCTTTCGAGGAAAGATTTTCGAAAACCGAATGCCACACAGATTTTCTGAACATGATAGGCATTTTTGTATCTTATCTTATGTGCAGAAAATAGTCAAGTTAAGTTTACAAATTCGTTACTAAAAACTTAGCAACTTAGGTGTCGGACACCTAAGTGCTCAGGTAAGGCATTTCTGCTTACCTCTCCATGTCGCCATGGAGTTCGGACTATATCATCACCCCGACGCTAGGTCGGGGGCTCGGCGTATAGTCTCTACGGGGTCATGACCTAAACCTCATGACCTAAACCGAGTTTAGGTCAGCAGAGATCGCGCTAAAAATAAATAAGCGGGTTGGTCGCACACCAACCCGCTTATTGCTTCACAAAAAGTGCTATCTCCAGCGCCTTGAGTTTTAAGAGTTCTTCGACGAATTTGCGTTCAGTCGCGATCTTTCTCGCTCGCGCAATATCTTTTTGCGCCTTCTCGAGATTCCTGCGTCTCCCTTCGAAGCCGGCCCGCGATCTCAAAACTCTAATTTGATTTATCGGTTCAAGCTTATGGTACAGATCCCCGAAAATAAGCTTAAAAGCGTCCTCCGGTCTTTTCGCATTCCCGATCATCTCGTGGCATTCCGCGAGAATCGCCAAAGCCAACGCGCGCTGGTCAGGTCCGATGTCCCTTTCAAGTATTTGCTTCGCATATTTTATCGCGGACATATAATCGGAAGAATGGAAGTATATTCGCGCGCCGATATTGAGAACGAGCGGCGTGATTTCTGCATTTGCCTCCAAGTATTTCTCAAACAATCGGCGAGCCTTTCCCAAGAGCCACTTAGCGCGGAGTCTGCGCAATAACCGCAAAACACGTAATCGCTCGGAAGTAAGCTCAAATGCGGACTCAGCTCTTGTAAATGCGGAGAAAAGTTTCGATAATCTTTTTTTCCCTTTGCCGATTTTCAATGAGACCACCCCCTTTCTTCAAATCAACGATTTTGCCTATTATAGCGAGTAAGCGCCATTAATCAAGCCCTACTCGTATCGAAGCGCGTCAATGGGGTTTTTCTGGGAAGCTTTCCGCGCGGGATAAATTCCAAAAGCGAGGCCTATAATCCCCGATACTAAAAAGCCGATTAGAGCCCCGGAAATTGGAAACGAAAACGTCCACGAGAGGCCGAGCGCCTGCGAAAGAATTAAAGATACTCCAAAAGCCAATAGCGCTCCAGTCAAAATCCCAAGGATCCCGCCGATGCCGGTCAGGATAACAGCTTCAAGTAAAAATTGCCTCAATATGTCCCGGTTCGCCGCTCCGAGCGCTTTCCTCAACCCTATCTCGCGCGTTCTTTCCGTCACCGCGACAAGCATTATATTCATAATTCCAATACCGCCGACAATAAGCGAAATCGCCGCTACCGAGACAAGCAGAAGCGTTAAAATATTAGTTATAATTCCTATGCGCGCCGCCAGATCCTCCTGCGTCTGGACAAAAAAATCATCTTTCTTCGGATCCGTAATGCCGTGCGAATTCCTTAGGGTGGCCTGCAAATCTTCCACCACTCTCGCAATATTTTTTTCCGCGTCCGCGGAAATGATAAAGCGATGAAAATATTTAATGCCAAAAAGCGAATCTTGCGCGGCCGTATAAGGAACTAAAACTATCTCATCGAAGTTGAAAAATGATACTTGCCCCTTCTTAGGCAAAACGCCTACGACCCTAAAATTTTTCTCTTTAATCTTAATCCGCTCGCCGATTGCTTCAGATCCGCCAAAAAGCTCATCCTTCACTTTGCTTCCGATCACCGCGTAGGCTTGGCGGCCGCGGACGTCGCTTTCGGAAAACGGAACTCCACCCGCTGGATAAATATCAAAAACGTCGAATACGTCTGCGGATGCTCCCAAGACCGTGGCTCGATACGTCTCATTGCCGTAAGCGGAACTTTCTCCGCCAAACACTATCGGCATGATTTTCTCGGCATTCGGAACGTTTTCTTTCCTCGAGATTAGAGCCAGATCTTTTTCTTTTAATGAATCAGAGAAAATTTGCGCGACATCTGACGGCCCAGATGGCTCTCTGCCTGGGATAACTACGATAGTTCTTGACCCAAGCCCTTGAATTTGCGAAAGGATCAAATCTTGCGCCCCCTGGCCTATAGACATCACTAAAATGATCGCCGTAATGCCGATAACTATGCCTAAGATCGTTAAGAAGGACCGCGATTTATGCGCTTTCAATGCCGTTAGAGCCGTTTTAATTAAATGTCGCGTTGTCATATTCTTATATCGCTTTCGACCTTCCCGTCTTTCATGCGGATTAGCCTTCGAGCGTATTTCGCGAGAGATTCCTCGTGGGTTATTAATATAATCGTTCTGCCTGTTTTTCGATTTAATTCGTCGAGAAGCTTGATTATCATTTCGCCATTTTTCGAATCGAGGTTTCCAGTCGGCTCATCTGCAAGTATCATTTCCGGATCAAGAACAAAGGAGCGCGCGATGGCTACTCTCTGCTTTTCTCCCCCAGAAAGCTCCCCGGGTTCATGGACTATTCGATGAGATATGCCAACCGCGTCAATCGCGCTCTTAATTTTTGAGTCCCAAGCGGTCTCAGGCACATTTGAATAAAATAGCGGTAATCGCACGTTTTCGTAAACTGAAGAGCGAGCCAGCAAATTAAACGCTTGGAAAACAAAGCCGATTTTTTCGTTTCTTATTCTGGCAAGTTCTGGTTCCGAATATTCTTCGATGGATTTCCCGTCAAACTTATATGATCCTCCTGTCTGGCGATCAAGAAACCCCAGCAGCTGGAGCAAAGTCGATTTGCCCGAACCTGACGGCCCCATGATCGCGATAAATTCGCCCTTATCGACTAAAAAGGAAACGCCGTCCAGCGCGACGGTTTTGCTTTCCCCGCTTTGGTAAACTTTCTCGAGATTCTTTACCTCAATTAACTTCACGGGAAATTATTACCTTCGTTCCTTCTTCGAGCCCGGAAAGTATCTCAACTCTCCCATCCGATCCAAAAAGGCCCAATTCGACGGGCACTTCATCAACCCGGCCGTCGCTTCTCTGCACGCGGACGATCTTTGATCCATCCTGCGTCAAAATCGCGCGCTGCGGTACCGCCAAAACGCCTTCCTTTTTCTCGGTTAAAATATCTATATTAGCGGTGAGACCGGATCTTATGCGCTCATCTTCTTTATCGAACTCAAAAGTTATTTTGTACGTGGAAACTCCTTCAATTATCGTTTCGGCGGGATCAATAGAAATAACTTTAGCGGCAAACGCGGTATCGCTCCCATAAGCGTCAAGGGTTAGCTTGGCGCTGTCGTTTATTTTAACTTTGGAAACATCCGTTTCCGGAAGGTTGGCCTCAACTTGGAAACTCGCGTCAGAAATAACCGATACAACCGGGGAAGAAGCATTAACAATCTCTCCCGCTTTCGCGTCCTGTTTGGTAACTATGCCTTTGATCGGGGATGAAATGATTGTCTTCGAGATCTGCGCCTTGATATTATTAACGCCCGCTCTGGCTTTTTCCACGCTCGCCTCCTGCGCCAATATTTCCTCCGCCGTGCTCCCGGCAAGATCCTTGGCGAGCTCTCTTTCGGCAATTTTCAGATCCGACGACGCCCCGGATATATTGCTGATTGCCGTATTCACGTTGGTCCTGGCCGTCGAAACGTCGCTCTTGTAGCCGTTAATCTGGGTTTGGGTAAGAGACGGGGCGGGTTCAAGCCCGTTTATCGCGATGGCGACCGTGTCCAGATAACTCTTAATAAATTTCAGACTTTCCAGCGCTTCCGCGGAAAAAACATACATATTCGAGTCGGGATTGATTTTCAAAAGAGACGCGTTCCATGTTTTAAATCTATTTTCGACCGCGATCCGTCCGGATTCCAAATCAGCCTCCAGCTGAGAAAATGTGCTGAAATTTAATTGCGGATTAGGGCTCCTTGGATTAGAAAAAAACTGGTCAACTTTATTATGAATAGCGTCGTCCGCCTTGGTATAGGAATCCTGAATGTAATCGAATACGCTCTGTCTGGCGTCTTCGAATTTCGCCTCGGAAATTTTTATATCCTCCAGACGCGTCCCCTTTTTAAGTTCTTCCAGCTCGGCCTCCTCGGATTTAAGGCCGGCTTCTGCTTCTTGAAGCTCCGATATCAAGTCCGCGTTATAAATCTCAACAAGCTTCTGTCCGGGCAAAACTCTATCGCCGACTTTCGCCGGGACTCTCGTGATCCTGCCTCCTCTGTCAAAACCTAAATTGACGCTCTCAGAAGGCTTAACTTTTCCGGTCACGCTGACTTCCTGAACCAACTCGCCTTTCGCAACGGTGACTGTTTCAATTTGAGTTTTTCCGGAAGATCCGAAATAATACCACGACGCGAGAATTATTACTAAAACTCCGATAAGATAGTAAACGTAATATTTCATGCGAAAATTCTAGCATAAAACCCCGCCCCGATCAAGATCGGGGCGGGGTTCGCGAGTAATTTTAGGCTAATTTGTCGTAAACGATTGCTGGCTTGAAGTCGCGGTATTGCCCGAGGCGTCCTTTGAAACAAGCTGGAATATGTAAGTTGTAGATGCCGAAAGCCCAGTTAACCTAATCGAATGATCTCTTTCCAACACATTACTGCCCGCTGATTGGGTCAACGGCGCTGTAGTTCCGAACCAAACAAAACTTGTCGCGAATTCATTCGTATCCCATTTTATTTTCGCGCCGCTAGAAGTTCTATCATCAATTTCAATTTCGCTGATAATTGGCGCCGTTGTGTCAATCACGGGAGGAGTTGAGGTCGTCTTTCCGCTTCGCCCGCATTCCCGGATTATCACGCGCCCGTCGTGTTTTTTATTCCAGCCCGGAGCGATTAAATGTCCCGGCGGAACTATTACGCAGAAGCGCTCATCATCGCGCCGGCCGTCGTTATCGTCATCATCGTCGTCTTTTTCCTTATTAACTCCGCGTTCCTCCAGTAACTTTCTTAATTTCTCAAGAGTAAGCGGGCCGACATTTCCGACCATAGGCAGGCCGTGCTTTCGCTGAAAACGCCTGACGGCTTCCGCGGTCTTTCTCCCAAAAAACCCCGTGATCAAGGCTTCCGGATATATGTCGAGGTCGGCGGCCAATAAAATTTGCAGAAGCCTGACATCGTCCCCGCTCAGGCCCTCTCTTAGCTGGCGAATAAGTCCGATTGTCTGCTGAGTCGTCGACGCGACTTGGGCCCTCGCCGCCCTTAGCGCCTCAATTTGCGCCTGCAGAATCTTGATTTGGGCCTCAATCTGGGCAATCAGGGCCGAGATATCCGCGGACGACGTTGTCGTCTGCGCCATAACCGAAACCGGCGCCAAAAGCGACTCAACCACAAGAGATCCGGCCACTAAAATCGATAAAAATTTACGCATAACAGTTTTTAACATTGTAAGCCAATAACGCTAATTATACATGACCTTATGCATAATTAGACGCCATGCCTGTGCATTTCTTACCTAAATCTAAGCCATATACTATTTTCTACGATCGTGGAAAATAATTATAAAGCAAAATGCCTTCGTAAATCCGAATCATACGACAATGTAGCTTCCATATATCGCACATTTTTGTGTAGCTTAAAATAGTTAACTAAAATATTAATCTCGCTTTCCGATCTATATGGAAACACGAATACGCTTTTCTGGAACTCAAAATATCCGAGAATTTTTAATCTGTGCCTCAGGGCGTCCCTCAATCTCCTTTTTTCTTCCGGAATATCAAAAATTACGATTCGCCACTTTCTATCCCAGCGCTTTGGGATATTAATCAAAAGTTTATCCAACATTGCTCTCCTTATCCTTAGTTTGCCTTTATTGGTAATTTCTGCAATACTTTTTTTATCCTTTTCTATAATTTTTATAAACCCGTTCAATTTTAAAATTCTGATCAAATGAAAGAGTTGATTGCGATCCATAGACAACCAAACGCGATCGCATTCTTCAAGTAATTCTTTGCGAGTGCCCTTATCTCTTGAAAATCCCAAAAGCAGCCCCGAGGCCATCAATGATAATATCTGCCCGCTCAATTTCGCATATCTTGGCATATACACTATTATACACGATCGTTAAAAATAGTGCGCGTGGAACCTAGACTATGTCCATGAGCGTCAAACTCAGAAACTCATTCGAAAGATACGCCGTCGCGATTACAATAAGTATCAATATCCCATTCGCAATCAGAACGGGATGTTGTACGCGGATTTTTATAAAAATCTTAAGAACCAGCGCCGCGGCTACAATGCCGGCCAATGCAAAATACAAATAATTTACAGTCGTTCTTGGTTCCGCTGCCAAGACGTCTCCAACGGACGGCTTTCGCGCTTGGGGCGCCGTTGAAGGAATTTCTGCGGCGTTTTCGTTTATGACCGCGGCAAAGCTTTCGCCGGGGACACTCCGCGGAATTTCTTTAGCTTCCGCTTCCGGTATCGCGGTAAGTTTTACTGGAGCGGATGGTAAAGTCGGCCGCGCCGGCGTCCCGAAAAATTGGACGACAAATATCGCTTCTCTCCCATCATAAATCCCCCGAGCGGTCGCGATGCCTATCTCCGTATAATTAGAGTTAAGCATATTCGCCCGGTGCCCCGCGGAATTCATCCAGGCCTCCGCCACGTCTTTCGAATCAAAAAAATTCACCGCGAGATTTTCCCCCGCCGCTGAAAAAACATAACCAGCTTTATCCAAAAAATACCACGGAGTTTTTCCATCCAGGGTCGCGTGCGAAAAATATCCTTTTGTCGCCATGTCATCCGCTTTCATCTTGGCAGCATTTTCCAATAGATGGTTGGTTTTTAGAGGCGCCAAATCCTGCTCCGCCCTACGTGTATTAGTCTCGTCAACCAAAACTGCCGGCAAAATCGACGCGAGATAATTTGAAAGCGGATATATATAGAAAGCGTTTAACAAAAAAGCTACCTCCAGAAAAAGAATTCCCGCAAGAATAACCGCAGTGGTTTTCGGGCGCAAAAAATGCGGTTTATGGTCGTTGCCGGGATGCGGAATAAAATATTTCTTGAGCGTCAATGCCACTCGTTCCATTATATACTATGGAAGTTCTGGCTGGGGAAGATTTAGGGTCGGGCAGTTCGCGTTATTTATCCATCGTTTCGTCGTCTTATAGACATAGCCAGTTGAGGTGTGCGGAGTTGGAAGGCCGTACGGCACCCACGGCGCCAGAATTTCCTCCCAATATTTCGCCTGCAGAGCGTGAACGGCCTTATGGGTCACCGGGCCGTAAAATCCGGTTACGGGAATATCGGTTCCCTCGTTCGTATTCAAGAAAGTCTGGAGCTTCTTTACTTCTTCCGGATTATTTTTCGCCCCATATTTGATATATTCATTGAGATAAATCCCGCAGGAAGTCGTCTCGCCTAAAACTTGTCCCGCCGGAGGCGTCGGAGGAGTTATCGGTCCGCCGCCGGAAGCCTGCGCGCCGAATGATCCGAGGATTGTCCCGCCGCCGCCTCCACCGCTCGGAGATCCTGAGCTTATCGAAGGACTACCGTTTGATTCAGTAGTTGGAGTAGGCGTTGGTTCAGGCGTAGGTGTCGGGCTAGGTTCTGGAGTCGGTGTCGGAGTAGGTGTGGGTTCGGGGGTAGGCGTAGGTTCTGGGGTCGGTGTGGGAGTAGGGGTTGGGGTTGGAATTAAAACATTGAATGCGACGCAGTAATAAGTTTCCCCTGCTATCGGAGCATCTACGGAATCAATATTGTCATAATTTAAAACGTCAATTGAGCAATACATTTCAGCGCTAACATTGTCGTCGTTTGACTGATTGCTTTGGTCGAAAGTAAACGGGATATATCCGCTCTGTAATACCTCTCGGACCCACGCGAAAGCTCCAACGCTTAATGTATCGATGGTTGTTATGGCAACGCCTGAAATATCCGTCGGGCCGAATGTGATCCATGGGCTTCCCGCCGCTCCAATAAATGATCCGCCCGGGTCAATCGACGCGGGATTTTCCGAAGCCCACTGGAAATCCCATCCTGATTCAAGACGGCAATTTTCGTTCTCGGCAAGAAAATCCGAGGCAGTGCTCGCGGTTATATCGGGCCCGCCTTCGCCCCAATTCGGCAAGTCTGATTCGTTGTCGCAGACGATTTTAATCGCGACGATATCCGCGCTCGTGGGTTCCGGCGTGGGAGTTGGAATTTCAACAATTAGATTATTATTTCCGCTCTTTGAATCCTGCTCGCTCGAACAATTATCATTTTTATAAACTTTAATATCCACGTCGTAAGTTCCCGCGCTAGATGGCGCTGTAATAGAAAACGATTCTGTATCAGTTCCGCCATCCGAGCTTGTATGGTCGGCGGTATCTACACAAGTGTAGCTTCCGGAATCGATTCGATAGCCGGTAGATTTCCAATCGTTGCTAGAGCCGCCGCCGCTATCCCTCTCAACTGCCACGGAAACATTGACGGATGCTTCGGCATCAACAGTCGCGACGGGCAACCCATTAAGCATGACTGATTCTATCTCTACATCGAAACCGCCGCTGTTCGCGACAAGCGGGAAAGCTCCGCTGGTAAGGCTGGCCGCTAAAAATAAGACTTGAAAACCCGCGAGACTCTTTTTATTTAACATATAGCTTAATTACTTAATAATTAGGCTGAAAACTAGTAAAAACCTTGATATTCTTTGATATTCGGCATCATAGCAAATGCCCCAAAATAGGTCAATAGATGCGACAAAGTCTGTCCGGTATGGTCGCTTGGCGGGGTCAGTTACTACCGATGCTTCATTCAGGGACACAACCCAAATAGCTCCGACACTATTTGCGCGATCGTGAGTATAGTGACGGATGACAAAAAATGAAAATGGGTTAATTCTCGGGGGGCGGTTCGGGTGCCGGAGTTAGTTCCGGTGTCGGAGCTGTCTCCGGAAGAATCTGCGGCTCGGCGTGTGGAGATTCGCTTGCCTCTGCCTCGAGAACTTCACCCTCGGGTTCACCGCCATCCGCGCTGTTGCCGCCAGTATTTGCCTCAACATTAACTTCATTTTCGACAATAGCGCTGTTGTCATTTTCCACCGTCACATCTCCTTCGCCGCCGCCCGAAATCTCCGTCACATTTGCATTCACGATATTTTCAACCTCCGCGCACGCGTCCGCGTCTCCAGTCATAATCATCACCGTCCCGCCCGCTTCGACTCGCGTGACCCGTAACCTGTTTTCCCTGCACCCGCATCTATCGTTGCCATCATTACCGCCATCACTATGATCCCCTCCGCCGCCTGCGGTGAGCGACGTCGAACCGTCATGCCCATGTCCGGGAAAATCAGGGAAATCCGGGAAGTCCGGAAAATCAGGGAAGTCAGGAAAGTCGGGGAAATCGCCATCCTCATCTTCGTCGCAATCGTCATCCTGCGGAGGATTCTTGCACGGCGATACTTTTTTCGCGTTATTAGTTTTCTCCACCCTGTCTTTCATATCCTCAAGTTCCTGATCCGAAACAGGATCCGGCTCCGGGAAATCCGCCGTCAAAAGCGCGTCCGCATCGTCGATAAGTTCCGAGATTGTTATGTCCTCTCCGGGAACAAGCGACTCGCCGACTCCGAAATAGGCAACATTAAATTTGAGCGCCAGAAGTTCCCGCTCCAGCTTATCCGTCATATCCGCGTGCGCGTTTAACATATCTTCTGCCTCCTCCGGTGTTGATATTAAAATCACGCCCACGGTTTGTGGGAGCAGGAGCACCCAATTCTCTTCGTGATTTTTCCAATATCCGCGCGAGCGTATCTCAAACTCCTCACAGCCCTCGATTTGCGCCGTAACATTGATCACATGCGCCTCGA
>MFHJ01000051.1 GCA_001778545.1 Candidatus Giovannonibacteria bacterium RIFCSPHIGHO2_02_43_16
GAAAGTAAGTCCGTCGATACGTTAATTTCAAATTCTTCGGGAGGAAATATAGGCCCAATGCCCGTGAAAGCCCTTCCTGAAAAATGTGTTTGGTCAAAAAAGGTTAAGGATATCGTATTTTGCGCGTCTCCGCTCATCATGCCCGGGGCTCTTTATCCGGACGATTGGTATGTGGGGAAAGTTTCTTTTGGAGACGCGGTTGTGAAAATAAATATAGCGTCTCGGGCGATAATTTCTTTCTTGCTTCCGGAAACGATTGATGCCACGAAGCTTTTCTTGTCAGATGACGAGACAAACTTGTTTTTCATAAACAAGGGAGACGAATCGCTTTGGAAGTTGAGAATTCCCTAGCTTTTCCCCTCGAATGGTTTTATCACAACTTTTCTGTTCGGCTCCTCTCCGGTGGACTGCGTCATTATGTCCGGATATTCAGTCAAGATCGAGTGCACTATTCTGCGCTCATACGAACTCATTGGTTTTAATTGTATTTCTTTTTTGAAATATCTGACTCGCTGGGCGGAAAGCCTGGCTAAATCTTTTATTTCTTCCGCTCTTTGTTTTTGGTAATCGTTCACGTCTATAGAAAACGGCGCTGGAATTCTCCCCAGCCTAGCTTCCGTAATTCTTTTTACAAGATGATTGAGCGCTATCAGATTTTCTCCCCCTTCGCCTATAAGCAATCCGGCTTCCTGTGTTCGTATTTGAAATTGCGTGTTGTCTGCTGTTTCTAAAATGGAAACTTCGCCAAAAGTTCCTATTTTAGCCAAAAGTTCTTCAACTATTTCTTTTATTTTTTCCTTCTCCTCGCCCATACATAAGCCTAGCGCGGGAGCGCACTATAGCTTCATGTAAAGTAGCAAAAACGTTTGAGGATGTCCAATAAAGAGCGAGCGCCGCCGGGAAGCGAGTCGATATATAAAATATAACTAGCGGCAAAACGTATGTGGCTTGAATGGCCATAGCCCTTGCCATTTCTTCCTTCATATTTGGGCTCTTTTGAGGTATTTTCGGGTTAGAAAGCTTCATTTGCAAAAACTGCGAAAATCCCGCGAGAAATGCCAAAACGTAATTCGGCGCGCTCAAATTGATGATCCCCAGAAAATTTGTTGCTATAACTTCGGGCATCAATACGAACGGATAAAGAGCGACGCCTCCGGTTAATATTCCATTTAAAAAGAGTCTGTATAATGTTATTAAAATTGGGAGTTGGATTAAAAGCAGCAGACAGCCCGACAAAGGATTTACTCCGTGTTCCTTATATAGCTCCATCATTTTTTTATTCTGCTCCTCGGTGTTATTTTTATAGCTTTCTTTGATTTTCTTTATTTCAGGCTCGAGCTCTTTCATTTTTATCTGCGTGACAAGCCCGCGATGCGTAAAGGGAAAAATAATTACGCGCACTAAAATAGTCAGCAGTATTATCGCAACCCCGACATCATGCCCCGGAACAAGCCCGGTCAAAAACACAAGCGCGTTATAGAGCGGGCGGTAAAGCGCTTCGTTATAAATAAAAGAGAACGTCATTGTCTAAATGGGTCAATAATATTTTTCTGCCATGGGTGGCATTTTAAGATTCGCGAGGCCCCCTTTTTCAAGCCATAAAAAACGCCGCCATATTCAATCGCTTCCTTCGCGTACTGGGAGCAGGAAGGCTCAAAAACACAGTATTTTCTGCGTGAAGAAAAAATCCCTTGGTCGGGAGAGATAATATTTTGATAAAAATTTATTAGCAGAACAAAGAATTTTTTCATTTTATAAGCCCTTTCTTTTCAAGCGCGCCTGATATTTCTTTTTCCAGTTTGTCGTAAGCCTGCTCTTCGGCGCCTTTCTTAAAAATAAAAGTGAGATCGTTCCCGATTTTAATTTGCCCCTCTTTCTTCCTTAAAATCTCCCTTGCTCTCCTTCTTATTTTATTGCGTGACACTGCTTTCTTTATTATTTTCCCCGGGATGATGAAAATAATCCGATTTTGGCCGATATTGTTCTTGGAAACCCTGAGATGAAAGCGCTCTTCGTCGTCCATTATCCTATACAACAAGTCGCGCTCTTTTTTTTCTCCTGCGGCGGCGGAGCACGTTTTGACCGGACGCCGTCCTCTTTCTCTTCAAAAAACCGTGACTTTTCTTCCTTTTCCGCTTTTTGGGCTGATAGGTTTGAGACATTAAAACATTTTAACACAGATCAATATATTTTCAATATTAACAAGAAATTCATAGTTTATTAACATTCTAGTAATGTTTTGATTGATTAGTAAATTTTCTATTTAGACAATAAAATTATCTCTATAACCAAGTTAAACATTTATTGACATGACTAATGAAGAATTGTGGCAAACGGCGTTAAATGAGCTAGAATTGGCCGTTTCGAAAGCTAATTTTATGACTTGGTTTCAGAATACCTCCGTCGCCGATCATCAAGATGGGTCTGTTGTCCTAAACGTGCCTAACGCTTTTGCGAAAGAATGGCTTGAACACAAATACCACAAGTTTATTCTTAAGGCGCTGCGAAACCTCGCCCCGGATGTGCGTAACGTAGAATATGCAATCTCTTCTGAACTAACCCCGCTTTTGCAGAAAAGAAAACGTGAACGCAGCATTCTGCCACAAGAGGGCCAGCTTGAATTTAAAGAACTTCTAGTCGACAGGGAAACAAATTTAAATTCTCGCTATACATTCGATTCTTTTATAGTCGGGCCGTTCAATGAGCTCGCCCACGCTGCATCGATTGCCGTAAGCAAAAACTTGGGTCAAGCATATAATCCGCTTTTCCTTTACGGCGGAGTTGGGTTAGGCAAGACTCATTTACTGCAGGCCGTTGGAAATGAAATTAAGAAGAGTTCGCCGCGTTTTAAAGTTTTATACACCACGTCGGAGCGTTTTACGAGCGATCTTGTAAATTTTATGCAGTCAAACGAGGCGCCGGTTTTTAAAGAGAAATATCGATCTTATGATTTGCTTATAATAGACGATATACAATTTATAGCCGGGAAAATAAAAACACAAGAAGAGCTTTTTCACATATTTAATTATTTATATGAGGCAGGCAAACAAATAATTTTTTCGTCAGATAAGCCTCCGCACGCGATAAATGACTTGGAAGAGCGCCTTAAAAGCCGATTTGAGGGAGGCATGGTGGCTGATATCGGACAGCCGGAATACGAATCGCGCCTTGCGATTTTAAAATCCAAGTCTCAAGGGAAAGACAATTATCTAAATCAGGAAATTTTGGAATATATAGCTTCAAATGTCCAAAAAAATGTGCGCGAATTAGAGGGCGCCTTAAACGCGGTTGTGGCTAAATCAAAACTTTCTGGTAGGGCGCTTTCTATCCCTGAAGTTAAGGAAATCTTGGATAAAAATACGCAGCCGAAAAAGATAGTTACCGCAAACCACATAATAAAATGTGTCGCGGAATTTTACGACGTGAACGAGAGAACTTTATTTGAAAAGACCAGGAAAAAAGAGATAGTTAAGCCGAGGCAGGTGGCCATGTACTTATTAAGAGAGGATTACAGCGGCTCTTATCCTTATATAGGCCAGCGTTTTGGCGGAAGAGATCATACAACCGCGATTCATGCTTTTGATAAAATCTCAAAAGAGTTGAAAAAGAATGCGCAACTTGTGGAAGAGATGAAGAGAATACGCGAACTATATGAATATAATTCTTCCGTATAGAAAAAATAATTTACAGCCACCTCAAACTGTCCACACATTATTAAAAATAAATCTTTAAAAACAGCCTTAAAATAAAAGTGAAAAAACATTTCCACACATATAGCAAAATTTAATAATAATTATGAAATTAAACTGTAATAAAAATGAATTATATAAATTAGTCGCCTTAGCAGAGAGGAATACTGGCAAAAATCAAACCTTGATTGCTTTATCGTCTATCCTCTTGCGCGCAAGCAAGAACCGCCTTTTTGTGATAAGTACAAATTTAGAGGTTGGTTTTGAAGGAAATATTGCGGCGTCAATAGAGGAAGAGGGGGAAATATTATCTCCATCTAAAACCCTCCTTTCAATTTTATACTCAATATCAGATGAGGAGATTAATGCACAAAGTGCCGGCGGGAATTTAAAAATAATCTCAAAAACATCTTCGACCAACTTAAAATGTCTGCCAGCCGACGAGTTTCCAGTAATCCCAAAAATAAAAAAAGAAAACCATTTTTTAGTGTCCGCCAATTCTTTAATTGAGGCTCTAAAAAATACAATATCAGCTTCAGCCACAACCTATACAAAACCAGAATTAGCCAGCGTCTACATATTTTCCCAAGGCCGCTCCCCGCTAACTTTCGTAGCCACCGATTCTTTCAGGCTTGCAGAGCAGAAGGTGGATGCTAATTGCCCGCCATTTTCCCTTCTTTTACCGCAAAAAACGTGCCAAGAAATTATAAAAATTTTTGAGGATACTAATGACGACTTAGAAATCACATTTAATAAAAACCAAATACTCTTTCAAGGAAAAAATATTTCATTGCTATCGCGGCTGACGGAAGGCAAATTCCCAGAATACCATACAATTGTCCCTAAATCTTTCGATACGCAAGTTTTTGCCGAAAAAAATAAAATATTAAGCGCCGTCCGGGCGGCTGGGATTTTTGCATCCAGGCTTTCAGAAGTCACGATCGCCGCCGATAGCGGCAAAAGCGTTTTAAGCATAAAATCTGCGAGCTCAGAAACCGGAGAATATGAGTCAAATTATCCAGCGAAAATATCCGGCCCCTCGGTCGAAGCTAATTTCAATTACCATTATTTACTCGAGGCGCTCCAAACAATCCCAAGCCAGAAAGCCTTTCTAGGGTTTAACGGCCCGCAAAAAGCAGTTTTGATTAGAGGTGCGGATGACGCGAGATATCTTCATCTGGTTATGCCCATGAGGGGGAATTAAATGGCGCTAGTTCGCGTAGGGAATTTTTTAAACAAGTTTAAGAAATTTGAAACGGGGGATGGCCGCGAGAAGAAAGTTTACGATATTTTGAAGGGAAGCGTTCCCGGCTTGGAATGCAAGCTGGCCGTCCGAAGAAAAACAATTTATTTCTATGATCTTTCCCCCTCAGCCAAGAGTGAAATCTTTTTACGAAAGGCGGAAATATTAGAAAAAGCCAAAAAAGCCATGAGAGACGCGGCGCCAAACGAAATTAGTTTTCGGAAACCCTAATCACTTTTTCAATCTCAGTTTTATTTTTGGCGTAGTCGTATATCAAGGCGGTTATTTTTATTTCTTGTCCCGGGGAACCCGCAATATCTACGGGGAACTCATAAGGCGCTATTTTGTAGGACCCGCTATATTCAGAATTGATAAAAATATCTACCTGCTCAACTTGAAAGCGCGCTTCTACATTAACGGCGGCCGTTATTCTTGTGCCGATTGGGAAATCATTTCTTTGAGGGTTTATTATTATTTCTCCCTTCGGAAAATATTCGGGGATATGAACATCGTCGTATTGCGTTGGAATTATGCTGTCGCTTTGGTCATATAGGCCGCGCGAAGCCGCCCATTCTCGAACGATAGTTTCCCAATTTTTAAATTGAGGATCACCCGATGGATTTTGCGGCGCAGGCCCCAACGGATTATCTTTATCAATCCAATATAGGATGCTATGAACTTCCGGCACAACTTTTTTTTCTATGAGTTCCTCTGGCGTAAAATCCGTAGCCAGCTTTCCGGACATTTTATCTATTTTATAAATGCGTCCACCTCTCCATTCGCCGCGCAGAACGGCTTTATCCGGTTCCGGGACGGATGGCTTTTCAAAAGTTTCAACCGGCAGATCATTAAATATCAAATGCATGGCGGAGTTCCATATTGGGGCTACAATTAATCCCGCCACTTTTCTTTCCATCTTTGAATTATCATTATTGCCGGCCCAAACGCCTATTACGATATTTGGGGTGTAGCCGACGACCCAAGTATCCCTCGTATCCTCAGTTGTGCCAGTTTTAACGGCAACCGGACGTTCCGGGATATAAAGCGCAGAATTTTCCGTGAATGCCGGAGCGCGCGCGGCGTTATCGGAAAGTATATCGGATATTTCTCTCGCGATATTAGGATCGAGCGCTTGCGTTTTGTTCTCGGAATATTCTTCCAGCACGCTCCCGTCGGCGGCCTCTACTTTTAATATCGGCGTGTACGGAACATAGTAGCCGCCATTCGCGAAAGCTGAGTATGCGCCTGTAAGTTCGAGGGGCTTTACCTCTCCTCCACCCAAGACAAGAGTAAGGCCGTAGCGGTCCGGGTCGTTAAGCGTTGTAATGCCCAGATCGCGGGCCGTCTTCAGCGAATCGCTTAAGCCCGCAAGATAGAGAACTTTTACCGCGACTATGTTTACAGATTGCGCTAACGCTTCTTTTAAAGAAATGGGACCGCGAAATTTGTTGTCAAAATTTTCAGGACGGTAGCATTTTTCCAGGTCAATTCCAGGATCCGGGATGCCATACGGGGAACAATATACGCTGAACTCAGTTCTTAAGTCAAATAGCGCGGTATTTGGCGTATATCCTTTGGCGAACGCGGCCGCGTAGACAATAGGCTTGAAAGAGGAGCCGGGCTGCCGCGAGCGCAACGTCATATTCACCTGAGGGTCGAATTTGCAATCTAGTCCCGGCGAACACCCTTCCGGAAGGGGATTTGCAAAATAATCCCGCGAACCAACCATGCTCATTATCTGCCCCGTGTTCGGGTCGATCGCGAAAAGTCCAGCATTATACGCGCTGAAGTTTTTTTCATTTTCTGCGGATCTGGTCCGCAATAAATCTTCGAATTTCTCCTGCCATTGCCAGTTGATGGTCGTGGTAACCTTTAGGCCGCCGCGCTCGACGATATCTTCCCCGTATTTTTCAACAAGGTATTCTTTAACAAAAAGAGAAAAATGCGGAGCCTTTATTCCCCTAACAGCTTTTACCGCGAATTTAACTTGTTCCATTTTTGCCTCCTCGTGTTCCTCTTTTGTGATCTGGCCATTATCTAAAAGCCTCCCGAGTACTATATTTTTACGCGCCTCAAGCTCATCGCGATGAGAGCCGTAAGGAGAATAACGGGTTGGCGCCTGCAACATTCCAGCAAGATAGGCTGCTTCTGCGATATCGAGATTCTCGGCGTGTTTGTCGAAATAATTTTGGCTCGCCGCCTCGATGCCATATGCGTTTGATCCAAACGGAACCTGATTGAGATAAAAACCTAGAATCTCATCTTTGGAGTATTTAAATTCAACTTTAACCGCGAGCACCCATTCCTTAATTTTACGCGAAACGGTTTTTTCCGGGGTCAAAAAGGTGTTTTTTACCAACTGCTGGGTTATAGTTGATCCGCCTTGCTTAAATTGTCCAGAGAAAATGTTTACGAAAACAGCGCGTATTATGGACGTCGGGCTTATTCCGAAATGCTTATAGAAATTTTGATCTTCCATTGAGACCACAGCTTCCTTTAAATGAGAGGGAATCTTGCTAAAAGGGATAACGGTGCGCTTTATATCCCCATGGATGTCATAAAGAAGAATTTCTCCCGTACGATCATAAATTTTTGTTGACTGAACTATATTTCTAGAATCTAGAGCTTCAAAATTCGGAACAGTTATTGTCGCAAAAACGGCGCCAAATATAAAAAGCGCCGATATCGCAGCCGTAAGGAAACGGAAAAGAAATTTGCGTTTTCGCCTCATTCTTACCATAATGCGTTCTTTAAGGTATCCTATTATTATACGATATGAAAAAGATTTCAAATGAGGACATTAAGGACATCTTGGAGAAAAACGTTGCCGAAATAATCGAGCGCAATAGTCTTGAGAAAAAACTCCTATCTGGGCGTAAGCTCCGAATTAAGCTCGGGGTAGACCCGACGAGCCCAAACATTCACATCGGTCGAGCGGTAGTTTTGCGAAAGCTCCGAGATTTTCAAAAATTAGGCCATACGGTTATTTTTATAGTCGGCGATTTTACAGGCCTCATTGGAGACACGTCCGATAAGGAATCAGAGCGCCCCATGCTTACGGAAAGACAAGTCAAAGAGAATATGAAAACTTATTTTGAACAGGCATTCAAAATTTTGGACAAAAAGAAAACTGAAGCGCGCCATAATTCAGAGTGGCTAAAAAAATTGGGATTTAAGGAGATCGCGGCAATCGCTGATCTATTTGGCCTTCATGAGTTCGAAGCTCGAGATGTTATTAACAAACGCTTGAAAGAAGGCAAGCGCGTTTCTCTTCGCGAAGTGTTGTACCCATTAATGCAGGGCTATGATAGCGTCGTTGTTAAGGCCGATGTCGAAATAGGGGGAACCGATCAACGCTTCAACCTTCTTTCAGGACGCGTAATCCAGCAACATTTTGGGCAAAAACCGCAGGATATATTAATGACAATATTTCCATTGGAGGGAACAGACGGACGAAAGATGTCTTCCTCTTGGGGGAACGTAATCAATATAGATGATGAACCAAATAATATGTTTGGCAAAATTATGTCCATTAGCGATGGATTAGTTGAAAAATATTACAAACTTGCCACAGATTTGGCAGAAGGCGAGATTGCTAAAAATATGCAAAAAGGGATGCTTGAAGCGAAAGAAGCGCTCGCGTTCGAAGTGACGAAACTATATAATGGAGAAAAAAAAGCTTTCGCTGCGAAAAAATTTTTTAAGGAAACATTCCGAGAAAAAAAACTGCCTGAAGAAATACAGGCGATTAAATATAACAACGCCAAGCTTTCAGATATCTTGCTTGCGGCCGGGATCGTGGAATCTAATTCGGAATTCAGGAGGCTTATCCGCTCCGGAGCGATTGAAATCGATCAAAAAGTCATCCGTGACCCATTATTCAAGCCGGTGGCGCCCGGGATACTTAGAATCGGCAAAAAGAGATTCGTAAAATTAGAACCAAAATAAAAACAATCCCGACGCAAGATCGGGATTGTTTTTATTTATTCCTATTCCTCGTCTTCTTCCTCGTCTAGATCTTCCCAAGATTCCTCCGTATCATCCTCGTCGCCGACGACATCGGCGTTTTCATCGTCGTAGGAATCGGAGAAATCATCATTCCTCTTTTTCATGGAAATTTCGCGCTTTTTTATGCGACCTTTAAGGTCTTTATAATAATCTCCTTTGAAAATAACCGGTCTTAACGCATTTGCAAAGCCCCGCTGTGGATAACGCCGCAACAGGCGATGGCTATGGCATCCGTCTCGTCGTCCAAAAATTTCTTATCCGGCAAGGATACCGTCAATTTCAGCATATTATGAACGCTTTTTTTGTCAGCTCCGCCGTATCCCGCGATGGCAAGCTTAATCTCCGCGGGCCCGAATTCGAGCAATTTAAGATTATATTTGGACGACAGCATAAGGGCTACCCCCCTAACTTCTCCAATTATCAATGCGGTTTTCACATTTTTAGAAAAGAAAACCTTCTCAATAGAGAGAACGTCAGGCTTCTCTTTTTTAATCAGCCCCTCCAGAAAATTGTTTATATCTAAAAGGCGCTTTTCGATAGGTTCTGATTTCAGCGTTTTCTTTGTCCCAGAATCTATGTATCTGAATTTTTTTTGTCCGCTTTCAACTAACGCCCATCCCAGTCTTTCGATCCCCGGATCAATTCCTAAGACTTTCATACCGTAATCGTAGAGAGTTTATAAAAAAATTACTATGGAAAAATTACCATGTTACACTCTCAAACACTGACCTAAACTAAGTTTGGGTCATGGGTCATGGGTCAGGAATTTCAATAAAGGGATTTCGTGGTAATGTGCACACACATATGGCGTACAAGCTTATGGCTTATTTTCTACATTCGCGTAAACATTTTCAACCTCGTCTTGGTCCGAGAGCGCCTCGAGAAGGTTTTCGAATTTTTTGAAATCCTCGGGAGATAATTGCTGTGGGAATTTTGCTTTGTATTCATCACCAACATGGGCAAAAGCCCACATCGCGGATCCTTCCACACCGAGCTTCCCGTCCGAAAGCGAAAGGATATGTTTTATTTCGTTTGTCGTTCGATTCGAGTTGTCGGTAACCGCCGCGATGATAAGCGCCGAACCGCCGGGCCCGAAAGCCTCGTATATAACTTCTTTTAGATTTAATCCCTCTTTTTCTGATGCCCTTTTGATCGCGCGGTCAATGTTTTCTTTCGGCAAATTTTCTTTTCTGGCCTCCTCGATGGCAGAGGCAAGCCGCGAATTGGTTTTTGGGTCTGGGCCCATCTCTTTTGCCGCGATAGTCAGCATTTTTGAAAGGCGGGAAAAAAGTTTTCCCTTCTTCGCGTCCGAAGCCGCCTTTTTGTGTTTTATCTGCGCCCAGCGCGAGTGGCCCGACATATATATTTTAAATTATGTCTGCGCAGCCGATTTGGCGTGTTTTAATATCAAATCGCGCGCGATATGCGGAGAGGGAACTTCCGTTATGGAGAAAAAAGATTCGCCCGCAGTCTGTATTTTTATATTGCCGTAGTGGAAAAATGTCGCCGCGAAATTCGGAACTTCAATGGTCACATCCTGAACCCGCTCCATTCTAAATTCGGATACCGTGTGCTTAAAAAGGCCAATTTGGTCTATATCAAGGATCCTTTTGTCGGTAATAACGAGCGCGTCAAGATAATAATCTATCCAAAAACCAAAAGCCATCATTAGGGTAATTAAATACCATATTGAAACTGCGAAAGAAAAAAATGGCCGCGATATCGACGCGAAAATCCACGGGATTATTAAAGAAAAAAACACGATAAATGTCGGACCGACTAGAGTTATCCAATGATGACGCATTATCAGGAGAACTTTTTCTTCAGGATCGAGATTCAGCATTTTATATTGAAGTATTGCCAATAGGTTCGCTTATCTGCAAAGTTTTTAAGGCGCTTGTCCAATCCATTTGCATATAAAAGAAGACGGACAATAAACCCAGAGTAACCGCTGTGATTATAAATACAACGCTGACAATATTGGCTTTTTGGGAGAATGAGTAGACGTTTAAATGCCAAACGGCGGCCGAAGACAGAGCTGCGTATCCAAGCAAGAATAAAATTAATAATGCCAAGCCTATCGTCATGCGAGAAATGTGCTTTGTTCCGCGAAATTACGCCCGAGGTGTTCGTAAGCGCGCCTAGTCGCGACTCTGCCGCGGGGCGTTCTTTCGACGAATCCGGAGCGCATCAAGTATGGCTCATATACTTCTTCGATGGTTTCTTTTTCCTCGGATGTGGCCGCGGCGAGAGTTTGGAGTCCCACCGGACCGCCTCCGAACTTGGAAATTATGGCTTCAAGGATCATCCTATCTGTAGATTCGAGCCCGACAGGATCTATCTCAAGAAGGTCGAGCGTTTTTAGCGCCAGATCCCCGGTTATTAAGTTTGATTTTTCGACTTGAGCGAAATCACGGCAGCGTTTTAGAAGCCGGTTCGCGACGCGTGGCGTGAAGCGCGATCTCTTCGCGATTTCAGCCGTAGCTCCCTCATCAATATCTATTCCAAGAATTTTAGCGGAGCGCGTGATTATTTTTCTTATCTCATCTTCCGTATAGAAATCAAGCCGATAAGTTCCCCCTGAAAATCTTGAGCGCAGGGGAGAAGAAAGAAGCGCGATTCTGGTCGTTGCCGCGATAAGAGTGAAGGGCGGAAGTTCGAGTTGTATTGTGCGCGCCGAAGGGCCTTTGCCGATGACTATATCGAGCGAGCGCGACTCGAGAGCCGGATATAAAATTTCTTCGATTAGCTTATTTAATCTGTGGGCTTCGTCGATAAATAGAATATCGCCAGCCGAAAGGTTGGTTAAAATAGAAGCAAGGTCGCCGACCTTCTCGATTGCCGGCCCGGACGTTACTTTAACTTGCGCGTTTAGTTCCCTAGAGATCAAATGCGCGAGAGTTGTCTTTCCAAGCCCCGGCGGGCCATAGAAAAGAAGGTGTTCAATCGGCTCGCCTCGCTCTTGTGCCGCTTGGATCAGAATTTTCAAATTCTTTTTAATCAGTTCCTGCCCGATATACTCGTCCCAGCTCTTTGGCCTCAAGGTTTGATCTAGCGAGCGATCGTCTTCGCGAAATTTTGTGTCTGTTAGAGCCACTATTGACTTTTTATTGATTATCTGCTAATCTTATACGTAGGATTTTGACCTTGAGTCTCTGGGCATATCAGGAGTTTTATCCGAAGGATGGCTTGGCCCCGACCTTGCGTCGGTTGGCTGGCGCCGCTCCTCAGAAATTCTCTCTACTCATCCTACCCATAGCATGAGATTGCCTAGAGGCTCGTGGTCAGGACCCTACTACTCTTTCTAACTCTTCGAGCGTTGTTACGCCAGAGAGTAACTTTATAATTCCGTCCTGCTTCATAGTCAGCATCCCCTGTTTTATAGCGGCTTCGCGAAGGGCGCTTTCAGATGGCTCGGTCATGATCAATCTTTCAATGGCGTCGTCTATTTCAAAACCTTCAAAAACTCCTATCCTGCCCTTATAACCAGTCCCGCCGCAAGCATCGCATCCAACCGCAGCAAAAAATTCTGCTTTTTCTAGATCTGGTTTTTCGATTCCGCTGGGGAATTTATTCATTTCCGCCTTTATTTTTTTAAGATTATCCGCGCTGGGCTCTGCTCGTTTTTTACAGGCCTTGCAGAGTTTTCGCACAAGCCTCTGCGCCATTGCCATATTTATCGCGGGCGCCATTATATTCGGTTTGACCCCGAGATCTATAAGACGGGGAATGGTCCCAGGCGCGTCATTGGTGTGGAGTGTCGAGAAAACGAGGTGGCCCGTCAAGGCGGCGTGCATTGCAATCTCGGCTGTATCAAAGTCGCGGATCTCTCCGACGAGTATGATGTCGGGATCTTGGCGCAAAATCGCGCGCAAGCCATTTGAAAAATCGTACCCCTTCTCTGGATCAACTTGCGTCTGCGTAACCGATGACAGGTGATATTCTATGGGGTCTTCTATTGTTATTATTTCGATTCCGGGTTCGTTTACGGTTTTTACGAATGCGTAAAGCGTTGTTGTTTTCCCAGACCCAGTCGGCCCAGTCGTCAAGATCATTCCATTCGGCTTATCAAGTTGTTTTTGTATTATCGCGTAGAAATAAGGATTCATTCCCAAGTCCTCGAGTTTAAGAGCGATTGTTTTTGGGTGAAGTATCCTCAATGTAACCGCCTCGCCGTTCGGGCCCGGCAAGGTCGCGGCCCTAACTTCGATATCCGTATCTCGTGTTCTTATTGTAAACCTCCCGTCCTGCGCTTTGTCTTTTATATTTAATTTCAATTCCGATATCAGCTTTATTCTAGAGAGGAGCATCTTATATATTTTCTGCGGAAAAGAAACTGCTTCCCGCAAGACGCCGTCCATTCT
>MFHJ01000052.1 GCA_001778545.1 Candidatus Giovannonibacteria bacterium RIFCSPHIGHO2_02_43_16
ATCGGGTATGTCTTCTGTTTTGAGTGTAATTGTATAGTTTCTTGGTTCCGGGTCTTTCCATGAGTAGCCTTTTTTAATGGCCTCGTCCTTAGTCAGAGGGAAGTATTCTTGGGCTATGGTTTCGTTATATGAGAAGGGAGATAGTTCAGGTGGGAAGAATTCACCATATTTGTATATTCTGCCTTTCTTATCTATATAGGGCATGTCGTTCATGTGTTTGATAATCTTAGGGACGAGTGTTTCATATTCTTCCTTGGCGTATTGTTTGTTTAGGATGCAGTAGGATTTGTTTTTTAAACTTACGCAGCCAAATAAATTAGAAGAAGCACGGCAATTAAATGAATATTGTAAGCTGTGAGAGCTAAAACAAAAATAGGAAAAGAAAATTTTACTTGCGCCTCCGCCTCCCCCCATGAATTCGTACATTAATTCAGCCTTGTGGCCAACATGATCAGAATTTCTTGAGTCTTTTAGCTCCCATCCTGCGATCAATAAATTTTTTCCTTCTTCCATGTTTTCATAAACATCAAAACAGTTCTGGCAATTTTTTGCGTTGTGAATATTATGCCCAACTACTCCTGTGGATTTAATTATCTCGGCATATCGACGAGGATATTTTATAGAAAAGTCTTTAAACTTTTCCTTAAACTCTTGAATGTTTTTATAACTGCCAAAATCCATCTCCTCAATTCTTTTCTCAAATTCTTCTTTTGTATATTGTACATTAAAAATGCAGTTTGATTTATTTCTAAGGTTCACACATCCAATTGAATTATTTACATTACTACAATTATAAAGAAAGGTAGAGTCAATCGAATCCTTAATGTACATCCCCCAAAAAATCTTGTAGCAATTCTCACTATCTATACCTTCATAACATAATTCACATTTGTTGACCCAATATAGATCAAAGCTGTTTTTGCTATACATATTGAAAGTGCCATATGCGCAGTCTTCATTAAAATCTCCTCCAAATATTAAGTAGCAATTCTTATTACCAAAAGTATAATTGCAATATTCGCTGTTAACTGCGTTTATATTCAAAAGTGCGGTATACGGTACATCTTTCAGCAGTTCATTAAATTGTTCCAGAAAAGGCTTTAAAAAATCGTAATCCTTGCCGTAATTTAACGGTTCCCATTTATCAGACAGCCAATAATCTTGCTCATAAACTTGAATTTTCTTGTCAGATGAAAACGTAGAAATAACTTCTTTTCCGTCTATACTTTCTTTTCTCTTATACAAATTGTGTTCATTCCTGAATAAGAGCCTACGTTTCAACTGGCATTCCGGGCACCAGGTCGGCGGAGGAACGTTCACTTTCTCGTAAAACTTAAAATCTTCGGGTTCGATAACGAAGTTTTGTTTGCAATTTTGACATGCTCGAGTCTCGGAATTCATCTCATTAATTTAGCACTTTACATCTAAGATTTAAAGGATATAATAAGAAAATGCTTACAGACCAAGATGTAAAAAAGATCGTTGATGTACATAGAGAAGTCTTTTCGACAAAAGAAGAATTCGCGGTTTTTCGAGACGAAATAAGAAAAAGTTTTTCCACACAACTTATTTCTATTGATTCATATGCCAAGAAGGCGGACACTTATTTTCAGGAATGGTTATGTTGGCGCACAAAGTAGATCGGCACGAAAAATGGTTGCAACAAATCGCAGATAAGCTTGGAATAAAGCTGGAGATATAATCTTCGCTCAAACCATCGGGGAGGAGCCCTCCCCGCCAGCGCCATTGGAGCTAGGCGGGCCCGTCTGCTTGTCCGCCGCAGGCGGACTTGCGTCGGGCTTTTCTTCACTGTCCGCGGGCTTCCCTTTTTTCCCAAACAAAAGCTCTTTTTCTTCTTCTTCCAATTTTCTTTTCACTTCGTCGATATGTATAGCATATTTTTCCCTTGAATGTTTTATTATTTCTTCTTTGAAACTTTTGTGCGTCGCTGGCATTATTTTCAGCGTCTCCGCTGAAAACGGGTCGTAAGTATTGCCGTCTATAGTCATTTTTATATAAAACTCCTGCATGCCAAGATTGATCATGTCTTTCGCTTTGAATACAGGCGTCATTTCTGATTCCAATTTCTTCGCGTCGTCTCCGCCGATCCTAAAAACCACAAGAGTTCCGGAATTTCCAAGAACAGTCGCCTGAACAGCAGGCAGAAGCTGGGACATATATTGGTGCGCTACTATTAAGCAGAGGCCGTATTTTCTCGCTTCTGAAAATATATTCTCGAAAGTATTCGTAACTAAATTATGAAACTCATCAACATATAAATAAAAGTCGGTGCGGTCACGCTCCGGCAAAGAAGCTCTCGCCATGCCCGCTTGCTTGATTTTTGTTATAAACATGGAGCCGAAAAAACTCGAGTTTTCCTCTCCCAATCTTCCTTTTGAAAGATTAATCAAAAGTATTTTGCCTTCGTTCATTATTTTCTCGAGATCTATCTTATTCTCCCTTTGAGCAAAGATATTTCGCAATAACGGATCTGACAAAAACTGTCCCAATTTGTTCACGAGAGGGATAATTGCTTCCGTATCAAATTTCTCCGACCAATCCGCGAATTCAACCGCCCAGAAGCGCTTGACCATGTCATCCGTAATATAGTCAACAACGCGTTGCCGGTATTCTCTATCTGTCAGCATGGATATCATTCCGCGCATCGTTGAATATGGATAATCAAGCAAAGCAAGAGAGGTGAAGCGAAAAACGTGCTCGAGTCTTGGCGTCCAGTTGGCTCCGAATTGTTTCTCCAAAACTTCGATTAATCCTTGCGTCAGTTGGTGCTTCATCTCCGGGTGGATGTTCTGCATGGGATTAAAGGAAACAGGAAATTTCGTGTCCGAAGGGTCAATCACCACGACATCCTTAATTCTTTCTTCTGGAACAAAATCTAGAATTTCCTGAATAACATCGCCATGCGGATCAATTAAGCAAACGCCGTGGCCGTACGCAACGTCTTGGCGTATCAATAATTCGAGGAGTTTTGATTTTCCGACTCCAGACTTCCCTACTATATACATGTGGCGCCTGCGATCGTTTCTTTTAATGCCAAAAATGAACCGCTTTTCTTCGAGAGCGGCGACGTAATTCGTGCGTCCGAAAAAATTTACTACTTTTGGATCGACGCGCTGATAGACCGGCAAATCCGGAGGCGGAGGCGCATGCGTTATTATTTGTACTTTGGTGTCACCGGCCATAATTCTAATCTATCATTCGCTGATTTGCATTATATCATCTCAAGCTCTTCAAGAACTTTGTGATAATGGCGCATTGTCCTATCCGCGTCTTCTCTTGATAATTTATACCCCGGCGTATGGACCAGATTATTACGCACCTGATGCGCGCTCTTTAATTCTGCGACCGAATGGACCTCTTGTTCTGAAATGGAGGAAATTCTATCCCCCAGCGTCTCTCCCGCGAAACCGATTTTCTTAAAAACTTCGTCAACTAAACTATCCGCTTCGACTATCGCAAGCCTCCAGTCCGATTCCGTGCCAGCATTAAATCTCTCCATTATTTTTCCCCAATGGCTTTTCATAATTTTCTTCTGCGGTACCGTACTTTCTCTATAGACAAGCTTATATTTAGGGCGAAATTTCCGGAGTTCATATATAACATAAACGATCCCGCAAATAAAAAGCGCCAAGAAAAGTATGAATATGATTTTGAAAACAGCCAAAATAGAATAGACCGCGGAAAAATCCCCTCCGCTTCCTCCGGACGCTCCAGAGAAAAAATCTACAATCCTCTTAATCAAAAAGCCGCCACCGATTGGATCAAAATTTTCCATACTATTTCATGATCCCTGGCAATTCCTTGTTCCCCTCACGAAAGATTGGCAGATTTGGCGGAGGTCCCATTTTCTTAGCTTCAATCCTTTCCATAATAGGCTGGGTTATAACCGCTTCAGTCGGAAGATGCCAAAGGGTCGCAAGCTCTTCAGTATTGAGAAGAGACATCTTTTGCGTGAATGATGATGTAAAAAAATGGAATTGAGCCAATTTGCCCATATATGTTCCTTGCGGCAATTTGCGATTGCGGCAATAGTCCCACATTCGCGCCTTGTGCCCAGCGCCTCGCCGCTTCGGAAAAATGTAAGGATATTCCCATATCCAAGTCCTTGTCCACGTCCGATAATTCACGTCAAAATGATTCGAATTGGGTATGCTAAATTGCTGAAAAGCTACTCGAAGACCTCTGTACGGCAAAACGATTGAAAAGGATTCCCTCGGAGCGAGATAAACGTAACGGACTACAGCTTCAAAGTAATTTTTTGTCGCTTTACGTTCAATTGCTTTCATTATTTCTGTCTCCCCGGGCGTGCGAGATGAAATAGCCCCGATGGTGTCTTCAAAATCCAAGATCGCGCCCTTTTTAGGGGCCTTTTTTATAGCTTCTTCTTTGAGTCTGGAGATTTCCGCTTCCGCGAGCTTAACTAGTTTATTAGGAGGATTTGTCGATGCTGGACGCGCGACGAGTTGTGTTATAACCACTTCGTCGTTCTGCAATTTGGAGAGCACTTCGAGTAGGCCGGCGATTGGATCTACGTTTTGGATCTCGTCATCCGATTCGAATTCCAAATACGTCCTGACAGGGTAAGCATTATTCTTAGCCAAAAACATCTCAAGCCCAAATAAGTCGTAACCATTTTGATAAAGCTCTTGGACCGTCTTTGGAAATCGATCCATATAATCATCGACTTCCTCGATTTCGCAATCCGGATAATGTCCGTAGAAATTAGCTTTGATGATGTTAATATATCTTGCGGGCGTTCGAAGGAAAAAATGAATATCCCCGCCGAAACTTACGATCTCAAATGAATACCATTGAGTTGTCTCGCCGTCCCAATACCATTCGTATATATTCCCGGGCGTATTACGGAGCGCCCAGATATTCATCATAATCTGTTCCATAACTTTTGGGCTTCTCTTGGCTTCTCTCGGCAATTTTATATCTAAAAGCGCCCAGACAATTTTGCTTTTGAATAAAGCTTGGCGCCAAGCGATCCATATCGACGCAAAAAGCCAACCCGAAAGAAAGGTTAGCCAGACCCACCAAAGGCTTAATAATACATCCTGTATTTCAGCGAGGATATCCATAAAAATCTTAAATGTGAAAAAACTTAAACGAGCGTAATGGATCCGTCTTCCAAAGATTTGAAGTTGCGTTTGTCCTGAAGATTTATAAGTATGGTTGCGGTCTTAACATGGCGCTCCTTAAGAACTTTTTCTATGACTTTCTCTTTCGGCAAAGGCCCAGAAGAGGCAAGAATATTTTTTATCACGTCTTTTACCGTGCCGGGCTCGTAACCCCATTCGCGAAGCGCGTAAAGTCCGCGGCCAACCAAAACAAACCTATTGTCTTTAATAAGCTCGTTATGGACTGTCTGCAGATGCGCTGGCTCCGAAAGATTTTTCTTGATCGCCTGCGTCACTTCGGAGAAGTGCATGGGTGAACCGTGCTGTTTCATCACCAAAAAAGCTAGGTCGCGAACCCCTCTTGGAGAAATGTGCGGAGAATCAATTAGGCCCCAGCCCCCTAGTTTGTTTTTTGCGACTCGCTTGGAAACAGAAAGCCATGATTCGAGCGCGTCAGGCCCAAGATTTTGGTTAAAGCTTGTCTCGGCTATTGAAGCAAGTTTTGCCTTAATCTCCGCGTCCTCCATTGGATCCTTTCCTTCGAGATCCTTGTGCAATATGTGCAAAGTTTCGTGGCAAGCGGAGGCAAGCTTTTCATCCGCGCTCCAGCGCCCAGAAAATTCTTCATCCTCTTTAATTCTCTTGAAATCTTCCGCTAAAGTTAAAAGAAACCTTATATTATTTTTTTCTTCCTGCGATTTAGCAAGCGATGACAAAAACTTCTCTTCTTCCGCGATGCCGCCGCGGCGCAATAGCTCAGATTTAAGCGCGTCAAAAACATCCTTTTTTTCTTTAATCGCGTTGTTGGCGTTCAGTTTTTTAAGGCCGTACGCCTCAATCTGCCGAACCCGTTCGCGGGTTATCCCGTAAGAAGTGCCGATTGCTTCTAAGGTCTTGCGATCCTTCGCTTTTCCAATGCCAAAACGGCGCTCAATTACGTCCCGAACCCTCTTGGGGAGTGTGCTCAAAAATTCTTCGCTAACCTTAATAGGACTAAAAGACTGCATATATTGTTAATTAAAGATAACATATCCCCACTCCCAAGTCAAACTATTGACGTTTAACGCCCTAAGCCGTATACTAAGGCAAAGAAATTTGATTTAAATGCAAGGAGGGCTTATGCGAAACCATCCGCTTTCCCTAGACGAACTTAGAAACGAAAGGGAACAGGAGTTTTTCGACAGCGTCACCGAAGACGAGATCATGCATCACTGGCGCGCTATAAGAAGCAAAGGCCTGTCGGATGATGATGTTTGGGATGCGATTGTCACTGGAATCGCGCTGGACATGGCTTTTGAAAAAGTCAAAGCGCGCCAGCAAATCGAGCACTGATTAAATCGTGCAAAAGCGCCTACAGCAAAAAGCCTTGGCAAGGAAACGGGTCGGGGCTTTTTTATACCAAAGTTAAATCTTTATTCACTGCGGCGAGCCGGGATGACGCAAAGCCGTATTTCTGCATGCCCATTAAGATGCCGAGGCCGAGAAGAAGAGTAATCGTATGCGATCCGCCGTAGCTTAAAAACGGGAGCGAGATTCCTGTAATCGGCAGAACTCCCAAATTCATTCCGATATGAATTATAAAATGGCTTAAGATCATGAAAAAGAGCCCGATCCCGAAAAGTTTTTCAAAATTCGATTCCCCCTTGAAAGCAGCGTTTAAAATTCGCCACAAAAGCAGAGCGTAGAAAGCAAAAAGCACTAATACTCCGACAAGCCCCCACTCTTCAGCAAAAGCCGCGAAAATAAAATCTGTTTCGTGTTCTGGCAAGAATTCAAGCCGGGACTGCGCTCCATATCCAACCCCCCTCCCAAAAACACCGCCTGACCCAACGGCAATCATAGACTGCAACGCGTTATATCCAGCTCCGCGCGGATCCGCTGCTGGGTTTATGAATGTAAAAATTCTTGCTTTCTGATATGGTTCGAGAATGTACAGCCACGAAACTAGGAAAACCGTTACACCCAATATTAAAACTGAAAAAAGATGCTTTTTAGAAACACCGGAAACCAAAATCATGCCAAGCCAAATCGAGGCGTAAATAATCGCAGAGCCAAGGTCCGGCTGAAGAAAAATTAAAAGAGTCGGGATTGCGGCATAGATGCCGGATATAATTATATGTTTCACGTGCGCGATTTCAACATGCCTCCTAGAAAAATATTTTGCAAGAACTAAAATTAAAATCAATTTCATAATTTCAGCGGGTTCAATCGAAAATAGCCCAAACTGTATCCAAGCGCGAGCGCCTCTGACTGCGTTTGCCAAAACTAAGAGCGCGATCAAAATTAAAATTCCGGCCGTGTATAAAAAAAGTAGAAGCCAACCGCTCCGTAGAATTCTCCAGTCCACTGCGGACGCCAGGAAAAACAAAAAAAACCCGGCCAAAATCCAGATCACCTGCCGATTAAAATAATAATTTGCGTCTAAAATTCCCGTGGCGTCCAAATTACCAAGTCCCTTCATAGTTATAAGCCCGGCCAAAAAAAGCGGGATTATGGCCGCGACGAGAATGATATCAATATTCGGCCTAGTAAAAATTTTCGCCATTTACTCCGTCAGATTTGTCCGCAAATATACTTCCGTCGAAGACGCAAGTTGAATTGGACTGCGCCATGTAAAATAGACATCTTTCGTCATCTCCGCTGAAATTTCGTTAATTTTCGAGGTACTCACTCCAATCGCATTTCCGGCTGAGTCATTAAGGATAACTGCGACAAAAACATTTTTTATAGAAAAAAGCGTCTGGTTGCGAAGAACGACTTTTACAAGTCCGTTAGGCGCATTATCAAAAGTTTTAGATGAAACGAGAATATTCGCCCGTTCCTTATCGAATTTTTTCCATTTGACTTCCTTAATCTCGATTGTTGCGCGCGTCGCAACGCGTTCTTTAGTCAAAATCCCACTTTCAAAAATCATGAATTTTTCCCTGGGATTTAAAAAGGTTTTCCCATCTTTCGAAGCAATAAGAACGTTGTCCGAATATAGGAGAAAAGTATATTCAATTTCCTGTGAACCATAGTACAGATTTGGATTTTCAATCAAGGCAGCGGCATCGTAAATTCCTGGGGTGACTTCAAATGGCCGCGCCCACGATACAATCAAATTCTTCGGATCAATCACGCACGCTTCGCACTCCCCTCCGCAATCGATACGCTCCTCGTTCTGGTTCAGCTTATTATCAAAACAACTTGGCGCCGGCCGAAAATAATATATAACCCCGCCGACGATCGCGAAAAGAATAACCGCCAAAAATATGAAAATCTTAAGCTGTTTTTTAAATACCCAGGATAAGGCCATAAGATAATTATAATAAAAAAGCGCCGGTTCTCACAGGGGGGGATCCGGCGCTTGAAATCGGGTCGGCGAAGGTTACATCCTACCACCGCCGACCGAGCAAACAGCAGAGCGCCGCTGTTTGCAGCCAATCTTCCCGTGAGACTTTGCTGAAGGAGGCAGCACGGGAAGCGGCTAACCATAAAATCACCTGAATTGTGAACTTTTGCCCACCATACCAAATAAAAAACCCATAGTCAAGACGGGCTAAATAAATTGAGAATCTAGTTCTGGCGACTACCTACTTTCCCTTTTGAGTATCATCGGCAGTACGGCGTTTCACGACCGTGTTCGGAATGGGAACGGGTGGGACCACCGCCTTAAATCACCAGAACCAGATTCTCAATAATCTGGCCACCAAAAAATTATTTTAAAGCACTTAAATCGGAGCGGATTTCGACTTATTAGTACTCCTCGGCTAAATCCTTTACAGGACTTACACCTAGAGCCTATCAACGTGGTAATCTCCCACGAGTCTAAACGATTACTAATCTTGGGGCGTGCTTCGCGCTTAGATGCTTTCAGCGCTTATCACTCAGCGACATAGCTACCCAGCGATGCCCTTGGCAGGACAGCTGGTACACCAGAGGTCGCCTCCTCTCGGTCCTCTCGTACTAGAGAGAAGCCCCCTCAATAATCAACGGATGCAGTAGATAGGAGACCAACCTGTCTC
>MFHJ01000053.1 GCA_001778545.1 Candidatus Giovannonibacteria bacterium RIFCSPHIGHO2_02_43_16
TGGCAAGTATAATCTTGCCGATAGTTCTCCCTCCGACCACCCGCAAGGCGCTGTTATTGGTGAAATTGGGGAAGATGTCGGCGATACGACTCTTCCGGACGGCGCGTTTATTGCCGTGCTTGGCGGCGATACAGAGGCAGTTGATGCCGGCGCTGCTTACACTGTTCGGTACTTAAACTCAACTGTTGGTTCTCAATTCAATTACGGCCTGGACTTGTTTGGCGCGGCAATCGACAGTTATCTGACGGTAAGCTATGCCACAGCCGACATTCGTTTGCAAAACAGCGAGACTATTTCCAACGCTACCAATGGCGTAATCGACATGAGCGGAGCCGCCGTTCTTAATCGCATAGCGACCTCATCGCCAACCACGGATACGACTCTGACCGCCGCGCAGTCAGGCACGACATTCTTTATTGGGACTGCAGGTGTGGATTTGACGCTTCCCGCGATCGCCGGTACCAGCGGCGTTTGGTACAGGTTTGTAGTGAGTGCCGCAGTTGCCGATACGAATCAGACTGTAATTGCCCCGACAGCTATCCTTAATGGTCCGATTGATGTGAACAGCACTCTGGTGCTGTGTACGGACGAGGCCACAATCGCGTTCGTCCAAACGGCTGATACCGCTGGCGATTGGGTTGAAGTCCGCTCCAACGGCACCAAATGGTTTGTTACGGGACAAGCGCAAGCAGTCGGCGGGATTACCTGCTCATAACTTCCTATGAAAAAAATATTTTTTCTCTCATTATTGAGTTTTTCTGTGCCGTTCGCCGCGTTAGCGGTGACAGTGTCTGATAACATTACATTATCGCTAGGTTCAGATTCGTATACGCTTGAAACTGATTCGAGTTTCAACACGCTTACAATCAATAGCAACAATTTTGTCTTTCTGCTGGACTCCAATCAAGGAGTTAAATTGCGTTCTTCGGACCGTAGGAATTTAGCGAATGATCAGAGCGTGCAGGTGGAGTGCACGTCCTCGCAATCCCGCCTTGTCTATCAAGCGCCGGCGGGAGGTAGTTCGGTTACACTTACCGTTACTCCGTCGGGAACGTGCAGTTCCGGTGGCGGAGGCGGCATTACGGGTGGCGGGAGCTCCGGTAGTAGCGGCGGAGGAGGTGGTGGTGGAGGAGGCGGAGGAGGCGGCGGTGGCGGAGGTTCTTCTGCGCCAGCGCCGACATCGGCTCCTTCTACAACCCCTGCGCCTGCTCCAGCGCCTGCCCCCTCTCCCTCACCTATATCTTTTACACGCGATTTGGCCCTTGGTTCTACTGGGGATGATGTAACGCAACTGCAGGCGCTTCTTGCATCCGACGCGTCTATTTACCCGGAAGGCATGGTTACGGGATACTTCGGTGGGCTTACGCAAGCCGCGGTCAGGCGCTTTCAGGCTAAATACGGCCTGCCTCAAGTTGGCAGGGTAGGAGAAATGACGCGCGCGAAATTGGTTGAAGTTTTTGGATCGGGCCAAGCCCCCGCTCCAACGCCTGCCCCCGCTGGGCCATCTTCTTCCGCGCTCTCGCGTGAGCTTCAAATGGGAATGAGCGGGGATGATGTGCGCGCCTTGCAGGAATTTCTTGCGAAAGACAGCGCGATCTATCCGGAGGGAATAGTTTCTGGCTACTATGGCTCTCTGACAAGGGCCGCGGTACGCCGCTTCCAGGCAAAATATGGCATTGCGCAAGTTGGCCGTGTCGGACCTCTGACACTCGCAAAACTGCAGGAATTGATGGCTCAATAAATTGATTTTCTCTCGCCCTCAAAGTATCTTTAAATGATGCAGTTAAACCGGTTTTTGGCTGTTGCAATCAAGATTGGAACATATGTCATCTTGTTTTTGCCCCTCGTTGTGTTCCAGGGGATGTTTTTTCCGTTTATAACCGGCAAGAATTTTATATTCCGGATAATAATCGAAATAATTTTTGCGTCTTGGGTTGTTTTGTTTTTGCGGGATAAAAGCTATTTGCCGAAGCGGTCATTGATTTTTTATTTCGTCTTGGCATCGGTTGCGGTTTTAACGCTCGCGACAATTTTTGGCGCGGACGTTTCAAGATCATTTTGGTCCAATTTTGAACGGATGGAGGGCCTTCTTGGACATCTCCATCTTTTGATGTATTTCTTAGTTTTAGTTGGTATTAACCGAACTGAAAAAGATTGGTGGAGATTTTTTCATGTTTCATTCATCGCGAGTTTGTTTGTGGGCGGATACGCGATTTTTCAGCTCGCAGGAGTTAACGAAATACACCAAGGCGGCACGCGCATCGACGCGACTTTGGGAAATGCCACGTATCTCGCCGTATACATGCTCTTCCATGTTTTTTTGGCTCTTTATTATTTTCTCAAATCGCAGAAAAATGCGTGGCGGATTTTATACGCCGCTTTATTTTTATTTGATATCTTCTTCGTATATCAAACCGCGACCCGCGGTGCCGTTTTGGGTTTATTCGGCGGGCTATTTCTGTCAGCTATTGTTTTCAGTTTTTCCGCCGGAGACAAAAGGTGGCGCAATTTTTCATACGGGGCGATAACTCTTATGGTCGCGCTGGCTTTTATTTTTTATTTTGCCAAAGACTCTAAATTTATAACCGAGAGCACTACTCTCGCCAGGGTCCGAAATATATCGATAGCAAGCGACGATGCCCAGGCGCGATTCCATATATGGAGCATGTCTTTTAAGGCTTTCAAAGAGCGCCCAATCTTAGGGTGGGGCCCGGAAAATTTCGCGGTAGTATTTTCTAAACATTATGACCCGCGCCTTTGGTCCCGCGAACCTTGGTTCGACCGCGCTCATAATGCCGTTTTCGACTGGCTTATTCAGGGAGGCATTCTTGGGCTCATCTCGTATTTGGGAATTTTCGCGAGTTCAATCTGGCTTCTTTTTAAAAAATTTTCGGCGGGTAAAACATCAAATATCGAACTCTCGGTTTTCGGCGGATTTCTTGCCGGATATTTTTTCCAAAATCTTTTCGTATTCGACCAATTAACCTCGTATATCCTGATTTTTGCCATCCTAGCTTACCTAAATTTTCTCGTTGCCAAAGACAACGCGACTCAGGCGCTGACGCTGAAATTTTCTCAAGGTGCCCAATACGTATGGTCGGCGGCGATTTTTATAGCGCTTCTCTCCTCGATCTACGTGTTTAATATAAAGCCGATTCTCGCGAATGCATCCCTTTTATCGGCCTTGAGTAGCGCTAATAGCGGGAATTTCGAGGAAGCCCAAAACGAATTCAAGCGCGCGATAGATTTGTCGCCTCTCGGAAGGAGAGAAGCAAGGGAACAATATTCCTATTTCGCGACTCTTATCGCCTCTCGTCAGGAAATTCCAGAAGCGATTAGAAAATCCAGCTTGGATGAAGCAATCAGAGAGGCAAAACTGCAAACGGAAGATTCGCCGCTTGACGCGAGGTCCGCGCTTTTCCTGGGCTCCGTTTACGACGCGGCCGGCAGGAGCGCGGAGGCTTTCGAAGCGTTCAAGAAAGCTCAAGAGCTTTCTCCAAAAAAACAGCAGATTATTTTTCTTGTGGCACAGCACTATATCCAACAGCAAAATTTTGATAAGGCAATTGAACTTGCGAAAACGGCTGCGGATCTGGACCGGACTTACGCGGACGCCGTTAAAAATTTGATTTCGTTTGAGGTTTACGCCGGCAAAAATGATCTGGCGCGAGACGAGATCAGCCGCGCTTTGGATTCCGGTATGGCGTCCGCCGAAGATCTAAAGAATTGGGGTAGTATTGCCGTCAGCAGGAAAAATTTCACCCTGGCTGGAGAATTGTATATGGAGGCGATAAAACTTGCCCCGAACGACATCCAGCTTTTAATAAATCTGGCCGCTACTTATTATGATGCGGGCAGGCCGGATTTAGCCATAGCCGAGATCAGAAAGGCGATTGCGCTCGAGCCTAAATTCAAGGACCAAGGGGAAGCTTTTATAAAGGAGATAATGGCCGGTAAAAAACCCAAGTAAGGCGAAACTATGCCAGGCTCGGCATAGTTTTAAGTAGTATATAAACGCATATATATGACAAGCATAGTCCTAAGTTCTGTGGAGGAGGCGAGGATTTTAAGAGAAAAAACTGCTAATTCCAATAAAATTCTTTTCGTTGCGATCAAAAGGATTATCGACATCGTATTATCCGTTGTCCTTGCCGCGCTCACGCTCATATTGCTGCCATTTATCGCCCTTGCCGTCAAAATTGAGTCTCCAGGGCCTATTTTTTTCAAACAAAAGCGAGTCGGCAAAGACGGGAAGCACTTTATGTTATGGAAGTTCCGCTCTACGCATCGCATTTCTGTTGACGAAACAGTTGGATGGGGGGAGGAAGGAGACCACATCTATACAAAAGTTGGAAGGTTTTTGCGCAAGAGCTATCTCGACGAATTGCCCCAAATTAAAAACGTTTTGAAGGGAGAGATGAGTCTTATAGGTCCGCGCCCAGAGCGGCCGGAGTTCGTGGAAATATTGAAGAAAGAAGTCCCGTTTTACGAATTGCGCCTGCTTGTTCGCCCCGGTCTTACTGGATGGGCGCAAATCAATATGGAAAATCGGGCATTTGCCCATGAGGCCAAGGAAAAACTTCGCTACGACCTATACTATATAAAGCACCGGACGCTTCTGATGGAACTGAAGATTATCTTAAAAACTCTCGCGATGTTGTCCAAAAGAACGGGGAGATAGTTGACTTTTTTAGCGTATTTGCTATACTGCTGGCAGTGAGTGTCCGCCTCAGGCGGATTCAAACTACGTCTCACAACGCCTCCGATTTCGATCGGGGGTTTTGTGTTTTTGTAACAAGATTACCTTTTATACGTTATAATATACATGGCCTGGAATACTGGCACTCACTAAATGACGTAGTCACGGAGTTAGCCTATTCCAGGCCATTAAAATCTTATGCAAATAAAAATTAAAACTACAGGCTTCAAATTAACCGAGGGTTTAAGATTAATGGCTGAGGGGAAACTGCTCTCGCCAGTGGAAAAAAGGGTTGGATCCGAATTGCCCGCCGATCACTTTCTTGAAATAGAACTTGCGAAAATCACGGAGCATCACGAAGAAGGGAGAATTTGGAAATGCGAAGTGAATTTAGTGCTTCCGCGCGTAAAGAGGACGCTTTACGCCAAAGCAATAGCGGAGAGTTTAGAAACGGCAATTGACGAAGCGAAGGATGAGATTCTCCGCGAAATCAGCGATTATAAAAACAAGCGCGCTTCGCAATTTTTGCGTGTCGCTCGCAAATTAAAAGATTATGCGCACATTACTCGCCTTGCGCGCGGCGCCGGAAATTTATACCGCTGGATAAGAAGAAAATAATTTATCCACACCTGCCTGCCGGCAGGCAGGCCTTGAAAATATTTTCTTAAGATGTTATTTTTAAAGTGAGAGTTCGAAAGGAGGAACTAAAATTGAAACAAAAGGTAAAACGAGTAGCGTCAAAACCGCGCGGAAGCTTAGAAGGGAGAGCGCTTCAGGAGTTTTACAAGCGATTGTCGTATGAGGTGCAGATGGCCGCAAATTATCGTGGACTTAAGTCTGTGAAATCCCGCAAGAAGCGGTAACAATGCAATCTCGTTTCGCACGAAGAGTCCGTCGCAGGTCATTTACTGCGGCGGCTTTTTGTATTATCATTAGCAAATTATGGGCATTTTAACAAAATTTTTTGGGATTTCCGGGGAGGCAGATATCAAGAAATTACAGCCGATCGTTGAACAGATAAACTCGCTTGAGCTAGAGTTTGAGAAACTTTCAACTGAAGAATTAAAAAATAAAACTGGAGAATTTAGAAAGCGCATCGCGGATGGCGCGAGTTTGGACGATTTGCTTCCGGAAGCATTCGCGGCTGTTCGCGAAGCATCAAAAAGGACCCTCGGCCAGCGCCATTACGACGTCCAGCTGATGGGCGGCATCGTTTTGCATCAGGGGAAAATCGCGGAAATGAAGACCGGGGAAGGAAAAACCCTTGTTGCGACTCTGTCCGCGTATCTGAACGCGATTTCCGGCGAAGGAGTGCATATTGTGACCGTGAACGATTATCTATCGCGGCGCGACGCCGTATGGATGGGGGAGATTTATAACGCGCTGGGGCTCAAAACCGGCGTCCTTAATCATGACGCGAGTTTTCTATATGACCCCGCTCACGAAGCGAATAAAGAAGAAGATAAGGAACGCGACCAGCTCGGTTCTTTTAAGGTCGTGCACGAGTTTTTGCGGCCAGTAACGAGGCGCGAAGCGTACGCCGCGGATATAACGTATGGGACTAACAATGAATTTGGATTTGATTATCTCCGAGATAATATGGCGTACACGGAAAGCCAAGTCTCCCAGCGCGGTCATAACTTTGCGATTGTCGACGAGGTTGATTCGATTTTAATCGACGAAGCGAGAACCCCGCTCATCATCTCAATGCCTGACGCGGAATCCGGAGAGCTCTATAAAATTTTCTCCAAGATCGTCCCGCGCCTGAAAAAAGAAGAAGATTATAAAGTTGACGAAAAACAAAAAGCCGCGACTTTGACGGAAGCAGGTATCGAAAAAATTGAAAGTATTTTAGGAATTAAAGATCTTTATACGGAGCGCGGCATGCGCTACGTTCACCATTTGGAACAGGCGCTCCGCGCGCAAGCGCTTTTTGAGCGCGATATAAATTATGTCGTCAAAGGAGGGGAGGTAATAATCGTGGATGAATTTACGGGGCGATTAATGCCGGGGCGAAGGTGGTCGGACGGACTTCATCAGGCGATCGAGGCTAAAGAAGGAGTTAGGGTTCAGCAGGAATCCCGCACTCTCGCGACGATTACCTTCCAGAATTATTTCAGGTTATATAAAAAATTGTCCGGAATGACTGGGACAGCTTCGACCTCCGCGGAAGAATTTCATAAAGTATATAATTTGGAAGCGGCTGAAATCCCGACGAACCGGCCCATGGTGCGCCTAGATATGGAGGATAAAGTTTTTCAGACGGAAGCTGGGAAATTTAAAGCTGTAGCTCGGGAAGTCAAAGCGCGGCATGAGAAAGGACAGCCGGTTTTGATAGGGACTGTTTCGATCGAAAAAAACGAACGCCTATCCGCTATATTAAAGCGAGAAGGCGTCCCGCATGAACTCCTAAACGCGAAAAATCACGAGCAGGAAGCCGAGATTATCGCGCAGGCCGGAAAAAAGGGAAGGGTGACTCTAGCGACCAATATTGCCGGAAGAGGAGTCGATATTATATTGGGAGGAAATCCGTTTTCAACAGTGGAATCCGAGAAAGTAAAAGAAGCCGGCGGGCTCTACGTTTTAGGAACAGAGCGGCACGAGGCGCGAAGGATTGATAACCAGCTTCGCGGTCGATCAGGCAGGCAGGGAGACCCGGGCGAGAGCCAATTTTTTGTCTCGCTTGAAGACGATTTAATGAGGATTTTCGGCTCGGAGAAAATTAAAAACATGATGGGCTCGTTCGGGATTCCGGAGGATGAGCCCTTGGAGCATAAATTAGTTTCGAACGCGATTGAGTCCGCGCAGGGAAAGATAGAAGGCCTCAACTTCGACGCGAGGAAGCACCTTCTCGAATATGACGACGTTATGAATAAGCAGAGAAAATCGGTTTATGAAAGGCGCAAGAAAGTTTTATATAGCTCGGATGAAGAATTTAAAGAAATTTATAAGACATATTTGGGCGAAGAAGTTACGGATGAAATTCTCGCTAAAAAAGAGGAGGAGCTCAAGGATTCTTTTCTGCCAACCTTGCGGACTTATCTCTTGCGCACAATCGATCTTTTATGGATGGAGCATTTGGAACTTATGGAGTATACCCGCTCATCGGTGCGCCTGCGCGCCTACGGCCAGCGCGATCCCTTGGTTGAATATAAAAACGAAGCGATTCGGCTTTTCAGAGAGCTCGAAGGATCGATGAGTGCCAATTTTTCAAATTCGATTTTACATTTGGGAGAACATACGCATCCGGGCGAGAAAAAACACGAAGTCCAAATAATCGCGCCACCGTCCAACAAAAACGAAGTCGGACGCAACGATCCCTGCCCGTGCGGGAGCGGGAAGAAATATAAAAAATGCGGGATGCTGAATACGGAGGAACATCAGAAGAATTTAGCGAAAAAATAATATGACCTGCCCATTCTGTGATGACAATAATATACAACCCATAAAAATCTATAAAGACGATTTGGTTATGGCATTTCCTACTAATATCCCCATTGTTCCAGGTCACACGTTGGTTTGCTCCGCGAGGCATGTTTCAAAAATTGACCAATTGTCTGACGGTGAATTGAAAGCGCTTAGTGACTTTGTTATCCGACTGAAAAATGGTCTTCGAAAGACCTTTCAAGCCGAGGGATTCAATATCGCTTGGAATGAAGGTAAAATGGCTGGACAAGCGATAGATCATCTGCATATTCATGTAGTACCAAGAAAAACTGGCGATGCGGGGATTTATGAATATGAGCCTAGAAAATTTCTTTATAGGCCAGGATCGAGGAATGAATCGCCAAAGCAGGAGCTTCAGGAAGTCGCCGAACTTATTAAGAAAAGCTTGGCGTAAACTGTTCGACACTCGGTGTCGAACATAGTCGAACATATTGTAAGTACCGATAAAATAATGCTTGAGATCGAAATAAAATTAAGAGTTGAGGATTTAGAAGGATTGGCGAAGCAACTCAAAGCAAGGGGCTGTATTCTCTCCGCGCCAATTAGCCAACATGATATTATCTATTCGAAAGGAGGAAACGGCGATGAGTGGGCAAATCCCAAGGAAGGAAATATTATTATTCGAATAAGGCGCTCGCAAAATAAGTCTGAGCTTACTTTAAAACAAACAGCCAAATTGCATAAACAAGCTAGGCTTTAAAGAAGAAATCTTTGCCATGCAGCCCACTTTTCTTAATGGAAATATAGAAAAAATAAATATATGAAAATTCCGGAACCATATAAACCAGAAAGGCAT